>JAJYDO010000044.1 GCA_021777355.1 Actinomycetes bacterium | reverse complement strand
GACCTAGATCCGCACGTAAGAACAACTTTATTCCATGCCTATTCGCGACAAAGTGCCTTCTATCTGGGATAATGGTGTAACGAAATAATCATATTTCCCTGAGCGAAAGGCACCTGTCTGGTGAATACCACGATAGCAAAAAAGAGACCAAGAGTGGTGCTTTCTAATCCAGATAATTGCATTACCCCACGAGCAGGTTTGCAACTTGTTGCCAAGCTAGATAAGTTACTTGATATTGCTGGCACCATTGATGCAAGCTCACCTTCAATAAAAAAACGAAGACGTGGTTTGAGTCTTGGGTCTCTTATCCTTTCAGTGTCAGAAACAATGCTTTCAGGTGGAGATTTCCTCTGTGATTTAGATTTTCAGCGTTACGACAAAGCCGGTCTTGCCCTACGAGCTGTTCCAGATGTACCTGCTTCTACAACTGTAATTAGTCTAGGTAAACGCTTTGATTCTAAGGTTGCAGCTGGACTAGAGGTTGCTAATAAGAAACTCATTGGTGCAGCATTTAACCTATTGAATGATAGTCGTAAGAATAAATTAGTTTTAACTCGCCCAACTATCGATATGGACCCTACTGATGTAGAGGTATATGGATCCAAAAAAGAAGGTGTCGCATACAACTACCAAGGACAGCGTTGTTATCGTCCTCATCTTGTAGTATGGGCTGAAGCAGGAGTAGTACTAACTGGTGAGTTAGGCTCTGGCAAAGACAGTCCATGTCCACAAGCTCCATCACTTATCAAAAAAGCAGTTGATAATCTACCTCCGGGACTTCTACGTCCAATAGTACGTTGTGACTCTGGTTTCTTTTCAAAAAGTGTTGCTGAAGCTGCACTAGAAAATAATGCTGACTTCGCTATAGCGGCAAAGCGCAACAAAGCCGCATGGCATTCTATGAGACAGATCGGCGATGATGGCTGGAAAGAAGCTATTGATATGCATGCAGAAGTAGCTGAGTGTGGCTATGTGCCATCTCTTTGGCCAGTTGGTACTAGGACTATTGTTAGGCGAGTTAGGTACAACGCAGATGAACTAAAAAAGAATTCAAGATCCAGAAGGAGACGCACTGTAGATCCTGACCAACTTACATTATTAGAAAATAATGAAATTCCTTTTGCCTATGCCTATAGCTTCATAGTTACAAACTTAGATTGGGATATCTTACATATTGAATCCTGGTTTCGTCAACGTGCATTAGTTGAAGAAAGAATAAAAGATTCAAAGCTTGGGCTAGCTTTACGTCATCTACCATCAGGATATGAAGCTGTTAATGCTATGTGGATGTGGGGAGCATTCTTAGCCTTGAACATATCAGCTTGGCTACAAGGACTCACTGGTCATGATGAAGGCAAAGATGGTCGGGCACATGGCAAGAGGCTTCGCCGTGAACTCATCTCAATAGCAGCTAGAATCACCAATCACTCAAGACGCTTAGAAGTCCATACTTCCCAACAAGACTTTAATGGAAGTTTTGGAAATGCTTGGACAAAACTAGATGAACTACTAAGTGCCAGTAGTCCCTAACATCAAAAACTAACTACCCGCTAGAGAGATAACACCCAATGCGGATAGCAGCTTAAATTACAAGAAATCTACAAAATCGTAAGAACACGCCCAAAAACCAGTGTGCTTCTCTTCCTTGCTAAAACCTTAACTTTCAACAACTCTAATGTCGCCAAACTGGGCTTCTCCAAACCTTACGTGCGGATCTAGGTCAGAAAGTTCATCAAAATAATGACATGCTAAATTTTGGCCCGCTGGAAGGTGGAGGTCAAGCAGCAATGGAGAGTGCTGCTTGACACCTGCATGTCCCAGGGATATAGTGAACTAGGTAACTAGATAAAGTGAGGTTTCATGATTGAGTTCCATTTGGACACAAAGTCCGGCCTTCCCCCGTATCAGCAGCTGGTAAACCAAGTCAAACAGGCATTTAAGTTGAACTTGATAGCAGAAGGCGACCAACTCCCTACGGTAAAAGATGTCGTGAGGCAACTTGCGATAAATCCCAATACTGTTCTTAAGGCATACAAAGAGTTGGAGCATTTAGGGATTGCAAGCGCACGTCCGGGGATCGGCACATTTATAACCAAAAAATTGGTAGATCCGTCGCTTAGTGCTCACGGACCACTACGGGTAGAACTTGGACGGTGGATTGCAAAGGCCAGAAAGGCAGGATTAGACGACGAAAGTATTGAGGCGCTTTTTAGCGATACATTTCGGGCCGGGTCTTGGGAAAAAATAGCATGACAGCTGCAGTTGCTACGCAGGAGCTCTCAAAAAAATACAGGCGAAAGTATGCACTGTCAGACTGCTCCATTTCAATTCCAAAGGGCAAGGTGGTAGGTCTAGTTGGACCAAATGGAGCAGGGAAGTCAACTTTGCTCAACCTCTGCGTTGGACTGATTAATCCAACTGCGGGACAAGTCGAAGTTTTAGGTGAAAATTCCCTCCGCAGCTCTTCGCATCTCTCAAAAGTCGGCTTTGTTGCACAAGATACGCCGATATATTCAGGATTATCGGTTGGCACTCACTTATATTTTGGCAAACATGCGAATCAGACATGGGATGAGGACTTTGCATTTGCCCGCATTGAAGGTTTGAAGATAGATCTTAAACAAAAAGCCGGGAAACTTTCAGGTGGCCAAAAGGCACAGCTAGCCTTGACCTTGGCTGTTGCAAAAAGGCCCGAACTTCTTATCCTCGACGAGCCGGTTGCAAGCCTGGATCCACTGGCTAGAAGAGAGTTTTTAAAAAGCCTGATGGACTACGCAGCCGAGGAAGGATCAAGCGTTATTCTGTCATCTCACCTTGTCGCAGATTTAGAGAGAGTTTGTGACTACCTGATAGTGCTGGTTGATTCAAAAGTTAAAGTTGCCGGAGATATCGAAGAGTTGCTTTCCAGCCATTTGAGAATTATAGGTTCACGAAGAGATCGACAAGACTTGTCTTCGGAAATGAAAGTAATTGAGGAGAGCCATACTCAAAGGCAGTCCACCTTTCTGGTACAAACTAATTCTCCTGTTCTGGATCCTGGATTAGTCGTTGAAGAACCGAGTCTCGAAGATCTTGTGCTGGCTTATATGGCCGGGATTCCCGAAGTGAGTAAGTCCAGGCTGCAAGAGGTTAAATAAAATGATTGGATTTAACATTAAGCAGTTAAAAAGTCAAATAATTGTGGCTTGCTCAGGGATTCTGATTTTGGCAGTTGTTGTAGCGGCTACTGGGTTTAGGATATCGAGCAACTACCATGCGCTGGCGACAAGTTGTTCAAATCTAAATAACTGTTCTCTGGTACTTTCTTCATTTAGTTCACAGTACGGCTTATTGCAAACGATATTAAATATAATTGCGATTGTCATGCCCGTAGCATTTGGCATGTTTTGGGGATCACCGATTGTAGCCAAGGAAATTGAGAGTGGAACTTTTCGGTTGGCATGGACACAGAGTTTGAGCCGAAATAAGTGGCTAAGTTACAAGTTGGCGGTTGTATTTATCTCTGGCTTGATATCTTCAATAATCGTCACTGTTTTGATCTCCTGGTGGTTCCGGCCATTCGATATAGTCAATGCAAATATGTATGAGCAGCAATACTATTTGGTCCAAGATGTGGTTCCTGTAGCGTATGTTATTTTCGCAATATCACTCGGACTATTTTTGGGATCAATTTTCAAAAGAAACCTTCCCGCTATAGCTGCAACAATGGTGCTTTACATAGTATTTATCCTGGTGATGGGTTCAGCCATTAGGCCAAACCTTGTTTCTCCAACAGTTGGCGAATATAATTTGGATAACAATACCGTAGTGGGATTTGGCTCTTCGAATTCGGGACCGCTGAACTTATTTTTAAGCGCTCCTGACCTTCCAAACTCTTATATTTATTCAGTTGTAGCTGTCAACGACTCAGGGCAGGCTCTTTCGTCGCAAACAGTTCAGTCTCTTTGCCCGGATCTGTTTAATTTGGCTAATTCACCCCCGCCTATTTCTGGGCCGGCCGCAAGAGTAGGTCGAGTCAAGAAGTTTTTTTCACAGGGAGACGGATCGCCACTTAGCAACTGCATTAATGCAGTATCTATAAAATACCATGTAAAGGTCACTTATCTTCCTGAAAGCAAATTCTGGCCATTACAGTGGACGGAATCAGGAGTACTTGCTTTGATATCTTTGGTTCTTGTTGCACTGTCATTTCTGCGAGTTAATAAACTTCGTTAAATATCTTTTAAGTTAAACAAACGCCACGAAATGGCAAATTAAAGGCAAAAAACAAAGACCGAGACTTGCATAGCTTGGTGTTATCTGATAATTAATCGCCAATGTGGATATCGAATCTGCCTGGCGAATCAAAAACTTCCTATAGGAAGCAGCCTGCAGGCACAAGTTTGGAAAAGTTTTAGCTTACGCACTCAGCCAATTCTAAGGAAAAACTGAGAATTTACTAAGTCTGAGGGAGTAACATCTTTGGAAGCATGAGGGACAGTGTCTTAGATGAGATTTAGTTATGCGCTTAAGGAATTGCGCCGTCGATTGTCAAGAACCTTGGTGTCTGCGATTGGTCTGGCAGTTGGCGTTGGCCTTGTAATGGGTATAGTCGGAGTTTCTAATGGGCTCAACAGCGCCGAAAGCAAGGATCTTTCGCCACTTTCTTCGGTCGGGACGGACATCATAGTGACAAGAACAGTAGACGCCATTACCTCCACCTCCCAAGCCACTTCAACCACAACAACATCGCCGTCAAATTTTTTTAGAGGCGGCAATGGTCCAGGTGGGAATACTTTAAGGCAGTTAAATAGTACAGATCAAAGCGCACTTTTAAATGCAAATAGTTCAGTTCTCACAGACCTCTCCAAATTGGGACCGGCCGGGACGCAGTTCACATATGACTTCTTTGCTCCCGGGACGCTTATCACTTTTCCCAGTCAAGCCACATCTATAATTGCAGGGATCCAAAATGTCACAAGTGCGGTTCCGGCTCTTTCTATGCAAGCCATCCACGAGTCTGGCACCGTTCCCAAAATTGTGGACACTTTTCAGACCGGAAGCCAATCGCTCAATGTCACCAGCGCTCCTCCTCCGCTTACTGATGCCCAGCGCCAGCAGATAAGAACTTGCCTCCAAAATCAGGGAGTAGGATTCCAAACCAGAAGTGCCGGGAATTCCGGAAGCCCCCCTCCAAGCGGCAATTCAGGATCAGGCGGAGGCGGGAAATTTTTAGGTGGAGGAGGGAGAGACTTAAGCCAGGCATTTCTTAGCTGTCTTCCTGCAAGCTATCAGCAGTATGAAACTCAAGTTGTGATTCCAAGCCAAACTATTTCAAGAGTTCTAAATCCGCCTGCGACGAATACTTCGACCAATACTTATACTGTGGCTGGAGTAGATGTATCCAGTCCAAATTCTGGAATTATTACTAAGGCACAGTTAGTGAATGGATCATGGTATGGGTCATCTCCTTTAAATGAAATCCTTGTCGACAGCGCGTATGCAAGTTCAAATCACATTTCCCTAAATCAAACCATGACAATTGACAAAGAAAACTTCAAAGTGGTTGGACTTGTCAATCCAACTCTCACCGGAGACACCGCAGATATTTATTTTGATTTGTCGACGCTGCAAAATCTTGCATCCAACAGTGGCAGGATAAATGAAGTATTGGTAAAAGTAAACAATGCCAGTGAAGTTAATTCAGTTGTAGCAAATATCAAAAAACAACTACCTGGTGCACAAGTATTAACTGCTGCATCGTTGGCCGATCAAGTCTCAGGAAGCCTTCAAAACGCCAAGTCCCTAACCACAAGCTTGGGTACGGTGGTCGGAGTAATAGTTCTATTGGCCGCATTTCTGGTAGCCCTTTTGCTGACACTGTCAAATATTACTAAGAGATATAAAGAAATTGGAACGCTTCGTGCAATTGGATGGACAAAAAGGATGATTCTTTCACAGATAGTTCTTGAAACTGCATTTATTGGCCTGATAGGTGCTGCCATCGGAATAGGCTTAGGTTTTATTTCAACAGCGCTTATCTCTTCACTGCTGCCGCCTCTGACTGCAACTACTCAAGGTCTTGCGGTGGGCGCCTCGAATGCCGGACAGCTTTTTCACCAGGCATCCACAGGATCCTCGTCTTCCACATTGAAACTAACTCCCTACATAGGAATATCGACAGTAATATTTGGGATTTGCGCTTCCTTGGTGGGAGCACTTTTAGCCGGACTTTTTGGAGGACTTAGAGCTACAAGGTTAGAACCAGCGCAAGCCTTTAGAGATATTGGATGAGAGCAGGTGGACATGTCTGATTCAGAACCTTTATACGACTTAATAAATGTAGAAAGAAAATTCAAGCTGCGCTCAAATGAAGTAGTTGCCGTCAAAGATGTGTCATTGCAAATATCAAGTGGGGAATTCGTAATCCTTGAGGGTCCAAGCGGCTCAGGAAAGAGTACTCTTTTGCAACTACTGGGGGCGCTGGACCTGCCAACCAAAGGCACCATAAATTTTAAGGGCGAGACTTTAAGCAATGCAAATGACAGAAAGAGAACAAAACTAAGAAGTGAGAGTATAGGCTTTATCTTCCAGCACTTCAATTTAATTCCAACACTTTCTTCATTGGATAACGTGGCAATCGCCTTGGTTCCTGCCAAAATCAAGAAACAAGAGAGAAGCGAAACTGCAAAGAAACTTCTTGAGAGCGTAGGTTTGGCGCATAGACTCACCCACCTGCCTTCGAAACTCTCGGGTGGGGAGCAACAGCGTGTGGCTATAGCGAGGGCCCTTGCCAATGATCCTGAGGTCATTATTGCAGATGAGCCCACCGGAAATCTGGATTCTGAAAGTAGTGCGCAAGTACTCGAGTTATTAAGAGAGCTTCAGACAAACGAGAAACCGGTAACAATAATTGTTGCCACTCATGATAAAGAGGTGTCGGCCTATGGGACGAGAAGCCTTAGAGTTAAAGACGGCTCTTTAGTATCATAAATGCCCCTGAAATTCTTTAAGAGCTCTCAAGAATTCAGGAGCGTTGAATTGAAATTGAATTAATTTATTTGGCGGTTTACCTTAGATTGCAATAATTTGCCGATTGAAAATGAATGTGTTTCTGGCATATTATCTTTTTTATTTTGATCAAATGAGCACCAGAGGAAAGAGGCGATTCATCTTTTCTATGGTGGATAAATTTAGCCGGCAAGATGGATGGCCGTGAAGCATTAGAAGACTAGCTAAAAGGACAGATGTGAAGTAAGGGATTACCGTTGAGCAAGGTTTGGTAAGCATTATTGTGTCGAGAGGTGAAAAAAGCAGACGACACGAATTAGTGATAACTTAAATAAGGTGAAGGCAGGTAGCCCTAATTCAGGACCAAGCAATGGTTTGATTAGATCAATTTGTATTGTTTTGCTACTAGTTTCGCTGAATTTTGTATTCGGAGTCACTCATAGTTCGAATGCTCAGGGGTTGTCGGTTTTGAGCCAAAATGTCACAATCGGCACGGTTCCACATATTCCAGCTGGTTCCAAATTTGATGGTAAAGTGCCTCTTCAAAACCATCTCACTTTTGTAATTGAGGTTAAACCAAGGTCGCCGGATGGCTTGGCAAAGTATGCCAAGGAAGTTTCTACTCCTGGGAATCCCATGTACCAACATTTTCTGCGTCCAGGCCAAGCCGGAAAACTATTCGGTCCAACCCAGAGTGACCTAAGTGAAGTCAGCAGGTTCTTTACTCACCAAGGTTTTAAGGTGTTTCCCTTCCCGCCAAACTCTTCGGTGATTACGGTATCGGGCACAGTCGGGCAACTTTCTAATAAGCTTCACTTGTCACTCAGCCAATTTAAACTCCCCGGAGGGAGGGTGGCTATTGCTAATACAACTTTGCCGAGTGTTCCTTCTGGTTTAGGCAATTTAATTACAGGCTTTATGGGTTTTGACTCTCTCGCAAATATCGAGCCTCTTTCAATGTCGACAAATGCTCCACCCCTGACAAAATTGGCGAAACTACGCAATACGTATCAAGTGCGGCAACGACAGGTTAAATTGCTATCCTCTTCAACTTCTGGTCCTCAAGCCTGCTCGGCGGCAGCAAATGTCGCGGCAAACCCTCCGCAAAACCCGGGTCAAGGCGTCACTAGTCCGGCATGGACTTCCAATCAAATAGCCAGTGCATATTCATTTACAGGCGCTTATTCTAAAGGGGATCTGGGAAGCGGAGAAACTATTGCACTTTTTGAATTAGAAGGGTTTTCCGCATCTGATATTGCGGCCTATCAGACATGTTACTCGACGAGTTCAACAATAAACGTAATTCCAGTTGGCGGCGGTCCTACCCAGCCTCCTTCAGGTGAGGCGACTTTAGATATTGAGTTGGCCACAAGTTTTGCTCCTATGGCCACCATTGACGTCTACGAGGCGCCGCAAAGCTTGGCGGGAATAGCCGGTGACTTTAACGCAATTGCATCCGCCGATTCAGCTCAAGTTGTTTCAGATAGTTGGGGGTTATGTGAAGATGCCTGGCAGAAGCAATCCGCTTCAGAGCTAACAGGCATAGAACAATTGCTGGAACAAATGACCGCTCAAGGTCAAAGCGTCACTGTCGCATCCGGTGACAGTGGATCTGAAGCTTGCAACATGGGTGAGCACGGTGGATTCCTAATATTTGATTCTTGCCTAAGCGCGAGTTTTTGTATGGCCTCTGATGTAGCGGGCAATACGTATGAGTTCGACGGAAATACCTGGAACTATTCAGGTGATCCCTCAGGTGGATCACAGATGCTTGTTTCTTGCGTAACTGATACCAACTGTGTGGGTGCCGATAGCTCAGGTAATGTGTATACTTTCGATGGCCATTCCTGGTCGACAGGAAATCCAATCGATTCGCCCAACTCATTCGGAGATATTTCTTGTGCGAGCGATGGATTTTGCGTAGCGGTTGATCAAGCAGGATTCGCATTTATGTTCAATGGGTCCACATGGTCTGGCGCAGTAATCCTTGATCGAGGCGTAACACTCGAATCTGTAGATTGTGTTTCGAAAAGTTTTTGCATTGTGGTAAATGAAGGCAGCACGGCATATGTTTGGAACGGGACATTTTGGTCTGGCCCCAATGTAGTTCCTGGAGTTACGACACTTTCGACGGTCTCTTGCCCGGATGCAAACACTTGTTATTTAATCGACATTAACGGAAACATTTCAGAATATAATTCTGGGAGCTGGATTTCAACAGGAATGGTCATGGGCACATCGGGGATATTGGTGTTTGCCAGTTGTCCAGCGGTTGGTTTTTGCGTAGGAGTGGATTCAAAGGGTATCGGCTACATATTTAGTAACGGACAGGTAGTTTCTTCTGATGTTGATGGTTCCGTAGTTTTAGCTTCTTTATCATGCTCGAGTCCGTCGTTTTGTTTGGCGGTTGGATTCGATGGCGACGCCATTTTCTATATCAACGGCACATGGGAGAAACCGGTTTCATTTGACAGCGGCAATAAGAGTATTGGAGTAGATTTCCCTGCAAGTTCTCCCTATGTCACTGCAGTTGGAGGCACGACACTTGAAAGCGACACATCTCCTCCCCAAGAGCAAGTATGGAACAATACAATGGCAGTCGCCGGGGGAGGCTCGGGTGGCGGAGGCATGTCAATGCTTTGGCCGATGCCTTCTTGGCAGCAAAATAGCAATATCCCAGGTGTTATCAATTCATATACACCAAGTGGCACATGTGGTGTTCCATCTGGGAGCTACTGTCGAGAAGTGCCGGATGTCTCGGCATCAGCAAATTGGTTTCAGGGCGGTTATGTATTTTACGACAACGGTAGCTGGCAAGTAAATGGTGGCACAAGTGCTTCGGCGCCAACTTGGGCATCGTTTTTGGCTCTTGCCAATCAGTATTGCTCATCAAGAGTAGGTTTTGCCAACCCAGTATTATATTCAATTGCTAAAAGTGATCCTCTGGCTTTTAATACGATATACGGAGGTAATAATGACTATACGGGGACAAACAACGGTCTATATCCGGGTGCAACAACACTTCAGCAATACTCTTTGGCCGCAGGTCTGGGATCTCCCAATGGAGCCTTGCTATTAAATGATATTTGCAGCCAAATTCCAAAAGTAAATATACCTCAAATTGAATCTATATCGCCAAATACAGGTCCTTCAGAAGGCGGAACTGATGTGACAATTTCAGGTACTGGGTTTTCCCGGATTTATGATGTTTTATTTGGAACCAAGGCTGGATTAGTCATCGACGCGACGTCGTATGACTCTATAACTGTAATGGCTCCCCCAGGTAGTGGAACCGTTGACATTACCGTGGTCGAGCCAATGGGAACGTCAAGCATAAGTCCTTTAGACAAATTTGTCTATGAATCTAGAGTGCCTTTCCACTCTGTGCCACCAATTAGGATTTGTGACACAAGAAAGGATCAAGTAGGAGTTGCCTCAAATATTTGCAATAATGGAGGTGCCGGTGCCGCTCTAGGGGCGGGAGGAGTTATGACTGTTGCAATAAGTGGAAACTTCGGCGTTCCGGCAAATGCCTCAGCGGTTGTTTTAAATGTGACTGTCACGGATACTACCGATTCAAGTTTTCTCACCATCTTCCCTTCAGGTGAACCGCGTCCATTGTCTTCCAATATCAACTGGGTTAGCGGTGAGACAATTCCAAATCTAACAACCGTTGCAATTGGTCCTAACGGGGCAATTGAGGCATACAATCTCCATGGCTCAGTTGACGTCATTATGGATCTAGCAGGCTATTACGGTCCAGATATTTCGGGAAATGCCGGATTATATGTTCCTATGGCTCCGATAAGAGTGTGCGATAGCCGACCTATCCAGCTAGGAGTTTCCATCAATCAGTGCAACTCGAACGGGAAAGGCCCGATTGGACCTCTAAGTTCAGAAACCGTACAAATAACGGGCCAAAATGGCGTACCAGGAAATGGCGTTGAAGCAGTTGCTCTAAATCTCACTGCTGTAGCACCTACCAGTGCAGGATTTTTGACGGCATATCCATCAGGCCAGACACTGCCAGTAGTTTCAAACGTTAACTTTAGTGCAGATCAGACAATCCCTAATAGGGTAATTGTAAGCGTTTCCGCCAGTGGTGCGATTACTATTTACAACCATTCGGGAACTACTAATTTCATTTTAGATGTTGACGGATGGTTTTCAGATGGGACAGTAAGCCCAGCCAATGGTGTAGAGTTCACGGCATTGAGTCCAATAAGGATTTGCGATACCAGATCCAATACAACTGGTGTGGCTCCAAATCAATGCATTAAATCAAATAACTCAAGCCTAGGTCCAGGAAGCACATTGACTGTTAATGCTTCATCTTTGGCTTACGTTCCCTTAAGCGCGGTTGTGGCCAATGTAACGGTAACTAATACTTCGTCTTCCAGTTTTCTCACTCTATTTCCAGGCGGAACTGTCCCGGTTGTATCGGATCTTAACTGGGTAAGTGGTGAAACTATTGCAAACCTCAGTGAAATCACACTAGATAGTTCATCCTCATTTGCAGCTTATAACTTAAATGGAAGTGTTGACGTGATTGTAGATGTAGAGGGTTTCTACACGTGAAACTGGTTTTGCGTTAAATAGGCTACTAAATTTTGAAAATAGGTGGCTTGTCCGGCATTGTTTTTGTGCTCTGCTTTATGCCGGCGCTATCTGCAGCTCTGTTTTTGGCCAGGTAATGTATGTTTTCAAATTTGCAATCTCGGTAGTTTAGAAAAATAGGATATTGACTAGCTGTTGTAGGCAACCGAATCGTCTCCAAGGTGGAGCCAAAAGTCAGTTTCCCAGGGACTAGAAAAGTTCAGACGGCTACGAGATCAGTGGAGATGCCTGTCTTAGATGGATTACCCTGAGACTTCTCAATGTCGGGAGAAACGATAATCCGGTGGTTGACCAGCGCATTTGTCAAAGGCTACAGGAGATCAGGGTGGACCTTGGAATCTGCATTTTCCATAATCTATAGTATTCTAAATATATAGTATGATGATATGATGTTTCTATCAATTGAGCGGATCACAGGGATTTTCAAGGATTTCCGCCCAAAGAGCATTTCAGTGCCATTTCCAAGCGAGGTCACACCGGGCGTGCAGGAAGCTTCCAGGCGAAATAGGGGTTCTCTTCAGTTAAGACACTTGGATGCCGGCTCCTGTAATGGCTGTGAGATGGAAATTGCATCAATGACTTCGCCCATATACGATGTCGAGCGCTTTGGCATTAAATTAGAGGCTTCACCTCGTCACTGCGATGGATTATTAGTGACAGGGCCCGTGACTCGAAATATGTCGGGACCGCTTTTAAAGACATACGAAGCCGTGCCTCAACCTAGGGTCGTCGTCGCTTTAGGAGATTGCGCTTTGGACTGCGGGGTGTTTAAAGGTGCCTATGGCGTGGAGGGAACTCTTGGCGATATTCTTCCGGTTGATTTGGAGATTCCGGGTTGCCCGCCTGAGCCAGCTTCAATTATTACAGCACTGCGAGGTCTTGTTGGCAGATGAAAATTAATTTGCTTGCTCTTACTTCTATATTGGGTATGGCGGGGGCAATTGCCGGAGCTATAACTACTCAAAAATTACGGAAGTGGCTTTCATCTCTTTTTGGTATCGCTACCTGTGTAAGTGGATTAGTAGCGGCAATTGAAGTTTTGCATTCGAATCACCCTATGATTTTTCAAAGCAACAAAATACTCGTGTTATCAGGGTACTCGCTTCAACTTGACCGCTTTGGAGCGCTTTTTGTAGCTTCTGGAGCAGTAGTTGGAATTGCTTCTATGATATTTCGACTCGGGTACAGTGGTCACGGACTAGCGAGTCGGACTGCTTCTTTTGTTCTTCCTCTATTTGTCATGACTTTGCTTCTGGTCCCAGCGGCCACAAATGTAACCACATTTTTATTCCTTTGGGAAATTATGGCAATAGCCTCACTGCTACTAGTACTTGTGGATCACAGAAAACGTCCGGAAGTCTCCAATGCGGGTCAATGGTATGGAGTGATGACACACTTAGGAGCAGCTTCGATATTGATTGGATTTGTTTTGCTCGCGATCTATGCCAAGAGCCAGTCTTTTGCTTCAATGGAAGCTACGGCGCATCATCTGCCCTCTTGGGTGCGCACGAGTTCATTCTTTTTGTTGCTAATTGGATTTGGATCAAAGGCCGGTCTGGTTCCACTCCACGTATGGCTTCCTAAGGCTCATCCGGAAGCACCGGGGCCTGTGTCTGCATTGATGTCGGCGGCAATGGTAAATCTAGGACTCTACGGTGTAGTGCGAGTTGGATTGGGAATTCTCGGGGGAGGCCCTACTTGGTGGTGGCTAACAGTCATGGCCCTAGGCGCACTTTCGGCAATGTTTGGGTCGCTTCATAGTGCTACAAGTACCGACTTAAAGCGTCTTCTTGCCTATTCAACTACAGACAATATAGGTCTTATGTTCCTAGGTGTCGGAGCGGCAGGTCTTTTCCAGTCAACAGGCCATCAAAGTTTGGCGCTAATTGCACTTGTGGCAGCACTGCTTCATATGGCGTTTCACGCACTATTCAAGGGGTCTTTATTTCTTTCGGCAAGTTCTCTTCAACAGGCCACTGGTTCTAGAGATCTAGATTCGTTGGGTGGTCTTTTGTCTAAGATGCCGGTGACTGGGACGATTTTTTTAATTGGCTCGCTTTCGATTGCCGCTTTGCCTCCTCTTTGCGGATTTGTCAGTGAATGGCTTTTATTGCAGTCAATGTTGCATGGCTTACCTTCTTCCAATCCATCGTTGGCAATAGCCATGCCGGTTGGGGTTGGAGTGCTGGCACTAACCGGTGGATTGACTGCCCTCACTTTTGTTAAAGCCGTAGGCATCGGGATTTTGGGCCAAGCCAGATCTAAGCCAGCCAATGATGCCCATGAAGTAAGGCCCACGATGTGGGTAGGCGCGGGCTTACTTAGTGCCATGTGTTTCTTATTTGGCGTGGCCCCTTTTCTCGTTATTCCTTCGGTTATTAATTCATCTAAAGAATTGATCGGCACAAATGTGGCTAATCCGTTGGTGGGAGGGTGGCAAGTGGGTTTATTAGGCAATCAAGGGGCAATTGAGCCCGGCCTCTTAGCTTTTCTTATTGTTGTTTTTGTGGCCATAATTGGAGGACTTAGAAAATTGATTCAGGCTCCATCGGTGAGACGAGCGGAAGCTTGGGGGTGTGGACGCGAGACGCAGACTTCACGCATGGAATACACTGCCACCTCTTTTGGAGAACCCGTGGTAAGGGTGTTCGAAGACGTTCTTTCACCATCGCACAATCTTGATGCGAGCCAACTATCTGAGTCTCGATATTACGTAGAAGCAGCACATTTTCACACTTCACTCGACGATGCATTCGAGCGCCGCCTATATCGGCAAGCCGCGGCAGGTCTTAGATGGTGGGGATCTAATGCGCGCAGACTACCTAATGGGAGTATCCACCGCTATTTGATGTTTGGAATGGTGGCTTTGGTTGTAGTTTTGGTGGCGCTGGGATAGCTATGCATTGGACTCTGTTATCCAGGTTATCGATTTCAACACTCCAGATTGTTGGCATTGCAGTTGGTTCACCGCTGCTATTGGGACTTATGCGTAAAATCAGGTGTCGAATAGAAGGGCGGGTTGGGCCTCCGATAGCCCAACCACTCATAGAGATTCGGAAGTTGGCTAAGCGAGAAAGGATTCGCCCCGAGTACTCAAGTTGGATTTTTACAGTTGCCCCTATTGTGCTCGTGGCAACTACTCTAATTTTGGTTGCAATTACACCAATATTTTCAACCGGTTCGAGTTGGTCAGCTGATTTATTTGCAGTTGTTTTTCTTCTTCTTATTGGTTCTGTATCTGTAGCCCTAAGTGCGTTGGATACCGGTACGGCTTTTGGAGGGATGGGTGCGAGCCGCGCAATGACCGTTGGAGCGTTGGCAGAACCGGCTCTATTGGTGGCGTTGCTCGCACTTTCTGTTCCGGCAGGCTCCTCTAATATCACTACAATTCTTGTTCGTTCGCTATATAACCCCGAGTGGCTAGTTACTCCGGAAAGACTGCTTGCTTTGGCCGCTTTTCTTATTGTTATTGTGGCAGAGAGTGGGCGACTTCCCGTTGATAATCCAACAACTCACCTAGAACTGACAATGATTCACGAGGCGATGATTCTTGAGTACTCTGGAATTGACCTGGCGCTGGTGAAACTTGGTGAGTCTATGAGGCTGGTCTTCATGCTTGCCCTTTTTGGTAATTTATTTATCCCATGGGGAATTGCCACTCGGCCAGGGCCGATATATCTCGTAATCGGGATGTTGTCAACGGCTGCAAAAGTTGTAGGGCTGGGTACTCTGATTGCAACTGTTGAAGTGGGAATGGCGAAGTTAAGACTTTTTAGGGTACCTGAACTTATGGCCGGTGCATTTGTGTTATCTGTATTGGCAGTCGTGTCTTCATTGGTGGTTCGGTGATCGGATCCTCTTTTTACTCCATGCTCTCCCTTGCAGTGGGATCAGTGTTGGTTTGCGCGATCATTGCTATTTGGGTAAGTTCAACCAGGCTTTTGATTCGAGTCTTGGCTACTCAAGGTTTGGCGCTCGGCATTGTGGCACTTGTCTTAGGGATGCATGAACGGGATTTAAGTCTTGCTGCTACGGCAGTGGTCGTGCTTGCTCTTAAAGGCGTCTTCATGCCTTTAATGCTTAGTAAAGTCGGCTCCCGAAGCTTAAATAACCTTGGGCTCAAACCTCTGGTAAATATCCCGGCGTCTCTTGCGGCTTCGGCAGTACTTATTGTTTTGGCTTTTGGATCTTCTCGAGTAATCACTTCGTTTGTTGATACGCCAATAGGTTCACTTGCACCAGTGGGCGTAGCTACTCTATTAATTGGGTTTTTTGTTTTAGTGGCACGGCGCAGACCTGTTTTTCAGATGGCTGGTCTAATGCTTGTCGACAATGGCATTGACCTGGTAGCTTTTCTTTGCAGTGCCGGGGTTCCGTTTTTGATTGAGCTCGGTGTGTCACTTGATGTGTTGTTGGCCGTGGTGGTCTTGATGGTTCTTGCTCAGAGATTGGCAACTGAGTTTGGTGATCTTGATGTAGGTGATCTTAGGGAGCTGCACGACTAATGGTTCCTTTAGTGATCCTAATTGCTCCACTTCTAGGAGGTGTGTCTTCGCTATTGTTTAAAAAGGATGCTCGTGTTGCTTGGATAAGTGTGGCAGCCAACGCATTTGTGCTCGCAGCTTCAATCTGGCTGGCATTTCATGTGGTGACAAGAGGGGTAGTTTCAGGCGCCGGAGGATTATTACGTGTTGATGCGCTAAGTGCTTTTATGGTCATTGTCATAGGAGCAATATCTTTGATGGCCTCCTGGCTAGGCATATCTACCATGGCACATGAAGTGGAATCTAATCCACACCAACAGGCGCATCGTGCAACATATGGAGTACTTGTTCAACTATTTATATTCGCAATGCTTCTCGCAGTCTTGGCAGCAAATGTAGCGGTCATGTGGGTAGCAGTAGAAGCCACAACTGTTGTAACTACTTTTCTTGTAGGGCACCATCGGACAAAAGGAGCCCTGGAAGCTTCTTGGAAGTATATTGTAATTTGCTCGGTTGGTATCGCACTGGCATTTTTTGGAACCGTTCTAGTGTACTTGTGTGCCCTCCGCGTGGGTGGTCATTCAGCTGCAGCCTTAAACTGGACATCACTCATTAGCGTTGCCAGGCACCTCGATCCATCGGTAATGCGGTTAGGTTTTGGCCTCGTAGTACTTGGCTATGGGACTAAAGTCGGACTCGTTCCTATGCACAGCTGGCTTCCCGATGCTCATAGCCAGGCACCTGCTCCTATTTCGGCCTTAATGTCCGGCGTTTTAATCACTGTGGCATTTTATGCAATCCTTCGATTCAAAGCCATTGTTGATTTGGCCGTCGGACCGAATTTCTCACGCACGTTGCTGGTGATTGTTGCATTGCTTTCTTTGGCATTGGCCGCATCACTTCTAATTACCCAACATGATTACAAGAGAATGCTGGCATATCACAGCATCGAGCACATGGGCTTAATTGCGCTTGGGGCAGCTGCTGGGATTCCTCTTGCCATAGCTGCAGTCCTACTTCACATTCTTGGTCATGGCCTGGCAAAGAGTATTCTTTTTCTTGCCTCAGGCGAGATAATGGCCGCAGAAGGAACTACCGAGATAAGCGAAGTCCACGCGCTCTTAGAGAGGCGTCCGGTATTAGGGGGAGTATTTGGCGTAGGTCTAATTGCCCTCTTGGGGCTTCCACCCTTTAGTTTATTCAGCTCTGAATTACTAATGGCAAGGGCTGAGTTTCAAGTAGGACTTGGCTGGGCAGCAATTGCTTCCATAGTGGCCATGGTGGTTATTTTCTTTGCAGTTGTAGGCCATGCACGCCATATGCTTCTAGGTTCTAATATAAGTAACGAAGTTCTAAATAGGCCGCCCAATTGGGTTAGTGGACCACTTGTGTCGGGGTTGGTAATTCTGGCTTTAATTGGAGTTTTGGCCTGGCCTCTCTCTTCACTGCTAAATGCTGCGGCCCACGTGGTGACAACATGAAAGATTTCGGCACGCTCTCCCTAGATCTAGAACCCGTTGGGACAAATCGCTTAAGTGCCACTGTTGGGCCTGAGAGCATTTTGGAACACGCTACCTGCCTTATTAATGCAGGGATGCGATTGGCACTTGTTTCCGGTCATGACGACGGATTTTCAATACGAATTGTATATCTTTTCACGTCGGGTCCTCCCGATAGAAGGGTCGAATTACATGTTCCTTTAGAAATTGAACACATGGAACTTCCCACGCTGGCAAGTGTCTCGTTTTCTGCCAGTCGATTCGAACGAGAGTTGGCTGATCTCTTTGGAGTCACACTACTCGGCCATCCCCAGCCGAGGCGCCTAGTGTTGCATCAACACTGGCCCGCTAATTGGCATCCTATGCGAAGCGAAACTGTTTTCCCGCCAAAGATGGTTAAAGAAGCAGGTTCTTATCCCTTCGTCCCAGTTGAAGGCGCAGGCGTATTCGAGATTCCGGTTGGACCAGTTCACGCGGGTCTCATAGAACCGGGCCACTTCAGGTTTTGGGTATTGGGGGAGACAATACTTCGAATGAAAGCTCGCCTTTGGTTTGTTCACAAGGGGATAGAGCGTTTACTGGAAGGGAAAGATATTGCTTCGGGTCTTAGAATCTCAGAACGGATAAGTGGCGACACTGCAGTGGGCCACAGTCTGGCTTTCTCTCAGGCGGTGGAGGAATGCAGGGGAATCCAGGTATCGGCAAGGGCTCAAGCACTAAGAGCAATATTGCTGGAAATGGAACGCCTATACAACCATGTGGCTGACATTGGAGCACTATGCAACGACGTGGGTTATGGTTTAGCTCAGGCCAAGGCCCTTTCCCTTCGGGAAAAATTGCTTAGCCTAAATCGTGAAATCACAGGCCACCGACTCCTAAGAGGCGGTATCTTCCCAGGGGGAACCAAGGTAGTCAGATTGCCTACTCAAAAAGAATTAGAAGACATTGAAAATCAATTCGAAGATCTGGTTAAACAATCCTCTGGCAATACTCTTGTAATGGAGCGATTTAACGGCACTGCAATTCTCGAAAGCTCTCATGCACGAGAACTTGGGGTGGTTGGCATTGCAGCGAAAGCTTCGGGAATTTCTTTTGATGCAAGAGTTGCTCACCCATTTATTGAACTGGGAGAAAACTTTAAAGTTATGGTGCATGGTCGTGGAGATGTGCTGGCTCGTTTTAACGTAAGAGTTGATGAGTTTCGAAATTCGCTACTGGTCCTAGGGGAAATCGTTAAATCCCAGAGCAACCTTGACGAGGTTGACCAAGCACCAGGCAACGATAAAAAGTCACTCAAAGCAGGAGGGGTAGGTATCGTTGAGGGCTGGCGAGGGACTATCGTTCATCGAGTGGAGTTGGCGCCGAATGGAACACTCAGCCGTGTCAAAATCGTTGACCCTTCATTTCTAAATTGGCCTGCTCTGCCTGTAGCGCTTGCTAACACTATTGTTCCAGATTTCCCGCTTGCCAATAAAAGCTTTAATCTTTCGTATGCAGGAAATGATCTATGAGAGTCTCAACATATGGATCGATAGATTCATCAATTGGAGTAGGCTTTTTTCTCAGGGGAAGTTTCGACACTATATTCTCAGAAACCGGATTCCCGACCGGGCAGAAAACCGCAAGCTTCATTTTAAAGAGGAGTAATAGCTTATGACGATTCCAATTTACCAAGTAAAGGCCGAGTTCTTCAAGACTCTAGGTCACCCTGCTCGCATTCGCATTTTAGAAGTCTTACGAGATGGTGAAAGATCTGTTGGCGAGCTGATTCCGGAAGTAGGGATAGAGGCGTCTCATTTATCTCAGCAACTTGGAATTATGCGCCGTGCCAAATTGATATATGCGAGAAAAGTTGGTTCTAACGTCTATTACACAGTAGGGCACCCATTGCTATTTGAACTTCTCGAAACTGCAAAACAGATAATTACCGCATCGTTAACAGAAACCCAAGAACTTCTAGAGCAGATGCAAGCTTCCGACATGGAGTAAGAATAGTTCATTTAAGGCAGTGATAGGATCTGTAAATGGTATGGTCTAACTTTAATTTAGGTGACCTCACCGCCGTGACATCTTTCGACTCGGTCGTAAAAGAACTCAATGAGCTAAATGGCTATTTCTCTCAAAACAATATGGAAAACTATCTAGTTTTCAATAATGCTTACAGGGTCGTTACTCTAAATATAAAAGCATCTGTAATTGACGGGCATTTCGACAATGATCAATTTACCGAGAATTTTACAGCAGGCTTTGCCCGATATTACTTTAGGGCGTTAAGTCAAATATCTACTGAAGATCCAAATATTGCTGAGTCTTGGAAGAAATTTGCCGAAGCGGCCACGGAAGATACATTACCTAAATTCATCTTGCTGCTCATGGGAGCCAATGCCCACATCAACCATGATCTTCCTTACATTCTTCTGAAATTTATAGACGAAGGCGAGGTAATGCCGCTTTTGGGAGATCTTGTCAAGTTGGATAGAATAATGATGAAGAGTGGGCGCCAGATTATTCCGCTTTTTAATGAACACAGTCGCATGCTCAATACGTTTAAGAATCGATTTCAGTTTTTATACTACCGGCCGATAATGTATACAGTTTTAAGTTGGAGGATAGTTGCTTGGAGGGCATTCAAGCACATGTCAGCTGGCAACCCAGGCTATCGAGTTCATATAAAGCGTAGCAAAAGGATCGCCCAACGATACCTGGTAATGGGAAAATTACTGGGTCGCATTTGGGCTGGGACTTGACGACATCCAAACAAAGACATACTTATTCTCTGTTAGAAAATAAGTGTAAAGTGCCGCATCAAATGTTGGGTTATAGCTGTAATATTAAATAAGGCTTTACTGTTCGCTGGCTCCCAATCTCCGCTCGAGTTCGCGACTAGTTTCAGCTCCGATCAAAACAGAAGCCGAAGTCAAGTAAAGCCAAAGTAAAAGAACCGTGACATCGGCAAATACTCCATAATTATGCAATTGCCGCCCAAAATGCTGAAAATAATACGATGAAAGTATCGATGACGAGACCCACAGTATTAAAGCCACAAATGCACCACGATTGAAAATGTCCTTGATCCGAAGATTCCGAAGAATAATATGACCTCGATTCGGGCCAAATATGTAGTAAATGGAAATTAGAACCAAAACTATGGCTGCTGCCCCCAAATAAATCAATAATGTCGTGATAACTTTGAGGCCGAGAAAATTGCTTTGATATAAGCTGCCAATTATGTAATTTGCAATTTGCCCGCCAAGAACTAAAAGTACCGAAGCTGCTCCACCTAGAAGTATCGAAATTCCCACAAGAGGAATTGAGGCGATACGTCTTTTCAACAGGCCCTTGTCCTTTTTTATGTCAAAAGCTACATCAAGTCCAACTTGAAGCGACGCCATCGCGCCTGTCATGCTCCAGAGCGATACTACTAGCCCAGTCGCGAAGGCCACTCCGCTTGTGCCGGACGACTCAGGAAGTTTTAAAGCTTGAGTTACAAGCGAGGCAGCATCACCTGGAAGCAGAACAGTAAATCCATGCGAGATGGAATTGATCTGTTTGGTCGAAAGTGTCAAAAGATGTGCAAGGCCAACCAGGGCAATTGCTGCCGGAAAAATTGCCAGACACCAGTGAAATGCAAGACTTGCTGCCGATATAGAAATTCTATTGCGAATTGAATTCCTTGCAACGCATCTTATAAAATTCCCCTTCGGAGACTTCATTACGGAGTCCAATTTCGCCGATTTGCTCGATTTCACTTTATCTTCTGGATTTAATTGCATGCCAGATGCGTTCCTCGCGTTGCCGGAAAATAGTTAGTACTAGGCCTGCCTATATTTTCAACAAGCCTGTCCGACTCTTCGAGTTTACCATTCGCAATTCTCTGTAAGCTGCAGGTTGCTGTTTCGAGGCGTTTCAAAGGACCACTTCTTATCCTTCAAAGATCTTAGGAAGCGAACTTTCATATGTATATCAACATGCACTTTGACTTTCAAGAAGGCGTCATTTAATTATTTATTGCTACAAAAAACATCTGGCAATGTATTGTAAGACAAGTAGGCTCTTTGTTCTATCTTTACAAATACAGTCTTTCAACGAAAACCTACTTTTGAATGTGTTTCAATTATGTTGATTGAATACCTTGTTTCAATCAAAAGACCACCGCCACTCCTTAACTGAATCGAGCAAGACTTTTGCAAGCTGCTTAAGATCGATGCAGTAAAGAGGAAGGCCAAGAGATTGTTAATGAGAAGTCAAGTTACTCGCTCATGTCAATTAAACTACCTATGCCGGAATTGGTCAGCCAAGGATACTTCACGACATTTGAAAAAATGGACGAACGACACATTTGTTTTCCGAAATGCGGCTCTAATTCCACTATTGAGAAGTTGTAAATTACTTAGGCCCCACATCAAATGCAACTAGTCGCCCATATGGAGTGACTTAATCCCCTACTGAGCAATAAATATTGATCCTAGGATATGAATATGACAAAGAATATAGTCATCCTGGGGGGTGGGACTGGGGGAACATTAGTTGCAAATCGTGCAAAAAAGGTATTGCATGACCTGGATGTGGCGATAACCGTGATTGATCAAGATAATGAGCATTTATACCAACCCGGCTTGCTTTTCGTGCCCTTCGGACTCAAAGCTCCCGAGTCATTAGTTCGCAATCGGAAAAATCAATTAAAGCGCGGCATCAACTTTCTTAAAGCTGAAGTTGTTAGCGTGGATACAGCTTCTAATCGAGTTCATCTTGCTAGCGGAGATTCTATTAGCTACGACGTTCTTGTTATTTCCACAGGCAACACTTTGCAGATCGAAGAGACTGAAGGGCTAAGTGGAAGCGGATGGGGAAAAAACGTATTTACTTTTTACACTCTAGAAGGTGCCGACGCCCTGAATAGGGCATTGGCCAAGTTTTCTGAAGGAAAGCTTGTGGTAGATATAATCGACGTGCCAATTAAATGCCCCGTGGCCCCATTGGAATTTTGCCAATTAGCAGACTGGTACTTTAAACAAAAGGGAATTCGTGACCAGATTGAGATCACGCTAGTCACTCCATTAGACGGTGCTTTTACCAAGCCAGTTTGCAATCGCGAATTGTCAGGACTTTTAAGAAGCAAGGGAATTGAAGTTATCACGGAGTTTAATACCGGTCAAGTAGATGGAGTTTCAAAGAAACTTGTATCTTATGATGGCAGGGAAGTTGCTTACGATCTGGCAGTTGTCGTGCCACTGCACGGAGGAGCAGATTTTGTGGGGAGATCGCCTGGATTAGGTGACGAGCTCAATTTTGTTACCGTTGACGAGTTCACTCTTCAAGCCAAAGTTGCTCCAAATGTGTTTGCAATAGGCGATGCGCCAAATCTGCCGACATCAAAAGCAGGTTCGGTAGCTCATTTTGCCGGAGAAATAGTTGTTGAAAACATCGGCCACTATTTGCAAGGGGAACCTTTGAGCGCTTTGTTTGACGGGCACACAAACTGCTTTATTGAGAGTGGGTTCCACAAGGCACTCTTAATTGATTTCAATTATGAGACCGAGCCTCTTCCGGGGCACTATCCCTCAGCAATTGGTCTTCCACTACTTCGAGAGTCCAAGTTGAATCATATCGGAAAACTACTATTTGAAAAACTTTACTGGTACGGGATACTTCCCGGAAGAAATATTCCAGGGATTAAGTCGCTGATGCCACGTATGGGGAAAAGGTTTGAAAACCAAGAGAAAGGAAGCTAGCAGAAATGACTGTTGCAACTTATGCCGGCAAAGAGGTCACTGTAAATAGCGAAGGCTTCTTCGAAGATCCTTCGGTTTGGGATGAAGAAATGGCACCGGAGATAGCTAATTCTTTCGGAGTACCTGAATTGAGCGAGAGACATTGGCAGGTGATCAAATTTATGAGGCACGAATATGAAACAAAAGGTGAAGGTCCTTCAGTCAGAGCGCTTGGGAAGAGCTCAGGAGTATCCATAAAGGAGCTATACGAACTCTTTCCTAAGGGTCCGGCTAAGTTGGCTGCAAAAATTGCCGGAATCCCAAAACCACACGGCTGTATTTGATTAGAAGAAATGGAGAGTGATGTTATGCCAGATCAGATTGAAAAAGTATCGATAATAGTTTCCAAAGGTTCGCTTGAAGGGATTTACCCCGCTTTAATTATGGCTAATGGCGCGAGAGCCGAAGGAATTGAAGCAAATCTGTTTTTCACGTTTTTTGGACTTGATGCAATCCACAAGAAGAGGTTCGAACACATCAAAGTAGCAACAGTAGGAAATCCTGGTCTCCATTTTGCAACACTGGCTGGTGGCCTCCCTGGGGTTTCAAGTGTAATGACGCACTTAATGGAAAAGAAAATGGAAAAGCTGGATATTCCTCCGATTCCGGAGTTCATCGAGATGATATCCGATACCGGGGCGGGTCTTTATGCCTGCAAAGCATCATGTGATTTATTTGAAATTACCAAAGATGATCTAGTAGATCAAGTAAAAGACATTATTACAGTCGGCGATTTTTATCAACTTGCAGCCGGAGGCCAAATCCTGTTCACATAGGAAATCTGCGAGATGTTGCAGATGTTTTGAACTTTGACAGGAAATGCGAATTCGCATGCGACAGGAGTTCCCAATCAATGCGAGCCTTTATCGATCGGGAACTCCTTAGCAGGTGGTCTATAGCCCAAGTGCGTTGGAAACTTGGGCTAAAGACCTATTTCTTTCATAATCGGGGCAAAGGGAAATTGCCTGATATCTAAGAAAGACCTGTTGGGGCTGTTCCACATATAGTTATCCCATTGGAAGAGCTCGCACCAACCGAGACACTTCCGCCATTTCCAGAAACCGAGATCATCCCTGATCCACTCCCTCCACCTGGAAGGCTTGGAGGAGCCGGAGTTGAAGCACAAGACGGAGTGGAAGGAGGACTGGGAGGACTTGGGATGGTTGGCGGAGCAGGCATTGTTGGGGCTTTGCCACATACGGTTATCCCTTTAGAGGAACTCGCACTAACCGAGGCACTTCCGCCATTTCCGGATACCGAGATCATCCCTGATCCGGATCCTCCTCCTGGAAGGCTTGGAGGAGCCGGAGTTGAAGCACAAGATGGAATGGCAGGAGGATTGGGAGGACTTGGGATGGTTGGCGGAGCAGGCATTGTTGGGGCTTTGCCACATACGGCTATTCCTTTAGAAGAGCTCGCACTAACCGAGGCACTTCCGCCGTTTCCAGACACCGAGATCATCCCTGATCCGGATCCTCCGCCTGGAAGGCTTGGAGGAGCCGGAGTTGAAGCACAAGATGGCAAACTCTGCGGGTTGGGTGATTTTGCAACCGGGATCTGCGAAGGAAGAGTTGGCGAACTAAAAGCCGTATCAATTGCCTTTTGCGGTGTTTTCCCCGAGCCAGATGTGAGCGCGAACGAAAGAATCGCAATAATTCCAAATGCGGTTATAACTGCTTTTAGTATCAATGGTTTAATGCTTTTATACATATTTCCTCCTATTTATCGTTTGCCCACACGAGTTGGCCGAGTGAGCACTTATATCTGGGAACGTTAAATATCATGTTTTCTTGCGGTATAGAAAATAAACTTTTAAAATTTATAAATAATCCGACCATTTCTCATCCGTTCTGCGAGTTTCCAAGTACTGTTACATCGGAAATTAACCATGTGTCGCCTGATTCGGTCAGATCAATTGAGAGCCTGAGAACATCTGCAGACGGCGAAGACATTTTGTTATTGACGTAAGTCTGGTCGACCACAGCATAAACAGTGGATGAACTGCCCGATAGTGACTGTACATAAATATCTCGCACCTGGCCCCTGGATGCGGCGCTTGAAACCTCTAAGGCTTGTCTGATATTTGATCCAAAAAACTGGGTTGCCTGCTTTTTGAAATCTCCTGTTGCATAAGTTCCGAGTGTTTGAAGATCAGAATCAACAGTTTTTGGATTAAAGTTGGTAAGGGCCATGAGGAAGTTTGTCGACACCTGCCTAATTTTGGCCGATTGCGATAGTTGGTTTTGGTCGTTCTGCCAGGCTGATCCAAAAGCAACAGCTAAAATAGTTGCAATAATTGCTAACGACGTCACTCCAATGGAGTAAATTTTGCGCAACTTTGAGTGTCTGGCGCGAGGGCTTTTCTTTATCTCAATAGCTTCTGAAGACTCTTCGGATTTAGTTTTGACAGATGGAATTTCATTTCGCCTCGGACTTTGCACATTTGAAGAGTGCTCCGAGGTTTTTTGTGAAGATTTAATGGGTGCCGTATTCGCTCTTTGTGGAGGAGTAGCAGTTTT
>JAJYDO010000043.1:9052-25927 GCA_021777355.1 Actinomycetes bacterium | reverse complement strand
ACCGGGATCTGGCTAAGTCTTTTTCTCAACCTAATTGAATTAGCAACTATCCCGAGACCTACGATTAGTGAAACTACTTCCCTTTTTGATCGTCTGCCTTTCATCTACTCGCCACCATTGCTTCCAAACAATCAGCAGCTCTTGTGGCACCTCCGCCTTGCTCAAAGGAGTTCTTGACTAAAAGAGCTGCTTCTTTAAACTTCGGCTCATAAAGTACTGCATTTATTGCCTCCCTCATTTCCTTTGGCTGAACTCGGACAAATTTCACCCTTATCCCAGCTCCTGAAGCTACAACTTGGTCGGCTACAACCGGTTGGTCGTCACGAATAGGTGCCATCACTAAAGGAAGCCCTTGAGCCAAAGACTCGCAAACCGTGTTGTGGCCGCCGTGTGTGACAACTGCGTCGAAGTGAGAAAGGATTTGAAGTTGTGGGATCCATGACTTGACAATAATGTTTTCCGGCGGATTTTCTATCATCCCTTCAGGCGCCACAATCAGAGCTTGCACATCCGTTTCCCTTAAAGCGTCAATAACTACATTGTAAAATCGCTCGCCTACTCCGCCATTCAAAGTTCCAAGCGACACAAGTATCCTCTTTTTTCCCGGAGACAACTCTGATAGATCACACTCCGTATTTGTTTCTCGCCTTCCGCCTAGTGCCGGCCCAACGAATGCCCAATGAGTTGGGTAGTTTGGATTCTCTCCCATTAATGCAGGGGTGGTAAATGCGAGAACCAATTCGCTAGATTCTCTTAAGCGCTTGGCATTTGCCACCAGACGAGGGACACCGTGTTCCAATTGGAACGAAATTAAGCAGTTATCAGCCCATTCCCTAAGCTTTGGAAAAACGGAGAATGGATCTGCCAATTCGGCAGAAGTAGTTGCGCTAGTAGCAAATGGGATGCAGTGGCGGAGTGCCACGAGTGATCCGGCCACAGTCTGCTGGTCCACAATAATTCCATCGGGTTTAAAATCCTCCACGGCTAGCTCGACAGCAGGAACCATTGCGTGGGCCAGTGGAGTTAGAAAATCCTCCCAAAAAAACTTTAATGCAGCAGCTCCCCTAAGGCCTTTTGATCTTTCCTCTACTGCTTTGCGAAGAGAGTCTGGAATATCGTCGGCCACCGAAATGACTTCTCCTCCTCTTGGAACTACGTCATAGAGCGTGGGACCGTAGCCACACCAAGCCACAACGTGGCCACGCTTTAAAAGCTCGTCTCCAACTGCAAGGGTAGGGTTGATATGTCCGGTTAATGGTGGGACAACAAATAGGTATCTAGCCATTTCTCTCAACTCCTGTCGCAAAGTAACGCCGTATCCGCCGGTATTCCATCATTTGAAATATCATTTTTCACACTTCCCCCGATTGCTGCGATCGCCGATCTTTCCGCAAGCCAAGGAAGTAAAATGTCGCGCACTTTATCCGAGGCAGCCATCAAAACAGAGTGGTTCTGCCCCTCAATCACATTTAGCTCGGCTTGAGGTAAACACCGGGCGAGATCATGTGCGCGGTCAATAATGTCTGACTGCTCCCCATAGATAACTAAAGTCGGGCATTTTATCGATTTAAGTTGCTCTTCACTCAGAGGTTTCTCGCTCTGGAGGTCGTCGATGAGAGTTGTTCCGTCTAAAAGCGCTTTGGCTGTTTTGCCCATTCTCGTGGCCTTGCGTCTCGAATTGTCCTCAATCCACTGAATAACAAATTGAACTTCCTCCGGAGAGAGGCCAACCTTTTGTAAAGCAGGAAGACCTTCTTTAGGAAGTGAACCTGTTTCACGCAAAACTTTCTCCATCGCGAGTCCTTCCCTGGCGAGATCTGCAGTGCGACGCAAAGTAGAGGCCATTTCATCACCCCAGCCTTCTACTGCAAAATGTGCTTCTATTAGGGCAAGTCCTGCGACTCTTTCTGGATATTTCAGGGCAAATCCAATAGCAATGGTTCCACCAAAACTGTTTCCCACAAGAACTACAGGCTCATCAATGTAAAGAGCTTTCAAGAGCTCTGACAAATCCTCAACATTGTCATCAACGCTGTAGCCGCTACTTGGTCGATCACTCCTTCCATGGCCCCTCTGGTCATAAAGCACGACGTGGTGAGCAGACGCCGCATGGTTGGCCAACGTGTAATAAAAACTTGAAAGATTGTCTATTACAATTCCATGCAGCATTACAACGGGCGGGGTCGCATCTTCAACGCCCAGTTCAATTACATTTATGGCAATTGAGTTGGCATTTACTACCGCCATTATTCTTCACCTGATTCGCTTTGGCACTTGGTAATAAAATCAACCAATTGCCCGACAGTCATGGCAATAATCTCATCTACATCCATGGAAGCAATCCATCCCGTGAAGTCCACTTTTTCACCGTATGTCTCCATGAGCTTCTCGGCCAATGTGACGAATTCAATACTTTCCAACTCGAGGTCTTCTTGAAAAGAAGTCTCCATGTCAATATCTAAATCGATTGCATAGTCTTCACCCACCACGTCTGTAATCATGGCCACCACCTCTTCCAAAACGGTGGCGTCATTTGTTAATGGTCCAGCTGACAACGTATCTCCTTTCATTATTTTCAATTAATTTGGTCTTAACCCAGTGTTTGCCAACCAAAAATTCATCTCCTGATTTAGCAATAATCTCAAAATTCTTGGGTTTTCCCTCAAACCCGGTACCTTCGCATTTACTAGCAGCCTCTTTCACGCTCCAAAGTTGTGTTAAAGAAACTTCTGGTTCGATACTCTCGACAAATTTAAGCTCACTCTCGTTTAAAAATGCCGGTCCAAACCTTTCGCCGTGAGGGGCAACCTCTTCGACATCAATCCCGACAGGCACCTTGTCGTCCACAATAGCTACGGCAAGATCGCCCTTATGGGCAATGGAAAGGTTCAAACACTCTGCTTCTAAAATTGCGCTTTTGATATATGGAGCACCTGTGTCCAAGTGTGAGATTTCGATTTCTGCCGGGTAGACGTCTCTCCCGATTTGTTTTGATACCACTTTCCTAACAGCTTCTTTTGCCACTACTCTTCCCAATAACCACTGCCTCTGCGCCTTAGGATTCTTATTTTCATAGTCGAGTCTTTCATTGGCGCAAGTGTGGTTCCTCATAACTAATTCCCTCGTGGCAGAGTCTTTCCAGGTCTCGTGAACAATCGAAAAATCCCCGTCAATATCATGTGAAACAAAATGATTCTCCGGATACAAGAAATTGAAAAATAGATCGGGATCACTGGTGAAGCGGTGATCCACCCAGTCCCTAATTAAGCACCAGACTTTGCCGTCTTTAATAATTTCAATGTCTGCTGTGATATGGTCTATTTCAAGCTCAGTCACGCGAATAGAGCACTTAAGCTCCTCTCCAATTTCAGGTTCGGGACCAAAAACGCTAATAGATCCGATTGTGGATGGCAGAGCCATTTGATTAATTGACTCCATTACTTCTATCCAGTATCCCACTAATTGACCTGCCGCATCTAAAAGGCTTCCTGGACCGCTTTGTCTAGTGATTATGGCATCAATTCCGTTACTTCCGATTAGCCCAATCTCTTTTACACCTTGGTATTTGGGACCGTGGAACATCCAACGCTCGCTGTAAAGCTCTTTTGCATTCTGGGGGGAAGGCTTTGGGCTGGCAAGTTCGTTTAATGACGGCGTAGGTGCATCTGGAAATGCTCCACTTACTTCAACTATGCCTTTGGCATATCCTTCCAGAGATATTTTCACTTCATTAAGAGATGTTTTAGCGGCCACAATTGGGATTGATTTAGCCGGAAAAGCCGAGGTCCAACGGTATGCCCTCATTGATTTCCAGCCGGTTACTAATTTGCCTGGCATTATTTGCTGTGCTTTTTCACCAAAAATCTTGATGATATTTGTCATGGGAACTACCGGGAAAGCGTCGGATGCATCTAGCCATCCTGGTGCCTGGTGAAAAAACTGATGATCTGTCAGCCATGGCATGGTCTCGAGAGAAACCATTAGTTCATCTGATCTGTCGGAAGTTTCACTATCAGTACTTTTAACTGCAGGCATTGAAGAAGAATTGTCTGGCGGAGATTTTTTTAGATGATGCGCTCCTGGCTTTTGGTGCACAATTTTACGCGGCAGCAATTGGTCTTGGTAAGTGCTAAAGGCATTTATCAGTTCTTGACTTGTCTGGCTCACTTCGTCTAAAAGACTGGCCATCGCATTCATCGGAGAAGAAGGGATTGACCCTACTACTCCCTCAACCTGGGCCGAGATACTAGTACCAAGTGATCTTGACGCGCTCGCCAGGGAATTCGGAATATTAAAGCCAACAGACCCCCGGCTGATTTTCGGCGCATTTTCCCCAAGCCTAATTAGTGGAGCCCCTAATTTAAGGTATCTCTCACTCTTATACTCACTTCTCTTTGATGAACTGTCTGCTCTTAAGAGAGCATTGAAGTCAATTCCGTCAACTCCTTCCACCCAAAGGCCCAAAAGCACAGCACGAAGTTGGTCCAACCCTTTCCGCTTGGCACTTGCCGCATCGAGCGTCAAAACTTCTTTAGAACTTAGCGTGTCGTCGACAAATCCAGTTAGAGAACCAATGCCAACTTGAATAAATGCCCTTACTCCTGAGTCGTAAAGGTTGTTGACTAATTCAGTAAATCTAACCGGCTCAAGTAAATGGCGCTCGGCCAGTGTTCTTACTTCATTTATATCTTTGGGATAAGGCGCACAGATCGTGGCAGACCAAATCTCGCAACTTGGCTCTGTCAATGAGAGCGAATGGAATTTCTCCATAATCGCCCCTAGGTAGGGCTTAAACATTGGCGAGTGGAAACCCGATCTGAATGGAAGTTCCTGGCACAATACCTTTTGTTTGCGAAGTTTCTCTAATGCAGTTCTGACTTGTGTTTCATCTCCACAGATGATGGATTGGTGAGGGCAGTTGTCGTGTGAAACTACTACGTCATCTAATCCTGCTATAGCATCTTGTGCAACTTGTCTGGATGCACCAACTGCGCCAAACAGGGTATTTGGCATAGCCACGCGAGAAAGATCCATGCTGGCTATAAAGGAGTCGTACTCGCTTGAAGGAATCATTCCAGATACCAGCACCGCAGTCAACTCGCCAATTGAGTGGCCAGAGACTAAATCGGGCCTAACTCTTGCCTTTAATAGTGCCTCGTTTAATAGTCTTCCCACGGTAATAATGGCTGCGGCCTGGAAACCAATAACCCCGGAAGACTCTATATCGGGAGCCGGGTGGCCCAAAAGCTCTGCAACATCATCTACTTGAGGCGAGAATGTAGGCTCAACACCTGGGAACACGAAAGCGATCTTGCCACCCTTTTCCTTTGAAAGCATTGGATTTGAAGATATCCAAATGTCATTTCTTCCTCGCCATGATTTATTTTGAGAAACTATCTTTCTGACTAAAGTGAGTTTCTTTTGGTTGGGATTAATTACTGCAATTCGATATTTCCCGCTTGGAACTTCACTTAATAGCGATTTGGCACTAGAAATTAGATCTTCATCGCTCATTTCACCAAGACGCATCGCCAATTCAGATATTGAATCACCCGCTAAGACAAGAACTCTTTCACCAGATTCTTCGGCTCTTATTGGAGATATTGTAACTTTTGGCCTTTGAATGCCGGCAAGTTCATAAAGCTTGTCAAACTGTGAATTACTTGGAGAGATTGGGCTTCTGGCAGTCGAATTTGGAGCCTCTTCCAAGACCACATGGGCATTTATGCCTCCAAAGCCAAATGCGCTTACTCCTGCGACTCGCATGGAAGCATTTGTCTCCCAAGGGAGTGACTTCTCAAGTACTCGAAACTTGGATTGGCTCAATGTCGAAATTGGTTCTTGGCAGTTGAGCGTCGGCGGCAAGGTCTTGTTGTGAAGTGAAAGTATGGCCTTCATCATTCCGGCGGCTCCTGCAGCTGCCATTGCGTGCCCAATCATTGATTTTACCGATCCGACTACGGCCCGATCAGGATGACTTGGTTCATGAGCTACATCTCTAATACTTGGACCAAAGAATTCTTTCAGAGTCGACAATTCTGTCCTGTCTCCGATTGGAGTCCCGGTTCCGTGAGCTTCAATGAGTCCAACTAATGAAGGGTCAATTTGTGACGATTCCCAAGCCCTTTTTAACGATAGTAACTGGCCTTCAAGTTTTGGCTTCATGAGACTCGTGTCGCGTCCGTCACTTGCAACGCCGACGCCTTTGATCACGGCGTAAACCCTGTGGTTGTTCGCCATGGCATCCTCAAGTCTTTCAAGGACAAAAATCCCCGTGCCCTCTCCAATAAGCAATCCATCTGCACGCCTATCAAATGGTCGGATGGTCTCAGATGGACTTAGGGCTCCCAATTGAGTAAATACACTCCAGAACGTTACGTCGTGAGCGTGATTAGTGCCACCTGTTATAACTACATCGAGACGCTTTGAAGCCAACTCCTTTGTGGCATGGTCTATTGCTACCAATGAGGATGCACATGCGGCATCAACCGTGTATGCGGGACCTTGAAGATCGAGGCGATTTGCAATTCTGCTTGCTGCAAGATTTGGAACCAAGCCAATCATGGCTTCGGGATGTTCTGGACCGAGAGCTTTTCTAAATGACTCTCTGACTTTCATCAGGTCCTCGCCACTTACTTCAGGAATCACCTCTTTTATAGTTGTTACAACCTGTTCAAGAACTCGGACCCTTTGGTCGAGTCTTGCCATGCCGGATGTGTAGTATCCTCCTCTCCCGAGAATCACGCCAACTCTCGTGGGATCACTTATCAATGATTTTGCCCCGCCAGCATCTTCCAAGGCCTCTGCCGCAGTCTTTAGAGTCAAAAATTGATCCGGCTCGCCGTAGTCAATAGCTACCGGCATTATGCCAAAGCTTGGAGCATCAAATGTAGCTATATCATCTACGAAACCGCCCTTTTTGCAGTAGAAGCGCTCGGCTCCGACATTTAAGGGGTCAAAGTACTCAATGTCCCAACGATTTGGAGGGACATCGCTAAGCGCGCTGTTTCCTGATTCAATGTTTTGCCAGAACGAATTAACATCCTTTGCGCCCGGAAAGATTCCTGCCATTCCTACAACGGCAATATCAAGGGGATTTGCCTGACGGGTCATAACAACTATCGGCTCGCCTTCTTTATGAACGCGCTTGGATTAGATCTCATTATAATTACTTGGGACTCTGATCCAAATGCTAATTCACTTGCAAGATTTGAAATGGCATCCGCTGGATCTAGCAATCCAACTCCCCTTTTCTCATACTCTCGCTCGAGTTCGCCATATACCATTCCTCCGCCAGCCCAAGGGCCCCAGTCAATAGAAAGAACTCTATTGTCACTGGCTCCTTTTGCAAAAATGGCCATTGAGTCCAAGAAATCATTTGCAGTGGCGTAGTCAACTTGGCCCTTATTGCCAAAAACTCCGGAAATGGAACCAAATAGCACCACAGTTGTAGTGGTTGCGCCCTTTCTCTCAGATAGCCAATTTCCAATAGTCTTGGCTCCGTTTACTTTTGTATCAAATACCCTGTTAAACGACTCAGGAGACTTGTCGCCAATTAATTTGTCTTCGACTATACCCGCACCGTGGACAATGAGGTCGATACTTCCGAAAGTTGCCTGGACTTCGTCGAGAATCTGGACAAATTCATTTTCGTCCCTTACGTCACATGAATAGTACTGGACTGGAGAGTATTTAGAAATCCTATTTACAGTTGACTTAATCTCTCGCTGAACTTTTACTGACTTTACAATGCCCTCAATTTCTTTTGGAGCGTATTGGGCTTCGTCAATGAGTATTCTTCTAATCTCGCCTTCGTCTTGAGCATTTTGGAACTTAGCTTCTTCGTCTTGAAGCTCACTTCGCCCGACCAGAATAACCGTAGCTCCGCTATCCTTAGCAATTTGCTCGGCAATCAAGGAAGTAATTCCCCTGGCACCTCCGGTTAGAAGTACAACCGAGGACTTGGTAATCGATGATGAAAAATCTGCCTTTTCATCAAGGTGTGCTTCAACAACATCAAGATGAAATCGCTTGGAATTTTTTATCCCTACGCAACATGAATTGAAATTGTCGGTTAGCTCGCCAAATACTGACTTAGCTATGACTTGGGCCTCTTCTTTTGGATCGATATCTATAGCTTTGACACACGAATTTGGCATTTCCCGGTCAATGGCCCTCATTAGTCCGGGTAGCCCTGCACCTTGAGGGAATTGGCCGAGTGGAATATTAGAAGGCACTGATGTCGCACTTGGGTATCCAAATGTGCCCCCAAGTGCCGAAACTCCGATAAGCCACTGCAACTTCTTTTCTACGCCAAGTTTAAAGACGGGGAAGAAATCTTTTGCGATGTGTTTCTCATCCGGAATAAGTGATCGCAAATCAATATAGCCGTCAATGCCGTCAAAAAGCGACTCATCAGGTGATACCAATGGCGGAATAACATTAACTTTGGCACCGGCTTCTTCAAGCAAAGTTGAAAGTTCAAGTGCAATAGATCGACCATCATCAATTATGACAAATGATTTACCTTTCAAATCTATATTTTTTTGACACTCCCCCAACTCGTTAAGCTTTAAAATAAAGCGTTTCGCCTTTGCGGGAACTCCACCGATTAAATCACCGGATTTGTCGGCAATTCCTAGTTCATCTTCCTTGGGAGTGGAAGCTTTTTGAACATGTGGTTCAAGAACATCGGGCGTATCACATTCCGTTGCTTCTTCTTCGACATTTCCAAATCTCTTGGAAGCATCAACTATCCAATCTACGATTGCTGAAATTGTCTTAACTTGGGATAGCTCTTCGATGAGCTGATCTTGGATATCTTCATTGTCTGCACCCGGAAGGCCAATGCGATCCGCCAGTTCGCTCAATATTTCAATTCTTTTAATAGAATCTATAGACAGATCGGCTTCGAGATCTTGGGTGGGATCAAGCATATCGGGCGGATATCCTGTCCTCTCAGCAACTATTGCAGTTACCGATTCCAGCAAGAAGTCCTTTGTGAAAACTTTCTTTTCAGGTTTAGCAGCCTCTTCCAAATCCGCGACCTTCGTTTCGATTGCAGCTGCCTTTCCATTTGCAGCCGCATTTTCAATTCTTCTAGGAATTTCTTGGGCCGCTACTGGCATGGGCTCAAAAGTAAAGGAACCTGGAACTTGGCCGAAGTAGGAGAGCATGACGTCTCTCTGGGCGGCTACCATCTCTCTCATTCCGGAAAGGTATTGATTAAGGACTTCTTCTCCGTCTGACATTAAAGTTACTCCTATATTTAATGGTTCCCGTGGTGCCTCAGTCATGGGCCTGAGAGCGCCAGGAACACTTTCGCCGTTTGCTTTTTTGATTAGGTGACCATTAATAATCCAAGGTGTGCTCTTTGGCGCTTTGGAAAGATCAACAGGATTAGCCCTGTCTAGATATAGGGCATCCAAATTAATTTCAAGTCCGTTTACAGACAACTCTGCCAAGGAGAGAAGTAGTCTTCTAAGACTGGACTCACCCGATACATCTGTTGGAACAGCTACGAAATCTGCGTCACTTAGAATTGACCGAGTTAGTTGACTTAGCACTCTGCCTGGACCAACTTCAATAAAAACCCTAGCTCCACTGGCATACATTGCTTCAATCTGATCCATCCACATAACTGGGGATTCCACTTGATCAGAGATCCATTGCCGTATGGTGGCAGCGTTGCTTGGGTATGGCTCAATATGGGAATTTGACCAAACCGGAATAGACGGAGCCGATATTGCCACGTCTTCAAGAGCCAAAGACAACTTAGACGATGCCCCTTTTAGAAGCGGGGAGTGGAAAGCACAGGCCACTTGGATTGGTGAGGACTTGAATCCTAATGCATTCAAATGATCAATCGCTGCTTCAACACTTTTTGACGGGCCAGATATCACGCATTGGTCCGGAGCATTTCTATTGGCAACAACTAGATCTTCAAATGAACTTAAAGCTGCGTCGACTGCATCGGGAAGCCCGACAACAGCCGCCATTTTCCCAGGATCTGCACCTACTGAATCAACAATTGCCTCTCCTCGAAGCTTAGAAATATCAAAAAGGTCTCTCTCGGTAATTGATCCCGCGTAACTTAGTGCCGCTAATTCGCCGTAGCTATGGCCAGCTGCCAAATCTGCCTTTATCCCTAGGTTGCCTAACAGATCCGCCATGGTTAGATCGGCAATGCCCAATGCCGGTTGAGCAACTCTGGTATCAGTGATACGAGTTCTTAACTGGTTTGTTGCATCCGTAGAAAAAGTATGAGGAGGGGCAAATAGTTCCACAAAATCAACTAAATGCGAGCGAAGGAATGGAAATGCTACATAAAGTCCACTTAACATTGAAAGACGCTGACTTCCTTGGCCTGGGAAGAGAAAAGCTACCTTTCCTTGTCCGAAACCGAGACGATCCGATTCTTGCTCGCACGAAGCCACATAGATTCCTTCAGAAAAACTTATCTTACTTCCAATACTTGAAGACACTTCATCCAACTTTGATATAGCATCTTCCACATCTTTAGCTACGACACTAATTTGAATTGGGCCAGATCCAAGTTTGGTTGTTGAATAAGCAATATCTCTTAACCGGGATTCAACATTTGCATTCCTAGCTAATTCCAGGTAATCCCTCACCACTTTTACCTGTGAGAGTGCGTCGGCTAAATCTTCACCCTTGAAGACCAGAATTTCACTCGGCCAGTGGTCAATCCCAAAACTCGGCTCGTCAAAACTGTCATAGGATCTCAACACAGAGTGAAAGTTAGCCCCGCCAAAGCCAAAACTTGATACACCTGCTACACGCTCATCATCTAGCCACGGTCGAGCTGCTTCTTCAAACCTAAAGGGTGATGTGGCAAGTTCATAGCTGTTGTGGGGGTTTTTTAGATGTAACGTTGGCGGCCTTACGCCGTGGTAAACAGCTTTTGCAGCCTTTATAAGTCCGACGATCCCGGCGGCACACTTTGTATGACCGATATTTGATTTCACCGAACCTAATGTGCATGAACTTGCTTCAGATCCTGACTTTGATAAGAATTCAGTCAAGGTAATGAGCTCAGTCCGGTCACCCACGACAGTTCCCGTGCCATGCGCTTCTACAAGTCCTACTTTGGCCGGGTCAATCCCGGCTTGGCTGTAGGCACGCTCAAGAGCTAGGAGCTGGCCCTCTTTTCTGGGTGCAGTTAGGCCCAAGTGTCTTCCGTCGCTTGATCCTGCAATGGAGTCAATTACGGCATAGATTCGATCTCCATCTCGCAGCGCGTCTTCTAGCCTCTTTAGAACTACCGCTCCAACAGCCTCGCCTAAAACGATTCCGTCTGCATCCCTGTCAAAAGCTTTGGACCTCCCCGACTTTGAAAGTGCATGGACTGATCCGAATAAAAGGTATTCATGAATTCCGTTGTGAAGATCGGCCCCACCACAAATCACTACGTCTGAGCTCTTGGCCACAAGTTCCTTGCATGCCATGTCAAGTGCTGCCAAAGATGCGGCACAAGCAGCATCCACCGTGCAATTTATCCCCCTAAGGTCCAGTCTGTTTGCGATCCGGCCGGCAATAACATTTGACAAGCATCCTGCGAAGGAGTCCTCAGTCAGCTTAGGCAAAAATTCATCAATTGAAGAAGGAATCTCTCCACCTGACAATCCCGGCAGCCATGACCGCACTCCATATGCTGTAGCTAAGTCAGTACCGGCCTCCGCGCCAAAAATAACCGATGCCTTTGTTCGATCAAATTCCCTGTCTGCATAACCGGCATCTTTCAGTGCACGAGCTGCTACTTCCAAGGCGAGCAGCTGAACTGGTTCAATAGAGGAAAGCGACGAAGGCGGAATCCCGTATGACAGTGCATCAAATGGAACCGGTGATAAAAATCCTCCCCACTTGGAAGGTGACCTGACTCCCGCCTCTCTCACGTCCAGATTTTCGTCATAATATATCTCGGGGTCCCATCTTTCGGGTGAGACTTCACTAATCGCATCAATTCCAAGTGTGATCTCCGACCACAATTCATCAACACTGTTTGCTCCGGGAAATACTCCTGCCATCCCAACAATTGCAATCCCCATCGGAGCAGGCTTGACGAAAATATGGCTGATCTTGCTTTTAATCTCTTCGCGCTTAGAATCAAGAATGGCCTTTGAGTTGACCGAAACATCGTGGTGGAGATCTTTTATTGATACTTTTTGATCCCTAAGAGTTGCCACATCTCCGATCATGAACATGCCCTCTAGTTTTTGAATCTCTTCATCCACGCTCTCTAGTCCAGTGGCTGAGTGCACCAATCCCTTTGAAGCGATCCGAAGTCGCCCGAGATTAAGTAGTTCGAGTTCTGCCCACATGTCTTTAGAAGAGGCCCCCGCCTGAATGAGGCGGCTCTTTTCGCTTGAAAAGTGCTGTACGTAAGGAGAGTCCACACACCTCGTGGAGTGTCCCGGTGAAGTTTCTAAAAGAACTGTCGAAGAGCAGTCCAATGCTTCTTGCTGGAATCCTGCTTTGATGGCACCTGATGTCACGCTCTCCTGGCAGAAAAGATACGCTGTTCCCATCAATACTCCAATTGCAGCTCCTTTTTGAGCAATGGGTGCAGCCATGGCGGCAACGCCTGCACTCGAGCGGGCATCGTGAATACCGCCTGCAAATAAAAGCTCTATACTATCAAGCGAACCGTTTCCATCGACTCCACCGCTCTTTGAGAACTCTTCCAGTACTTCAAGCTGCTGTTGCCAAAGTACAAACGAGGTTCTTGGTCCAACATGGCCTCCGCACTCACGTCCTTCGAAAACAAATCTCTTTGCTCCGCCTTTCAAAAACGACTTGAGGAGCCCAGGAGATGGAACGTGAAGAAATGTCGGTACGCCATTTGCCTCAAGAGGAGCAGCCTGACTTGGTCTTCCGCCTGCAATGAGAGCCAAAGGGGGCTTAATCTCGTTAATAATTTCAAGTTGGGCTTCCCGGAGTTCGGGACTAACAAATCCCAGAATACCCACTCCCCAAGTTAGATTATTTAGCAGCTCTTTTGTTTGGGCTAAAAGCTCTCTACATTCATTTGCATTCATCAGCGAGAGCGCAATGAAGGGAAGGCCGCCAGCTTTGGCAACTTCATAAGCAAACTCAGCTCTATCGCTTACCCTGGTCATCGGACCTTGAGCTATTGGGTATTTGATTTTGTGATTGGAAGCTAATTTGGAGTCAGGGGACAATGGGTCAGTTGAACTTGCGAGTTCGATACCTTCGGAAATAGCTTTTTCAATTCCTTGAATTATTCCGCCAACCGTATAGAACCTCTGCTCGAGGTCTTTAGCAATTGACCCGTCATGACCAATGGCCACTAGCCCCTCTTTAAGGTTTACGTTTTTGAACTGTGTTTCAATATATTCAGCACCAGTCGAGTCGCCGATTTCTTTGGCGAGTGTTTCGGGTCTTGAGAAAAAAGAATATCCATTAACTTCTTTAATCTCGCTTCCATCCATTGATCTAATCGCATCTGATATCTCATTGCCTATGGAAACAACGCACTCTCTTGACAAAGAAAGGGCTGAGTCAAGCACAACTCCGTGTGCTCCCATTGCAACTGCTCCCGGGGCAGTATAAATTCCAACGCCTCCGTGTAAGTAAACAGGGAGATCCGTTGCATCCAGCACCTGCTGAAGCAGAATAAATGCACTGCTTTCACCCGATTTCCCACCTACTTCGCTTGCCGACACTATGACGCCATCTACCGGCAACAGCTTCATCAGCTGAAACTGCGACTTGCCAGAAATCTGAAGAACTACTGAATCCGCCACATCCTTAAGTGCTTTTACCCAACCAAGGACTTGTTCGGAATCACGCTCCTGAAGAGATCCTCGGCAGTCAATCACTATGGCCGCAACCCTGCCGGATTTAACGGCAATTGTCACGATCTCAACTAGATCATTGAGCCAAGAGAGGTCCCGGTTGGAATAATCAATCGATATACCAAAGCTAGAACCAATGTTCTCCGAGATTTTAACTACATATTCTACAAAGGATCCCCCAAAAGCCCTCCTTGTACTTCCCTTGGACTTGACTTGCCTGGGATCTTGATATTTAACAATGGGAAATCCGCCGCCATTTGATACCTTCATAACAAAGTTCAAATTTGGAATCGCAAATGGTTCGAAGCACCAAACTTTCCTATCCCATACTTTTTCCACTAATACCTCCACAAAATCTCAAAGGAGAATTTCTTTTGCCAACGATTTGAACTGTCGAGCTCACAGAGGTACTTAGCGTTCGCTAAATTTCTATATAGATGCTCGCACTGTTATTGTCGCGGCCGTCAGTAGATTTTAAATACCATGGTTGCCACGGAGAGCATTAAAGCCCTTACTCAGTCAGTTACTGGATTGTTGGAAGGTCGGTAACATAATTACTAGGAGAAAGAACTGGCCAGTATGAAATCCTCCAAACTACTTTGACCTAAGCGTTAAGAAATGCTTCCGCTACGCTGGTGAGGATTTTAAGATGACCACAACGTGTATCTAAGCTATCTCTATCAGTAGTTTTAAGAGTTGTAATTCAGCTTGAATTGCTAGTTTTTAATCACTATTTTAGATGCTCACTCACTCATAGTAGTGTTAAAGGGACACCTACTCTTTGCATGGCTTCTGAATCCTTCTATCATTGCCCACCAGGTGACCTGCGTTCTACGGTAAAGTACTCGTGTAAATATCACTATCGGTAGCCGACCAGTTGCTAATCTGATTACTGACATATAAGTCAGTTAGCCTCCTACCAGCGGTAGCAAAAATTGACTTAAATAAATGCGTGGCTAGCAGTTCCTTTAGCCTTCTTTTGCCACCCAAGGAGACCTAAAATCTCTTTGGCGGCTTCCTCTGGGCTTTTATGATCATTTTCAACTTTGAAATCAAAGGTTTTATTAGCTTTAAGTGCAAGCTCCAACTCCTCAGTCCGCATTAGCATTTTTTGCCGCCACTTATAGTCACTTTCCCTCTCTGTAATCATCTTTTTCCTTGATTCGATACTGCAGGTTAACTCCACTACCTGGGTATTACATCCCGGTAAGGCGTTATGGAGCATTTTTAGCTCCCGTTTTGTCTCAATTACTCAAGCAAGTATCAGATGAGTAACGCCCACTTCCATGTAGTTTGGAAGGACCGAAGACAGATTTTTTTTTAACCCAAATTCGGCGGCGTACTTGTCTTTTATCAACGACTGAGTTACTTGGCAAAGCCAGTCGAAATCGATTGCGCCACACGGCATCTGGCTTTCAGACAAAATGTCAAACATCTTTTCTGCGATAGAGGTTTTGCCAGCTCCAATTGTTCCGGAGATGACTGCAACTCGGCAGGTGAAAGTAGCTGGCATTTAGCTAGACTATACCCATCTAAGAGTTTTTTGAAATCTGGAGTCCAGATATTGATCCGACTTTTTGACACTTTTAAAAACTAGATATATTTTCAAACTAACCAATAACTAATGAGTTTTTTTCACACAAATCAGTCCCAACCAAATTCATCTGCAATGCCAAAGTGGCTTTTCAATCTGTTGGGCGCTGTTTTATTTATTGTTGTTGAAGCAGGTCTTCTAATCGTTGCCTTTAAGCGTCAATCTATAGCAGTCCAGCTTCTCTATTTTGCAGCCCTTTTGCCATCATTAATTCTCCACGAGTTATCTCACGGATTAATAGCATATTGGTTTGGAGACGATACGGCAAAGAATGCCGGTCGACTTACGCTAAATCCAATTCCAAGTATTGATCCAGTTGGCACCATACTTCTGCCAGCGATCATGACAGTTTCGGGAGTTGGCGCTTTTGGCTGGGCGCGTCCGGTACCTGTAAACCTCGCTGAGATAAAGTCGCGGGATAAAAGAGCTATGGTATCTTTGGTTGGACCAACAACAAATATTGCCATTGCACTTATTTGCGGTTTGACATACAAGTTCTTGGCGGCGCCTCATTTGGCTGCTTGGGAAACTAACAGCTTGGCTCCAATCAGCACGCCGTTATTTTTTGTACAGCCTCTTTGGGCCCAACTCATCTTAATTGCAGGATTTGCAAATATTGTTGTCGCAACATTCAACTTGCTTCCAATCCCTCCTCTAGATGGTTCCGCTTTAATCGAGCGTGCACTTGGGGAGAAGCATCTTGAAGCTTATTACCGGTTCAGAAGTTATTCGATGATAGTTGTCATTGTCATTGTATTACTTGGCAGAAATTTGCTCTCTGGTCTTTTTAATTTTGAATTTAATCACTGGCTGTCTTTAGTCGGATTCCTCGGTTAAGTTCGCCAGTTAGTTAGACCTATGGGTCTTGCTTGTTGATCATGTCCAAATCTGAGAAATGTGCATTTTTTATGTGCCTAATTGGAAATTAAGTAAATGAGGTGACGTGGACAATGTACCACTCGCCCCGCCAACTAATTAGCGATAAAAAAGTGAAGTATTGCGTGACTCCATTTACTCTGTAATACATTCTCGTTCCGTAGACCCGGTAGTAGCTGCCGGAATTTGCCTCGACTCCGGGTAGCACCCAGACAGCATACTGGCTTGGAACTACAGTTGAGACATATTGAGCAACCGAAGCATTGGATCCCAATGAAGTGTGAAGGGAATAAAGCTGTTGTTCGAAATCAGGTATTAGCCTGTCGGTATAGTCTGCTGCAGGATTGGGAAGCGCTTTAATTTGCTCATACGCAGTCATCGGAAAAAATGCCGGAAAGGCATCGGAGGTATTACCCGTTACAATAGCTTGCCAAACATCTTGCATATGAGAGAGAAAAAGTGGATCACTGTCGCCGGGAAGAATCTTTTCCTGAGGCAAGGATCCGGGATCTATTGAGGTGGTAGTTGTGGAAGGGGCAAGGGTAGTTGATGTAGTTGAAACAATTT
>JAJYDO010000043.1:0-9042 GCA_021777355.1 Actinomycetes bacterium | reverse complement strand
CTAGTAGCTAATTGTGAAGTTGAACTGCCGCTATCAAACCTTAATATTGCTCCAATTAATAGTCCAATTATGACTGCAAAAGACACAACCATGAGATCACCGGACCTATTTTTTGTACTTAATTTATTGAAATTCACTCCAAATATATTTTGCCAGAGCTAATGAAACTACCAATACCAACTAGTGACGCTCGTTCAATAAGGCACAATATTTTTATAAAAGCCCAGGTTATGGGGTCTGTACAAATGAGTACAAGAGAGTAAAATAGAAGTGTGAAATCTTATGGTCAGTACTGCCCCATCGCTGCTGCTCTGGATGTTATCGGGGAAAGATGGTCTTTATTAATTATTCGAGAATTGTCTTTCGGGCCTCAGCGGTTTACCGATATACGAAGGGCGCTTCCTGGACTGTCTCCCAATCTTTTGATTGATAGGCTCCGCTTGCTTGACGAACAAGGTGTAATCGAACGCCGGGGGGATGCCGGAATGAGCTCTAGAGCTGTATACACCCTCACAGCCAGTGGAACCGAGTTGCTTCCTATTTTGCAATCTTTGGCACAGTGGGGTATTCATCATCTCCCCGATCCGGGTGAGATTTTGAACTTTTCTCCGGTTGCCGCTATTAGGACTGCGCTGTTCAATGGAGTGGCTTATAGATTTCTTCCTCCTGAAGGAATAAGAGTAAGCCTTGAGATCGATGGAATGAGATTTCGAATGCTTCTAAACGGTCCTGTTCCGTGGCTACGCGGTGGAAGTGATGAAAACGCCGACGTAAAATTGAAAATCTCTGCGGCAGATCTTGTGCGGTGGCGCCAAGGAAGAATTTTGGTAGGCGAAGCTCTTCAAAGCGGACGAATTGAACTAAGTGGTTCGAAAGTCGAAGCATTCTTAGAAGTTTTTGGATTCCAAGCTGCACCTGCAAAACGACCTGAACTTGCTATAAGATCAATTGCGGCACTTAAAGCCGAGTCAAACTAAAATTTCAAAAATTCACGCTATGCCAAATCGGCACTAACAGATATTGCACGTGATTGATTAATCTAGTCTTCACTTTCTTCTATCTCTTCCCAAAGCCCACAGATCTTCCAAATCTTCCTACTTACCGGATTTATTAGACCTAAATCAAATGAAAGCTTACTTGGCCTAGATGCGGCGTCTTTTAGATGTTGTTTAGCTTCTTTGCTTCTGGCTGCTTCTAAAAATGCCGACATGGGAACTCCGCTTTTTCGACAGTAATAACGAGACGGATATACCATAAGCCTCGCCATTATTGCCATCAACATAGGTACTATCTGGCCACGAAGAAACTTCCTTGTCCTCCCAAATTTTGGAAATTTGAGCTTAAAGGTGTTCCTTGCGAATGATAGGTGACGAGCTTTTTAGTCACGTGAATTTTCATAATCTTTTGAACTATCGGAGGCCCTTCGCGGGATCTAATCTACGAGCGCTGAATATGATCGGTTGGATCTTCCCTCCTAGGACAAAAAAGAAAAATAAGGAAGGAGAATAGAACTGCAATGAAAGAACTACCCTGGTCGCAAGCCACTTTAAAAATGGTGGAATCCCTTTAACCCTAAGTCCACTACGGTTAGCAAATTCTCGGAACATCATGGAATGATATGATTCCTCGATAACCTCATGATGAATATAGCGAAATTCGGGCATCCTCTTTGGAAGCCGAAATGCGTTAGCCAGAAGACGCCTTTGAAGGAGGTTTTCTAACTCTCAAGCAATCCGCATTATTGATGCAATAGGGGCAAGCGTCATTTTTTATGGATTTCAGGCGGCTGTTGGTGATACCAAGAAGAATGGTTCATTGGATCCAACTTCCAAAATTTCCAGTGTTCGTCGTTTAAGTCAATTCTATTTTCCTGCAAGTCCCACTCAATATCTACATGAGCATCAAAATGCTACTAAACGGATTGACGGGAAAGTCTTTTTAGAATGGTTTGAAAGTTATCTAAAGGGCCGCCGCTCTTATTATTAATTCCTTCATTGATATCTTTAACATCTGCAACTACCATCACAAAAACCTCCTTATACTCCGCCAACTTGTGCTCGTGCAATAAGGTCCACTATGGGTCCTGGAACCAATCCGTTCATATACCATCCAACCCAGCTTTCAAATCCCACCGGCACTACTCGGGAGTTACGCTTTGTAGCCCGGACAATAGCTCTGGCCACTATTGAGGGATCATGTCCCTTGCTGAATACCTTTTGCGCCATACCTGAAGTTTTTTCACTCCCTCTTTCTCCTAGGAATCGTGACGATGAAATTATTGGAGTATTAATTACTCCGGGACAAATAACTGAAACACCTACTCCAGATTTTGCCCAATCCGCTCTTAAACACTGTGAAAGAGCCAGAACTCCTGCTTTTGTCGTTACATACGCAGGCTCTGTTGCTCGAGGAAAGTACGCTAATCCCGATGCCACATTGGAGATATGACCGCTTCCTCGCCTCACCATTGATGGCCCAAAAGCAGCACATCCATTGATTACGCCCTTGAGATTAACGTTCATAATCCAATCCCAATCATCCCCGCTTGTATCAAGAAATCTTCCGGACATCCCTACGCCCGCGTTATTGACCACTACATCGGGAACGCCATATTCGACCCCAATACTCTCTGCAAGTTCGGACATTGCCTCTCGGTTTCCGACATCTACCTGAAACGAGTAGCCTCCGCAACTAGCTGCAGTTTTTTGAGCTGCCTCACCGTTTTTATCTAAAGCAATAACAGTACTGCCTGAATCGGAAAACGCCTCCGCACACGCTTTGCCGATGCCGCTTCCCGCTCCTGTTACTACTACGAGCGCGCCTTTTAATTCAACGGAGCCTAAGCGCCGTCCACCTCGGGATTTTTTCATCATCTCCAACTGTACCATTATCCACTGCTACAGTCAAGAGCGTAGTACAATCGAAAATAAGGCACTTTTTCTTCCCTTTGCTACCTAAGGTCAAATCGGCTGAGTTGGAGAATAATTATGACAACTAATGAATATCGAATTGACGACTTGGCCAGATTAGCCAAAACCACAGTCAGAAATGTCCGAGCATACCAAGACCGCGGTCTCCTTCAACCTCCAAAAAGAGTAGGGAGGGTAGGATTTTATTCGCAGGCACATTTGGCGAGACTCAAATTAATAAATGATCTGCTTGACCGCGGATACTCCCTGGCAAACATTAGGGAGTTAATTTCAGCCTGGGAGTTAGGCCAAGACGTGAGTGAACTATTGGGATTGGAAGAAGCTCTCGGTGCGCCTTGGGCTGAACACAGCGAAGAAATTATAAGTATTGACCAACTAAAGGAACGTTTCTTCAATGCCATGGACGAAGGAGAGATAATTCATGCACTGCAAAGTGCGATCGAACTTGGAATTTTGGAAATTAATGAAAATAGGGTTCGTGTGTTCGAACCCCAACTTCTAAATACAGCAATACTCCTCACAAACTCGGGCGTTCCCATGGAATCGATTATAAAAGCAGGCAGGGAGCTTAGGGCGACGGTCAATGTTATTGCACAGCTATTCGTGGACCTAGTGACTAAATATGTCATGGATCCCCTCGGAGAACCGATCCCGTCTGACAAAGTTGGTGAACTCACGGAACTCATTTCGAAATTAAGGCCGGCCGCAAAAGCAGTACTTGACGTAGAAATATCAAGAGCACTTGAAGAAGTGATTCAAAGCGAACTTGGAGAGCGTTTCACGAGAGTCCCAATCCAGGAGGCAAAAAGAGCCTAGCCAATTTATTTTACATTTGCATGGATTTACAAAGAGTAAGCAACTAATTTGTGCGGGATGTAAGCACAATTTATCGCAATTAGCTGAGCTGCCAAAACACTAGGACATTTCTAGGTTTATAATCTGATGAAATGTCCGAGAACCTAATTTGGCTTGTCGATTCGGCGGACAACTCAACAAAATATGACCACGAGCCTCTTAAGTAGGATCCTCTACAACTGCTAGACCAAAAAGAGCATGGTAAATCGTAGAATATGTTGTGGCAAATACTCTGGGAAGGCTTAGATTATTTCCTATCTCTTTTATTTCTCTTTATTCGCCTATACAACCAAATTGAAAATGCTATTAGAACCATTAGGCCGGGCCCGCTATGAACTGCAAAAACACCTATCAGGCTCGGGCCACCCCATGAAAAGCGGTAACTAGCTGAATTAGAATAGTCAACAGTCCAAAATTCGGCGATACCTCTCAATACCAAATAAGAAGCAACGACTATTCCCAAAGATATACAAGTTGGCTTTAAAAGTAGTTTTCGAAATTTGGGCGAGAATATGGAGACAATTCCAAGTACAATGACAACCGCCAAAGCCGTTACTGAGATGTAACCGACTATGTATTTGGCAACATCGTTGTGTTTCACAACTATTCATCAGCACCTATGCAATACGTAGAACCTTTTGGCTTGACCCCAAATAGTGAGATCAAGCCACATCATATGCTACTTATGAAAGGTTTTTATGAATACCAACCGGATAGATCCACCACCACGTCGACACTTCCCATAAAGTTGAAGACATCGAAAGCACCGTTAGCCCCTAACGTAGCTATTGTGAAGTTTGGCACGGTAGCTCCCGTCCCACTCCAGTTGACATCTGACGAGTAAGGCTGCGTGTAGCCGTCAGGCCATGCCGTGAAGTAACTTGAAGTTGTCGAGTCCGTAGCAGTCAAGTTGATTACAGCACCGGTAACTCCTGTAGAGGGAATCCCGTTAGCGCCAGCTACCTGGACCACCAGAGAACCAGCTTGACCCAGAGTTTTTCCAGTGCATTGAGTTGAATAGCCCATACCAGACCTGGTATCACAAATACGTATCGGAGAAATTGGATTGAAGGTTCCACCGGTGGCCGTCGCCACAGTGCCGTCGGTAAACCAACCTGAAATATCAACGACTACATCAGTATTTCCAAAGGCATTTTCAATTTCTACTTCACCGTTTGCCCCCACAGGAACCATCACTCGGTTGGCGGTAGTTTGACCTGATGACCAGTTCACGCTAGAAGTAGGAGGCATTGTGGATCCTGCCGGCCAAACTACCAGGAATCCTCCCGGAACACTCTGGTTAGTGGCTGTTACGTTTAAGACCACCGATCCAACCCCGGTAGAAGGGACACTTCCTACCCCAACGACTTTAACTAGTATCGTACCGTTTGGCCCCAGCGTTTTCCCTGCGTCTTGATACGTGTTGTTAGGCGCAGATCTGGTATCGGCTAAACGTTCCGGAACTATTGCATTGTATAATCCGGCATTGCTGGCTTGTGTATTTGGACCATAGTAACCTTCCAAATCAACAACTACATCAGTCGAGCTCAATGAACTCACTGCTATATCGATCTGCCCATTACTTCCAATTTTTACTGTCACAAGATTTGAAACTATTTGTCCTACAGAGAAATTCAAGTTTGAAACAACCGGTTTGGTAGTTCCGTCAGGCCATACGGTCAAATAACCTGAGTGAAGCGCCGTATTCGTGACGGTAACATTCACTACTACTGCTACGGCATTGGCTGGAACTCCATTTTGTCCGGTGATTTGAACTGATATCTGATTACCCGGCTGCAAAGTTTTCCCGGAGTCTTGATAGTTTGGCGCATTAGTAAATACTCTCGTGTCTGCAATCCTCTGAGGAGCGAGAGAGTGGTAAGGATATCCCGATCGGTAGGTAAAGAGATCTTGGGTCCCTGTGGATGAGGATCCTGCTGGGTTTGTGACTACGACATCTACTGGTCCAGAAGTAGTCGAAGGCGGCGATACCACTGTGATCTCGCTATCTGAAACAACACTAAGGGCTAAAGCAGCAACACCTCCAAATGTGACGGCGGTTGAACCTGTAAATCCTGATCCGGAAATCACAACTGGGGTATTTCCACTAGATGGCCCAGATGGCGGAGAAATCGAAGTTACACTCGGAAGTATTGCGCCCATTGGAGTTACCGGGGAACTTGGTCCGGAGGCGGCTCCGATGCCTGATGCATTAGCAGCTGCCACAGTGAACGAATACGGTGTGCCGTTTGTCAGTCCAGTGATTGTAAATGCAGTTTTATTTGAACCGGTGTCTATCGGCAGTCCTCCCGAAGGGGTAACTATGTAGTCGGTTATCGTTCCACCTGGGAGAGTGGGTACATTCCAAGTAATTACAGCAGAGGTATTACCCGCTACAGCCACAACATTAGTTGGAGCATTTGGAAGTGGAACCGATCCCCCGAACAACACAGAATTAGATGGGCTCGAAGGAGTCGAGTCTCCAATTGAATTTACCGCTACTACCGTGAATGTATAAGTAAGCCCTTGCGTAAGAGTAGTCAGGGTGTAGGTCGTATTCGTGCTTTGAGTATCGAATGAGGAACCTCCGACAACGTTGACGATGTAATCTGAAACGGCACTTCCATTGTTACTCGCTGGCGCAGACCAAGTCAAGATTACCGAATTCAGCCCGGCTTGAGCAACTACTGACAAAGGCGCACTTGGCGGAGTCGGCGGAGCACTTGGCACTACTGGTTGAGTAGGAGCAGATGCCGCACCAACTCCATTGGCATTAACCGCCTCTACCTCAAAACTATATGCAGTTCCATTAACTAGCCCAGAAACTGTATATGCAAGCGTAGTGGAGTGAGTATCTATGGCTGCACCCAGTGAAGGCACGATTATGTAGTCAGTTATTACACTCCCTCCATTATTCGATGGAATGGCCCATGTAAGTAGAACTGAGGCATTTCCAACCTGAGCGGCAACATTTTGAGGTGCGAGTGGAGCAGTCGAAGGTGAAGTTGGAACTACCGCGTTGCTGGCTGTCGAAGCAGATGATGGGCCTACTGAATTAATTGCCGTAACTGTGAATGTGTATGATGTACCATTTGCCAGACCGGTTATCACGTAGCTATTGGCTCCCGAACTTGTATCATATGTCACGCCATTTGAGCCTTGAATCTTGTAATCAGTTATGGCAACTCCACCGTTTGAAACTGGAGGTGTCCATGTAAGTGAAACTGATGCATTTAGTGGAGTTGCAACCACATTGGTTGGAGGCCCGGGGACAGTATTAATTACTGCTGGCTGCACTACGTTAGATGGCTGTGAAGTTGGGCCTATGCCATATGCGTTTTCGGCGCTAACTTCAAATGTGTAGTTGGTACCATTGCTCAAACCGGTTATAACGGCAGTCGTTGAAGTGCTCACAGTGTCAATTGTCTGGCCCCCAACTACTGTTACTATGTAATCGGTAATTGGAGAGTTTCCATTTGTAGTCGGAGGGCTCCACGTTAGGGTTGCCTCTGAGTTTCCAGGTTGGCCGACAACGTTAAGAGGCGCACTGGGAACACTCTTTGTGGACAAAGGCACAACTGCATTCGAAGGTGAACTTGGCGCACTTGTACCGGAGTTGCTCACCGCTTCTACGGTGAATGTGTAACTTGTTCCGTTAGTTAGCCCCGTTACCGTAGCCGTTGTTGCAGACCCGCCTGCTATTGAAAGGTAGTTGCCAGGATTTGAAGTAACTATGTAGTAGGCAATTGCCGGGCCACCGTTAGTGGAAGATGCTATCCATGACACGCTTGCTTGTGAGTCCTGTCCAATTGCGCTGACTCCAGTCGGGGCAAGAGGCGGCCCTAGAGGGATTACGGCATTTGAAGGTGTTGACTGGAGCGAAGTGCCATTTATGTTCTGCGCTTCTACGGTGAATGTGTAACTTGTTCCGTTAGTTAGCCCCGTTACCGAATAAGAAGTAGAAGTTGACGAGGTATCGACGGTTGTGGTGCCATTGATTAAAACGAGATAATCCGTGATTGACGAACCTCCATTTGAAGAGGGCGCGTTCCAGGTGACTAGCGCCTGCATGTTGCCTGCTGCAGCTGACACATTAGTTGGGGATCCGGGTGCCACCGGAACATAGGGAACCACGGAATTAGACGGACTTGACGGGTTCGAATTTCCAGCACCGTTAACCGCTATAACAGTGAAGGTGTAGGCAGTTCCGTTAGTTAGCCCCGTTACCGAATAAGAAGTAGAAGTGCTTGCCGTATCAATAGCTGTGCCCCCATTTACGCTAACCAAATAATCCGTAATAGGTAGTCCCCCATTACTTACCGGCGGCGACCAAGTCAGGTCTGCACTCTTATTTCCGGCAGTTGCCACAACCAGCAGTGGCACACTGGGTGGTGTCGGGTTGCTTGAGGGAGTAATAGGACTTGATGGAGCAGAAATACCTCCGGTTCCGTTGGCATTCACTGCGGCAACGGTGAAGGTATATGAGATTCCATTTGTAAGGCCGGTAATGGTAGCACTAGTAGAAATCCAATAGGTCTGCACACTGCCTGGACTTTGAGTAACAACGTAGTAAAGTATCGCACTTCCTCCATTACTTGAAGGTGCGCTCCAAGTAACTACGGCCTGTGCATTTCCTGGAGTTGCTACTACATTTGTCGGAGCTGCTGGGACGCCCGGTGAAACTGGTGTAACTGCATTTGAAGGAGTAGATGCAAGTGATGAACCATTGGCATTAACTGCTTGAACCGTGAAAGTATAAGTAGTTCCATCAGTAAGTCCAGTGACGGTGTAAGTAGTTGAAGTAGATCCAACATCAATTGCAGATCCGCCAGATGGCGTGACTAGGTAGTCAATTACCGGACTTCCACCGTTGTTGGAAGGGGCAGTCCAAGATACCGTAGCTTGGGTGTCTCCAGCTGTGGCAGTTACAGAAGTTGGTGGATCTGGAACTGTTGACGTTCCACTTATTATCACCGAATTAGATGCCGCAGAGGGAGATCCGGTTCCATTGGCATTAACTGCTTGAACACTAAAGGTATACGTTCCACTTGGGGTAAGGCCAGTTACGGTGGCAGATGTTGCAGCACCGTTACTGATGGCTTGGATCCCACCGGGGGCAGAAGTCACTAAGTAGTAAAGTATCGCACTTCCTCCATTACTTGAAGGTGCGCTCCAAGTAACTACGGCCTGTGCATTTCCTGGAGTTGCTACTACATTTGTCGGAGCTGCTGGGACGCCCGGTGAAACTGGTGTAACT
>JAJYDO010000042.1 GCA_021777355.1 Actinomycetes bacterium | reverse complement strand
GACCTTTTGGTTGCCACGCTCAAGTATGAAAACTTCGAAGTCGAAAGCGTAAATACGGGGGGCAAAGCTCTTGCTGTGCTATCTGAAAGGTCGTTCGAACTAGTCATTTTAGATGTCATGCTCCCGGATATGCTGGGCATACATATATGTGAGAGAATCAGGGCGGATGGACTAAAGACTGCAGTCCTATTTTTGACTGCAAGAGATGCCACTGAAGACAAAGTGCTTGGCTTGACTGCCGGGGGAGACGATTATCTCACCAAGCCTTTCAGTATTGAGGAACTGGTTGCCCGCTTACATGCTGTTTTGAGAAGAACCACAAATAGCTTAAATAATGGTCTCCCTATTTTGGAATATGCGGATCTCTCATTGGACGACGAGACCCATGAAGTGTTCCGCGGCGGGATAGCAATTGATTTGACTGCCACTGAATTCATTTTGTTGAGGCACTTGCTGTTAAATGCAAGAAAAGTGGTTTCCAAGGCACAGTTGTTAGAGTCAGTGTGGCAACTCGACTACGACGGTGATCCCAATTTAGTTGAAACCTATATCAGTTACTTAAGGAAAAAGATTGATATATTCGATCCTCCGTTAATTCAAACTGTAAGGGGAGTTGGATACTCGCTCAGACTTCCAAGATCAAATGCATGAGCATTAGACGTCGCATTCTGGCATTAATTGGAGTACTTTTTGTACTTGGCCTTGTCACAGTAAGTGTCATCACTTACTTTTCACTCGAGTCATTTATTTTGGGACGCGTAGACGATGATCTTGATTTGGCTGCTAATCAATCATACGGATATTTTGTTCATGCTTATCTAACTCATCAAAAAGTAAATCCAACCAGAATTAGTAATTTCATTTCGCCTCTCGTTTATTTGGAGTATTTGGACAAAAATGGAAATGTTGTGTTTTTCAGACCCTCAGGGCCTAGTGCAAATCCCGATCCTCCTCCCAAACTGCCTTCGAACATGCCGGTTTCGCCATTGCCTTCCCGAGCATCGCTTGTAGCAAACCACGGCCATTACTTCGCGCCCAGCGCGACGAGTTTCACGGTAGGTTCCAAATCTAGATCATCAGTCGAGTACCGTGCGGAAGCTATCAGCGTGCCATCTGGCACTTTGGTAGTTGCTGAAAATCTTAGTGATGTTAACGCCACGCTTAATCGTCTGGAAGTTATTGAGGGAGCATCGGCCGCCTTGGTACTGGCTGTCCTTATACTGTCAGGGCTATATGTTGTCAGAAGAGGGCTTAGGCCGCTTGACCAAATGGCCAATACCGCAGATGCAATCTCCAAGGGAGATTTATCCAGAAGAGTTGAGATTTTAAACGGTGGAAGTGAAATTAAAAGGTTAGAAACTGCTGTTAATGCCATGCTCGGCCAAATAGAAGGCGCAATTGCCACCAGCACTAAGTCCGAGGAGAACTTACGCAGATTTGTGGCGGATGCTTCGCATGAGCTTAGAACGCCTCTTACGTCGATCAGAGGATACGCGGAGCTCTTTAGAAGAGGGCTTTCCGATGACCCCGAAAGACTGTCTCAGGCAATGTCGCGAATTGAAAGCGAAGCTATTAGGATGACTAGATTAGTCGAAGACATGCTCCTTTTGGCAAGACTTGATGCGGGAAGGCCCCTTGAGACGACTCCGATTGACTTAGTAACAATTGTTGCCAATGTAGTTGAGGAATTGGAAGTCCTTACTAATTCACATCCTATTGACTTATATGTGCCCGACAGATTAGTAATTCAAGGTGACGCCGACCGATGGACTCAAATTGTAGTCAATTTATTAAATAACGCAATTGAACATACCCCGAATGGGACGAGAATAAGAGTAGAACTAGCTACAACGGCCGATGAAGTACTACTGATTGTAAAGGATGACGGTCCCGGCATGTCAGACTCCGATGTCGAGCACGCTTTTGAAAGATTCTACAGAGGAGAAAAAGATTCCGGCGAAAGTGCATCTGAGACTTCTTTGAATGAGTACAAAGGAACCGGGCTAGGACTAGCAATTGTGAAAGCTATAGCATCTGCCCATGGCGGCGAAGTCGGAATCGATAGTAAAATCGGAGCAGGGACTACAATTACTGTTAGGGTACCGGCTCTAAAGCGAAGCGTTGTTAACGATTAAGAAGAAAAGCCAATAAATGTACATACGAGATAAAGGTATAGGCACTCCGGTGGTTTTAATACATGGCCAGCCGGGACATGGGAAAAACTGGAAACCGGTGGAAGATGCACTTGGAACCGGCTTTAGAACCATTTCTCTTGATCGTCCGGGGTATGGACTAAGCGGCGAAAGTGCCGCTTCCATGTCCAAAAACGCAGAGCTAATTTTAGAAGAGCTATCTGCGCGCGGGGTGGAGAAATTTATTGTAGTCGGGCATAGCCTTGGAGGTGGGATTGCCTTTTATATGGCTTGTATGGCACCCGAAAGAATCTTGGGAATGGTGTTGGCAGGATCAATTGGAACAAGAAGCTGCCTAACTCAGCTGGACTACCTATTGGCAACTCCCATAATTGGTGATCTATTGGCGCTTGCAGGATTGATCTCACTAGATATTTTGCTTCCTTGGGTAAATGATCATCTGGATCTTGCACCACAGTTCTTTAGAAGAGAAGCCCAGCTAAGGTTAAGGCATTCACCTATCAAGAGCGTTTCTCCAAGGCCGTTTTTTCGTACTTGGAAGACATTTGTATCCGAGCAACGAGCCTTGGTTGCCGACATTGATCGATTAGCCGATAATCTCGAAAGTATTTCGGTTGAGTGCGTGCTTCTCTCCGGTACTGAAGACGATGTAATTCCAAAGTCTTCAATTATGGAACTTAACGGTAAATTGGAAAACTCTGAGCTAGTTTGGGTTGAAGGTGCGGGTCACTTATTGACCATTGAGGCACCTGAAATTATTGCAAGCTATATAAAAAAGTTCTCTTTAAATTAATTGGCTTTATCACACCGACGTTAATTCAAGGCGGCCAAAGTGTTTCAGTAACCGGGTGTGATTTTACCCGTAGAAATAGTTTTGCGTCTTCGCACTAGACTTAGCTTCGATGCGCAATAGGGTTCATACGTAATAATTGTCTTAAATTAGCGAATTTTCAAGTGATAACTGGTCGAAGCGAATTAAAAAACTACGGACGAACAATTGCCGAGAGCATGGCCTGAAACTTAAGTTGGGTTTCAATCAGTTCGCTCTCAGGGTTTGAGTCCTTGACAATTCCCACGCCCGCCATGATCTTGGCGGTCTTGCCTTCTAATTGGGCAGACCTGATTCCTACGAACCACTCACCGTCTCCGATTCCGTCAAACCAGCCAACTGCCCCTGCATATTTGCCTCGAGAGAAATTCTCGAACTCCGAGATTGCTTGTTTGGCCTGCAATGTAGGGAATCCTGCGACGGCGGGAGTGGGGTGAACAGCTCTTACAAGATCTAATATCGAAATCTCAGCATCAATCAACAAGCCTGAGATATCGGTTGCTAAATGGCAGACATTTCTTAAGGAGACGATTTCAGGCTTGGGAGATGTGGAAATCTCTTTGCAATATTTTGCAAGTGAGCTTAGTATCTCTTTGACTACAAAACCATGTTCCTCTTGGTTTTTCTCTGAATTAAGCAGTTTCTCTATGGCATCGTTATCACTTTTTTCATCACCTGATCGACCGGTTGTTCCGGCAAGTGGTTTTGCCTTTATCAAAGAGCCAGATTTTTTGATCAAGAGTTCGGGGGAAGCGCCGACAAAACCGCCGACACTAAAAATCGCACAACTTGGGAACAAGCTGTTTAACCTTTCCAAGATCACGCTTGGCTGGAACTTTCGATCGGCGCTGATTGTAATCGCCCTTGCTAGGACTACTTTGTCGAATTCACCTGCGACTATTTTTGAAACCGCTTTTGTTATAAGGTCTTTAAAATCACTATGTGAAGTACTTGAAGACAGATGAAACTCCTCAGGCGGATTAGGGGTGCTTAACACAGCTTTTTGATATTTACTTCCCTTGTCTTCCTCTGGATCTGGTTTTTGTCTCACGAGAATGCCTGAACCATCCTGATATCGCAAGAGAACTTGGTCCGGGACAAAACACCTTGTCGGTCGGCTGCTTTCAAAATCAAATGCAGCCAGTACAATTGGAAGGAAATTTGGCCCCTCATTTTTCTCATGGCCGCTCTTATGAATGGCACCCCGGAGTACTGAATTCCCCAAGGATTGGTCTATAAAGACAGCCAAGTTCTCCGTGTCTAAGCCATTTGGGAGGTCAATGACGCCACATTTGTTTGTTCCACTAATGGAGTATCCCGGACATTGAAAAATAAATCCGTCGTCAGAAGCGAATTCGAGTACATCTGCAATAGACAATGTCGAAGCCTCAAACATGACTCGTTGTTCTCTTTCAATTGCCTGCAAGATGTGTCCTTTGTGCATAAACAGATCTGGTGGCACTAAATAGTTGGGCCGATCCACCGAGAAAAGTAGTATGCCTTATTGCAATGAAACCAGAGTCTTCTAACATTGCCAAGATTTTCTTGGAAGTAGGCAAGTAGGCGGTGGATTGCGGCAGATACTTATAAGCGGTTTTGTCTGAAAGCAATCCCCCAATAATTGGAACTGCCTTTTTGAACCAAACTGTATGACCGGCCTTTAAAAGAGGATTAGCAGGTTCGCCCACGTCAATGAGGGCAATTCTCCCTCCCGTTTTCAGCACTCGTGATGATTCACGAAGAAACTCTGAAATATCAGTTAGATTTCTTAAGGCAAATCCACAGGTGAGTCCTTCAAAAGAGGAGTTCTTAAACGGCAACTTTTGTGCATCGCCTCGTATGAGAGGCGAAGCCACTTGAGCATTTTGCAACATTCCCAGGGAAAAATCGAGGCCCACGCCGTTTAGATTATGTTTTTCAAGCAGCCTTAGAAAATCTCCGGTTCCGCAGGCAACGTCTAAAACTCTGGATCCTTTTTGAACGCCCAGGTGATCTAAAGTGATTTTTCGCCACTTTTTGTCGAGGCCAAATGTGAGAATCTGGTTAAGCGACTCATACTTGGAGGCTATTTTGTCGAACATGGCCTCCACGACCGCGGCCTTTTGTTCATCCGCGGGCAAAACCGACCCTTTGAATTTGGCCGGGGATATTTCATCCTGTGATCTGTTTCCAAGAGGCATTAAAGGCTCCAAGTTTTTATAAAGGCAAATCTGGTCATCTACTTAGTTTTCTTCTTCTAGCATAGAGTGAATGCAAAAGATTAAAAGCAGCAGCAAAGATGGGAAAAGAGATGCAATAGCCGCCTCCAAGATGAAAATTGCCGCTATAGCCTACGAAAAGGACAGATATGGCGACGCCGTCAAATATCTAAACGAAGTTCTCAAAATTGATTCCGAGAACCTTGACGCCATGGAACTACTTGGGCTTTGTTACTATCGCCAAGGAAACTGGGTCCAGGCAATAGACATTTTAGAGGAATTTACCCAGAAAAGTGGCTCTTTGAACCAATTGCCGGTTGTAGCTGATTGTTTTAGAGGACTTGGATATATAAATCAAGTCAAGAGGATTTACAAGCGTCTTTCGTCATCGAGAGCTTCAAAAGAAGTCATTGCCGAGGGCAGAATCATAATGGCGTCGGCTCTTGGAGATCAAGAGAGATATTCACAGGCAATTGAAATTTTTAGCAAATTGCCCAAAACTTCTAAAAGTCCTAGTGAATCACTATTAAGACAGTGGTATGTTTTGGCTGACCTGTATGAAAAATCCGGCGACATTCCTCGTGCAAGGGACTTATTTACCAAGATTGCTAACCATGACCCGGAACTTGCCGACGTGGCAGAAAGGGCAGTTGCTCTAAGCTGAGCAATAAATATCTCCCAATTGAGCGCATATCCCGATAATTTGCCAATCCTGAACCAAGGCATTGCCCGGAGTTGTTAGAATTTTTGGCGTGGGAAGAGTAACAGCCCTGGCAAATCAAAAAGGCGGCGTAGCCAAAACTACATCGACTCTGTCTCTTGGCGTCGGTCTGGCCGAATTAGGAAGGCGAGTCCTTCTGATCGACCTTGATCCTCAAGCTTCACTTACTTACTCGGTGGGGTTGGACCCAGATAGATTGGATGTTTCTCTTCACGACGTTTTCGTAAGAAGAACGCCGGCTGAAAATGTTCTTCAACATGTCAGGCATTTAGACATTATTCCATCGACAATTGACCTCGCAGGGTCCGAGGTGCACCTTTTGACCAGGACAGGAAGAGAGCATGCACTGAAGCGAGCACTTACTGGGATTCGAGAAAATTACGACAATATCCTTCTTGATCTTCCTCCTTCTTTGGGGGTTTTGACTATAAATGGTTTAACCGCGGCGGACGATCTGTTGATTCCAGTCGCTTGTGAAACTTTAAGCCATAGAGGTGTCGGGCAACTTCTGGAAACAGTGGATGATGTCAGAGCATTTGCAAATCCTCATCTGATAGTCAGGGGAATCATTGTGACTTTGTTTGACGACCGCACCAGGCATGCCAGAGAGATATATGAAGATTTGCCGACCCGATACGGTTTGCCAGTATTGTCCCCGCCGGTGAGAAAATCAATTCGCTTCGCCGAAGCTCCTTCACTTGGTCAATCAGTTTTGGATCATTCACCAACTTCCGCCGGAGCTGAGGCATATCGCCAGATAGCACGCCAGATAGCAGCATTTGACCCCGATATTGAATTAAAAGGAAATAATGGTTGAGCGGAATGATCCCCACGGCAAAAGAGCGCTTTATTGGAAATCAGCAGGAGATGAGGTAGTTGTGCCAACTCAAAAAGGTTCGAAGCAAAACTTGAAAGATACGGGACGGAGAGCACTTTTTTCCGATCTGAGCGGGGGCTCCAAAGAGGGAGAGAGCGGACCTATTCAACTGGAGTGTTCCAACTGCCACGAGATTAGCTACGTAGAGCTTATTGACTACATGAAAGCCCACTTCCCGCTTTGGCTCTGGATTCCGGGGAAGAAATACTCCAGGTATCTAAAGTGTCCAAGTTGTTCCAAGCACACTTGGGTCAGGGCCCGGATTACGCTTTTAGCTAACGAGCTTGCTCCCAGCCAAGACTCCGAGTAACCGAGTCTTTCCAAACAGAGCTACCCTTTGCTCTTAGTTCTTCCGAAAGGCCAGGTGAAAAAGTTTTGTCATCCTTTAGAAGTAATTTGATCTCATCCAGAGAGTTCCATACGCCTTCGTGAAGTCCAGCTAGCCAAGCAGCTCCGCAAGCTGTAGCTTCGCTGTTTTTAAGCCTCACTACTTCTACAGCAGTATAATCGGCCAGATTTTGCAGCAAAAGGTCCATGACAGACGCTCCACCGTCGGCTTTTAGAACTTTGATTCCTTCTTTGTAATTTGCCTTTATTGCTTCAACTACGTCGGCGCTTTGATATGCTATCGATTCAATAGCGGCTCTTGCAAACTCGGCCCTTGTTGTGCCCCTTGTAATACCTGTTATCAGTCCTCTTGCATTTGGGTCCCACCATGGAGAACCAAGTCCCGTGAATGCGGGGACGATCGTCAGGCCTCCTGAAGAATCCACGCTCCTAGCCAGTGCTTCAGTTTCACTTGCCGCTCCAATAATTCCTAGACCGTCTCTCAACCATTGAATGGTTGAACCGGCTGAAAATATTGCCCCTTCGAGTGCATAATTGACACCACCAAATTCCCCCAAATCCCAAGCAATAGTAGTCAGGAGTTCCTCACTTGGCTGAGGCCTAGTTTTTCCCGAATTCATTAACAAAAATCCGCCTGTTCCAAAGGTAATTTTGGCACTTCCTGATTCAAAACAGGCCTGACCAAACAGCGCACTCTGCTGATCTCCCAAAACTGCGGTGATTGGAGTGGAATTAAGTACGCCAAAAGGAGTCCCGGTTATCTCACCAAAGTTAGAGGCAGACGGTTGAACTTTAGGCAAAATGTGTTGCGGGACATCAAATATGGCTTTGAGTTCGCCTGACCAGCTTCTTTTAGATATGTCGTAGAGAAGAGTCCGCGAGGCATTTGAAGGCTCGCTTACATGATTCCCTTTTTCAACACCTCCGGTTAGATTCCAAATTATCCAAGTGTCAACAGTGCCAAAAAGTGTATCTTTGTCGATTGAAACGACATTATTCCTCATTAACCAGGTCAATTTAGAAGCACTGAAGTAAGGGTCTATTACGAGACCTGTCTTTTGGCGAATAATTTCTTGATGGCCTTTTTCGATCAGATCCTCACATATCGAGGTACTTCTTCTGTCTTGCCAAACTATGGCATTGACTAGCGGTTGTCCAGTTTTGCCATTCCAAAGGACAACGGTCTCTCTTTGATTTGTGATTCCGACTGCAACAGGTCTTTCGATGCCAGATTCCACCAACTCCCCAAGGCATTCGATTAAAAGGTGCCAGATTTCCAGCGGGTCTTGTTCCACCCAACCTGGCTCGGGAAAGAAGTTTGGCAGTTCACGGTAGGCTATGCGCTGAGCCTGACCAGAAACTGAATCCACTACGAGTGCTCGAACACCTGTTGTTCCAATATCTAGGGAAAGTATGCTGGCCACATCTCGACATTAGCAAGGGATGAAAGGGCAATACTTCTAAAGCTCTATACAAAGTTTTTTTGACAGATGAATAAAGTGTTTCTCTGTCACAAAAATTAAAAGTTGCGATTTGAAACCAACCGGTTTAAATTCATCGCAAATTGCCGCAAATGGCTGTAAATTTAAAATTGATAGTCGGCGGACTTTTCCCTATATTCTGAAATCATCAGATACTGCCGTTTGGTACCTGCTGCTTTGCAAAAATCAAGGCAGAAATCAGTTCATTTACTCAGAAAAAATCTAAACTAATACTTGACATAGCTTTGCTGAAGTGATCTAATAAGTAGCGTATCTAGTGTTACTAGTTGTTGTATACGCTATATGTAGCGTATGTGGAGAGACAATAGTGGAAACACCAGGCATCCTTAATCCCATTTAATAATTACGAAGGGGCTGATTTAGTTCATGTCAATTGCACCAGAGAAAATTGGTATCGGTATTACCAGATATTTCACTACGCCGGGTCTTGATCCATACGATATGGTTACCTGGGAGCGACGGGATGCAAGAATTACCAACTACCGAGACGGCTCGGTCGCATTTGAACAACTTGGAGTTGAGGTGCCAAGTACCTGGAGCGTCAATGCGACTAATATCTTGTCCCAAAAGTACTTCAGGGGAACCATTGGGGAACCCGATCGAGAGTGGTCGCTTAAGCAAGTTGCTGATCGAGTAGTCAACACAATTGTCAAATGGGGAAGAGCAGGCGGTTACTTCATAAATCAAGAAGAAGAAGACACCTTTGCCGCGGAGCTAAAGTACTTGATCATCACCCAGAGGGCAGCTTTTAACTCGCCGGTTTGGTTTAACATTGGAGTTCGTGGAGTTCCACAGCAAGCTAGTGCCTGCTTCATTCTCTCGGTGAGGGACTCTATGAGAGACATTCTCAATTGGTACACAGAAGAGGGGATTATCTTCAAAGGCGGTTCAGGAGCCGGAATCAACTTGTCGAAAATTAGGGGATCAAATGAACTTCTGGCGGGCGGTGGAACTGCTTCTGGTCCGGTGAGCTTCATGAGAGGAGCTGATGCATCGGCAGGCACAATTAAGTCAGGCGGCAAAACCAGGCGGGCGGCCAAAATGGTTATCTTAGACGTAGACCACCCAGATATTGAAGAGTTCATTTGGTGCAAGGCTAAAGAGGAGCAAAAAGCCAGGGTTTTAGCAGAAAATGGCTTTGACATGGATCTCGATGGAAAAGACAGTTTTTCAATTCAATATCAAAATGCCAATAACTCTGTCCGCGTAACCGATGAATTTATGCAGGCTGTAGTCGATGACACTGACTGGAACTTGATTGCCAGATCAGACGGTTCAGTTTTAAAAACAATTAAGGCCAGAGAACTTTTCCGTCAGATATCACAAGCTGCCTGGGAATGCGCAGATCCCGGGATGCAGTTTGATACGACAATTAACAAGTGGCATACGGCCCATAACACTGGAAGAATAAATGCTTCCAATCCGTGCAGTGAGTATATGCACTTGGATGACTCTGCATGTAATCTTGCGAGTCTTAACTTGCTGACATTCCTTGATGAGCACGGATACTTTGATGTAAATGGTTACAAGGCAGCAATTTCCACAGTTTTCACAGCGCAAGAAATTCTGGTTGGAAATGCAGACTACCCAACCGAGCCAATAGGGGAGACTTCGAGGCGATTTCGCCAATTGGGTATTGGATATGCAAACCTTGGGGCATTACTGATGGCACAAGGTTTGCCATATGATTCAGATGCAGGTCGAGCTTGGGCTGGGGCTTTGACTGCACTCTTGACAGGGCATGCATATGCAACCTCGGCTAGGACCGCAGGAAGAATGGGTCCATTTGCAGGATATGAGGAAAATCGCGAGCATATGTTGAAGGTGTTAAGAATGCACCGCGATGCGGTGGCTGGAATTGACGGATCGGTATTGCAAAGTGACCTCTTGGAGGCTGCAATGGACTCGTGGAATGAAGCAGTCACCCTAGGCGAGGAGTTTGGTGTGAGGAACTCCCAGGCTTCGGTTCTGGCACCGACGGGAACCATTGGTTTATTGATGGACTGTGATACCACAGGAATTGAACCTGATCTGGGATTAGTTAAAACTAAGAAGTTGGTTGGCGGAGGGACAATGTCTATTGTTAACCAAACAATTCCCCGGGCATTGCACAAGCTCGGATATAACCAAGATCAAATTACTGAAATTACAGATTATATTCACGAGCAAATGTCAATAATTGGCGCTCCTCATATCTCGGCAGAGCACCTAGCTGTCTTTGCCTGTTCAATGGGGGACAATACTATTCACTACATGGGACACGTGGCCATGATGGGAGCTGTCCAGCCATTTATTTCAGGTGCAATTTCAAAGACTGTAAACATGCCTGAAGATGCAACTGTGGCCGACGTTGAAGAGCTTCACATACAGGCATGGAAACTTGGCCTAAAAGCCGTAGCAATTTATCGTGACAACTGCAAAGTGGCACAGCCTCTCCAAACCACCAAAAAGGATGGCTCCGAGATGAATATGAACTTAGGTTCGTCGGCTGATCCTGAATTGGCTAGAAAAGTTGAGGAACTTGAGAAGAGACTTAAGCTGGAGACTGTTGTTGTTAAAAAACCCCAACGCGAAAGGCTTCCTCGTAGGCGGAGGTCATCTACGTTTGCCTTTAGAGTTGCTGACTGTGAAGGTTATGTAACAGTTGGTGAGTATGACGACGGACGGCCCGGGGAAGTCTTTATGAAGGTTTCCAAGCAAGGCTCCACCTTGGCCGGAATAATGGATGCATTTTCCATCTCAGTTAGCTTGGGTCTCCAACATGGTGTACCTCTTGCCACTTTCGTGAAGAAATATACCAATATGAGATTTGAGCCTGCAGGCATTACCGATGATCCCGAATTAAGAATTGCATCTAGTTTGGTTGATTACATATTTCGTCGTTTGGCAGTTGACTATCTCACCCATGAGGAGCGAGAAGACATTGGAATTCTCACTGTTTCAGAGAGAATGCAACCGTCTATCCCAGGGATAGATGACGGCGAAACGACTACAACTTTGAATATGTCAGCTCCTGTTGAGATGACTCGCAAAGACGAAGTGCAAGCCGGATCTTCAAAGACCTCAGCTGAAGCAGCGAATAGAGACGCCCCTTACTGCTACCAGTGTGGAAATGTCATGCAAAGAGCCGGATCCTGTTATGTATGCCCGGCTTGTGGAACCACCAGCGGGTGTTCATAAGTCTGGGTAAAGCTTAAGTTGGTGCCAGGAGCCAAGAGAATTAGTTCTGGCCATGGAGATATCAATAGAGGCTTCCTTAATCTCACGGCGATAATTTGCCTGCCTTTTGCAGTAGTGGCTTTTAGCGACGTGCTTTTGGGGCAGTGCGGTGATACAAAGTATTGGACACAAAACCAATTTGTCTAGATCAATAACTTTGGCTCAGTCTTTTCATGCCTACAGATTTGCTGGAACTTGTTTTGTGTTAGTGCTCGGTTTCACTTTGTTAAGACTATTAGCTCTTGATAGAGGATCAAAGAATCCTAAGCAGTTTTCACGCCACAACGATTAAAAGCGTGTCCCAAGCGCTTCGAGCTAGGCCGGGGCTTCATTTCCACATGTTCTAAAGGTTGTTCTTATGAGGGTGGCCACTTCTTAATAGTCGAAGTTAACCAGATCCGCAAAAAGCCAAGAACGCTGAGTATAAAGCACTGGCATTTACGCCAGTGAAAGTGGTATTTCCTTGATTGATAAATCGGCTGAACTCCAGACAAGCTTAGGCAGTTGTAATAAAATTCCATGGTCTATGCAATCAAACGCAATTGATAGATGGTTAAATCTTTTTGGCAGTTTGCGACCAAAATATATATGCAGCCGGGCCCATCAAAAAAGTAATTGTTCCAGCAACTACAAACGGAAGCCAGGTTTGATATCCCCACAAGAATCCGGAACTGATTGCCGCAATTGCCTGTGTAGCCATTTGGGCTGAGAGAATAATACCCTGTATTCGACCCTGGGAACTTGGATCCTGGTTAGCTGTAACCAGTGTCTGCATTGCCGGCCCACCCGGAACAACAGCTATTGCCTCAATTACGCCAAAAATAAGAATAATTCGTACACTAGGAAGAGCTGGATAAAGGGCTGCTATTGCGCCTGCAAAGATTACTTGGCTACAAGCAAGAACCTTTTTATTTCCTCGTTCAGCTAAGTGTCCTGCCGGCCACGAAAGAATCAGAAAAGGAAGTCCAAATGCCAACCAGGAAAGACCAACCTGCCACGTGGCTGCTCCTCGGCCTATTAAAAGAGGCGTCCAAGTTGTTTCATACATGCCGCTTATGAAACCAAGACCCACGCTGTAGGCCATGGCGCCTTTGATCAGTGGCGACTTTATAAGCTCAAGAAAAGAAAATGGAATAGGTTGTTTATTGTCTTCCGGCTTGGAGCGAACTTTATTTTTGATTCCATGGGTTGCCAAAATTGTGGAAATAATCGCGAAAATTGAGAGCCCGACACTTGACCATAATATTTCAGAGGTGTGCTTTATTCCAAAGAGGCCTCCGAAAAAAGCCCCTATACAGATACTTCCGTTTTGAACTCCAAATATCACTCCGAAGGCTTTCGCTCTTTTCTCCTTGGTTGTTATGTCTGAAACAAATGAATTTGATGTAACAAGGAAGGAGCCTGCACCTAATCCTTGAAGTCCTCTAGCCAAAATAAGAATGAAATATGGAGGATTCAAGATTAATAAAAGCGCTCCAAATGCAAATGAGACGAGCCCAAAAATAAAAGTTGGCATCCTTCCAAAACTGTCTGAGATTTTCCCCGCAGGATACTGTGCGATAAGAGTGGCCAGGAAGAATACAGCTACCACAAAACCAATTCCAGACGGCGATATCCCACGAGCTCGTAGATAAATTGGAAGTATCGGAATAATTAGAAATGCCCCTCCAAACTGCGAAAATACTGCGAGTGACAAAAAAGCAAGCCTAAATTTTGTTGAAAACAAACCCGACTTAATATCTGGTGCAGCCAAGTCGACATTGATATCTTTGGGAGTAATAGCCGACATAGATTTAAATTCTATATTTGATTTGGCCTTTTATTTTACTGGGTTACTTTGACGATCAAGGTAAATCAGAAAAAGACAAAATAAACGCCATGAAAATGTGGAATCGGAATTTAGGCTTTTTAATTTACAGAAATCGTGATATTCAAGCCCAGTGGAGTTGCCGAAATGGCGTAGCTCCCTGCCGGACCTACTGATGCTTGACCAGAATAGTTGGCCGGAACGGAATATCCTTGCCCATTTACATATACGGTCTGTGTGGAAGAAGTCTGGTTTGAAAAAATAAACCTGCCTCCTTGGTTCCCAACCGAATAGCTCGAAGCGGTCATGGAACCTGGTTTCATCGTGATTGTATCGGAAAAAGGCAACACAACAGGATTAGTAGTTGTTGTTAAAACCGTCGTCGTAGTAGCTGGTGGGGGATTAGTTGTATTCGGTGGTGGATTCGTGGTGACAACCGGCTGTGGTGAAGTTGTGCTTCCGGGAGCTGAAGTTGTAGCAGTTGTTGTAGCAACAGGCTGGGTAGTCGAACCCGGGAGAGTTGCGATTGTCGTAGTGTTTGTCTTGAGAGTTGTGTTGGTGCCTGCGGTTGGAAGAGTTGTACTGGCTGGTGTGGTGGTGGCTGTGGTGTTGGAACTGGGAGAACCGCCACCGCTTAGTAGCACAACTAAAAGAATAATTATAAGTAGAGCGCCGCCAATTCCGCCTAAGATAGCAAATTTTTTGCCACCTCCTGTTCCATCACCTCCTTGATCTACTCGATCAAAGTGAGGCAGTTCAAATTGCGGTAATTCGACAGGTGCAACAACTGCACCAGACAAGGAATTTTGGGGAAGCTGATCTTTAGGAATAGTGCTTTCTACATCTTCTTGCCCACCAACCGGCCCATATTCGCCTTGAGGCGCTCCGTTACTACCTGAACCATTTTGAATAAGTGATTTGTCGCGCAAAATTGGCAGTTGCATCTCAGGACTTAGCCATTTATTATCTGGTTCAGGGGCCAATTTTAATCTCCTTACATCGCCATCCATTTTGTACTCAAAGTGGCAGCTTGTGGACCTTGAGAGTTATTTTAGCGCAACATTCAGTGAAATTTATCAGGAACTCAGTTTGTATGTATATAGCCGTACTGCATTCGCAGGTCCTTACCGTGTGAAAAATCGGATTTTGCTAGAAGAAGGCGGTCTTCACAAGTCTGATTTGGACTGGCTGGGGGTTCTTTGCCTGATTGAGACGGCAGCTTGCCATCATAATAATCGATAGGATCTAGGTAGGTCTACTTTGAAACTTGGAGGTGAGTCAGACGTCTGAATCGAGTGAAACTCATTATGATGTTGCAGTAATTGGCGGAGGTCCAGGAGGATATGCTGCTGCTTTAACAGGAGCATCCGCCGGGTTAAATGTTGCTTTAGTAGAGATGGACAAAGTCGGGGGAACTTGTTTGCACCGAGGCTGCATCCCTGCAAAAGAGCTGTTGGAGGCAGCAAGCAGGTACAGAACAATTAAAGAGTCTTCAGAGTTTGGGGTAAATGTCTCTGAGCCAATTCTAGATTTTTCGGTGACCCAAGAAAGAAAGGCCAAGGTGGTAGACCAACTATTCAAGGGGCTTTCAGGGGTTTTAAAAAATAGGAAAGTCACAGTAATTGCTGGTCGGGCAAGGTTGATTGGAAAGAATTCCGTTGAAATTGCCCATTTAGACGGTGGACCAACAATTATCACTGCAGATTCAATTGTTCTTGCTTCCGGATCATCCCCAAGGACGATTCCGGGATTCGAACTGGACAATAAATTTATTATGACCAGTGATGAAGTTTTAGCCATGGAGTCGCTTCCTCCCAAAGTCGCAGTAATTGGCGGCGGGGCAATAGGTTGTGAATTTGCATCCATGTTGAATGACCTGTCATGTGAAGTAACCATTTTAGAGGTGGCCCCCAGACTTATTCCGGGCTGTGACGCAGACGTGGCAGTGGCTCTAGAGAGATCATTTAAAAAGCGTGGAATATCTGTTAAGACCGGGGTAAGTGTTTCACATCACATTCCAAAAGATGATGAAACCACCGTTCACTATGGGGATAATCAAGAATTATCGGTAAATGCCATAGTGGTTTCTGTTGGGAGAAAGCCGCTAAGTGAGGATCTGGTAAGCGACAGTGTAGGCGTAGAAATTGATGAAAGGGGTTTTGTAAAAGTAGATCACCTGATGCGCACAACTGTTTCTGGAGTTTGGGCAATCGGTGATTTAGTGAACACACCACAGCTGGCCCATGTTGGGTTTGCCGAAGCCAGAGTAGCTATTTCAGATATTTTAGGTGAGAAAGCAGCAGGAGTTGATTATGGGAAAGTGCCGTGGTGTATTTACACGCATCCTGAAGTCGCATTTGTTGGTCTTACCGAAGAGGGCGCCAAAGAAAAAGGGATCGATGTAATTGTGAAAAAAGATCCCTTTGGCGGTAATTCTCGAGCTCGAATAATAGGCGATACGGAAGGTCTCGTTAAGGTTGTAGCTTTGAAAAATGCAGACGGGAGCGCCGGAAAAATTCTTGGCGTTCATATGATTGGACCATGGGTGACCGAGATGCTAGGAAGCGGGTACTTTGCAATTAACTGGGAAGCTACAGTTGAAGAAGTTGCTTCTCTGATCCAGCCTCACCCTACCCTAAGTGAGTCATTTGGAGAAACAATAATAGCTTTGACAGGAAGGGGTCTTCACGTTGAGTGATGTAACAATGCCACAACTCGGAGAAACTGTCACTGAAGGGACGGTTACAAAGTGGTTTAAAGCTGTTGGGGAGAGCGTTGTAATTGATGAACCACTCTTTGAAGTGTCGACAGACAAAGTAGACACAGAAGTTCCATCGCCTGCAACAGGAGTGTTGGTCGAGATAGTTGTCAATGAAGGAGACACTGTTGATGTCGGGACAAAACTGGCAGTAATTGGTGGCTCAGGTGATGTTGTTATACCTGGTAATGGGGAAATTAAGGAAGTGACACCACTTGAAGGCTCAAATGATATACCTTCGAATCAGTCGGCGATGGGTGTTGAGGCGGCCCCCCCACCCCCGTCTCCACCCTCGCCGACCTTAAAATCTGAGGAACCTTCACAGCCAAATGAGCCTTTGCTTCTCTCACCAATAGTTAGAGCATTAATTTCTAAAAACGGACTCAATCCAAGTGAAATTACGCCGACGGGCCTTGGCGGGAGAATAACAAGGGAGGATGTTGAAAAGACACTTGCCCGAAAAAACTCCGAGCCAGCTTCCGTGCCGGTGCCAAGGGTGCAAAAAGTTGGACCTGGTGATGAAGTTGTTCCATTTTCCAACATTCGGAGGAGAACTGCAGAACACATGGTGAGGTCTAAGAGAACTTCCCCACACTCTCTAATTTCAACTGAGGTCGATTACGAATCAGTAGAGCAGCTTAAGCATCATGTCGCTCAGACTTTGATGGACTCGGACAAAGTACATTTGACCTATCTTCCCTTTATCGCCAGAGCAACAGTTGAAGCACTTAGGGCATTTCCTAGGTTGAATGCTTCGGTAGAGGACGATTCGCTGATAATCCACCACGAAATTCACCTTGGAATAGCTGTTGATCTCGACGGTGAGGGACTAATAGTTCCTGTCATTCACAATGCAGACAATTTGTCGCTACTTGGCATGGCTAAAGCTATTGGCGATCTTGCCGTTAGGGCCAGAGAGTCAAAGCTAAGCGTGGAAGAGGTAGTAGGCGGCACATTTACCATTACTAATCCAGGCCCATATGGCACACTTATGACATTTCCAATTATTAATCAACCTGAAGTTGGCATTTTGGCAACCGATGGAATCAAGAGAAAACCAGTAGTTGTCCAAAGTGAACAGGGGGTAGAGGCAATTGCAATTCATTCGGTTGGAAATATTGGAATAACTTATGATCACCGGGCACTTGACGGAGGGTATGCAGCGGCATTCATAGCCAGGGTTGCCCATCTTATAGCAACACAGGACTGGTCAAAGGAGCTGTGAAAGCCAAAAAACTTCATATTCGTTCCCTGGGAGAAGTTCCCTACGGTGAAGCGCTTGCCATTCAGAGAGCCTTGGCTGCTAATCACAGCGACGACTGGCTACTGCTTTTAGAGCACAGACCTGTTGTGACATTGGGAGTCAGGGGAGTTATGGATCATATTTTCCCAGAACTGCTTCCTAAAGGCACGGAAATTGTTCAAAGTGACAGAGGCGGTGACGTAACTTTTCACGGGAAGGGCCAACTTGTCGGCTATCCGATCCTTTCCATCGGCTCGGATCCGATGGCCAAAAAGTCACATACCTTGGCTCTGGAAAATTTGATGATCGAATTGTGTAAAAAGCTGGGACTTGAAAGTGTGGGAACCATCGAAGGGTATCCGGGAGTTTGGGTGGACCCAAGTTCGAAGCGCCCCCGCAAAATTGGAGCAATTGGAGTAAGGGTGGCACATGGGAGATCTTTCCATGGATTTGCACTTAACTGCGACATAGATCTTGATATTTATAAAGCTATCGTCCCATGCGGCATTACCGACAAAGGAGTGACTTCGCTTGCAATTGAAGGAATCCAAACCACTGTGGGAGAAGTTATCTCTATATGTAAAGATATTGCCCCCGCTTGCCTTTTAAAGGGTGAAGTTGAAATTGATTATCTCGATGTTTCGAGTCAAGGTAGCCACAAGATAGATATTGGTCGTGGCGTTGCAGCCAAAGCAGAGACTTCGCCGAATGCCATAAAACGACTTGTAAAGGCCGGGAACGATCCGTCGAGCGGGTTGGAGATAAAGGCCTCAAAGCCACTTTGGATTAAGAAAAAAGCTACTTTTGGACCTAGTTATGCCAAATTGCGAAATCAAATGCGTTCCATGTCCTTAGTCACAGTCTGTGAAGAAGCCAGATGCCCCAACATTTCTGAGTGCTGGGGAGAGGGAACTGCCACTTTTATGATTGCAGGCAATGTCTGCACAAGGGCCTGCGGATTTTGCGACGTTAAGACTGGAAAGCCTGAACCGCTAGATCACAATGAACCACAACGAGTAGCCGATGCTTGCTTTGACATGGATCTTAAGTACGCTGTTGTCACCTCGGTGGCCAGAGATGACTTAATTGACGGCGGGGCAATGCATTGGGTTGAAACTATTAAGGCAATAAGATCGAAGAACCCAAAAACCGAAGTTGAAGTATTGATTCCGGACTTTAAAGGCCGGAGGGAGGATCTAATCACGGTATTTGACCAAAGACCTGACGTTTTAAATCACAACGTAGAGACTGTTCCAAGACTACAAAAAGCTGTTAGGACCTCGGCTAACTATGCGAGGTCGCTTTCAGTTCTAGCAGTAGCCAAAGAGAGTTCTCTTGTGACGAAATCAGGGATTATGGTTGGACTCGGCGAAAGTGATGAAGAAGTAATTGGCGTGTTATATGATCTGGCGGGAATTGGAGTTTCGATAGTTACTATCGGCCAGTATCTACGTCCGGAGGGATGGCATTTGCCGATTATGCGCTATGTGGATATGGATACATTTGCAAAGTATAAAGAACTAGGCGAGTCCTTTGGAATTGCCCATATTGAGTCATCTCCGCTCACACGATCAAGCCACCATGCCCGAGACGCGATTGAGAGCTACCTGGCAAAGTCTCGGAGTAATAGTTACAAAGGAAAAATCAGTACGGATCTGATTAATGCGTGAGAGGAATCTATGGATTTAGGAATTAGTGGAAAAGTGGCAATAGTAACTGCCGCTTCTAAAGGATTGGGTTTAGCCACGGCGCAAGGTTTAGCCAAAGAGGGCGTAAGCGTGCTGATTAATGGGAGGGACCCTGCCACATTAGCTGAGGCAGCAGCTACTCTAAGTCGCCAGGGAGCCACTGTTTTAGCAGTTCCCGGGGATATTTTGGCTCCGGAGACTCCTGAACTGTTGGTAAAAAGTGCCATAGAGCGATTTGGAAGACTCGATATCGTAGTTGCCAATTCCGGGGGACCTCCGGTCGGGCGTGCACTCAACGTATCCGAGGAAGCTTTAATAAATGCTTATTCATCAAATTTCATCTCGGCCGTAAGGATAATTAAGCAAGCCCTTCCCGAATTCAGAAGACACCAATGGGGACGGGTTATTGCAATTACTTCCTATTCGATAATTTCTCCTATTCCTACGCTTGCACTTTCCAATACTTCAAGAAGCGCGCTTTGGGCTTGGATCAAAACGGCAGCAAATGATCTTTCAAAGGACTATCCCAACATAACTATTAATACAATTTGTCCGGGACCTCATAATACTGAGCGAATGAAGGAAATAGATCATGGCGGAAGTGAGATACGAATGGGCGATCCACTGGACTTTGGGAAAGTAGCTACTTTCTTGTGCTCTGAGCCGGCAAAGTTTGTAAATGGAGCTGCCGTGGTGGTTGATGGAGGCTCAACCCTATATCTTTAACTCGGATTTTTAAAAGTCAAGCTATAAAATATTTGGACTTTGGATGGTGGCAAACAATTGCCAGAGTAGTTTGCTCCGGGTGCAGTTGAAAGCCTTCACTTACTTCGACCCCAATTCGGCCGCCTTCTAAAAGGTTGACCACGGTTTCGTTGTCTTCTAAGCGAGGGCAGGCCGGGTAGCCAAAAGAATACCGTCCGCCTCTGTATTTTTGGCGGAACAATCCAGTGAGAGTTGGTCCGTCCTCATTTGCAAAACCCCATTCCTGTCGGATTCTTAAATGCCAAAGTTCGGCCAAAGCTTCTGCCATTTCTACGCCTAATCCATGGAGCTTCACGTATTCGCTGTATTTATCTTCCTTAAACAGTCTTGCTGCTTCATGTGATACTTCACGCCCCATAGTAACTAGTTGGAAAGCACAGTAGTCCGCTTCCCCGGATTCACGAGACCTAAAAAAGTCCGCGATACAAAGGAAAGGTTCTTCTTTTTGGCGGGGGAAAGTGAATTTGGCAATCTCATTGGATTTTGACTCGTCGCTGTAGATAATTAAGTCATTTCCAACAGATTCCGCCGGGAAGTAGCCCCAGGCAACCTGCGGGACAAGTAGTCCCTGAGACTTAGCTTTCGTGAGTTCGGCTCTTAAAACCTGGCGAATTCGATCTTTGAAATCACCGTCTGGCTCGCCTTTATCCGGCCTATAGCCCCACTGATTTCTAAATAGGCTCGTTTCGTTGAGATAACTTGCAATTTCGTCGATAGGAATTCCTTTGGCGATACGTGAACCTATAAAAGGAGGTTTGAATATCGGATTATCCCTTTCGACTACCGGGGAGAAGCCTGGAATTGTGGATAGATCAATTGCAGCTAGGATCTCCGATTTTCTTGGAGTGGATGATTTTTGTTTGATCTCCCGGCCAAATTCAGGATCTTCTTCACCCGATCTTTTCATTTCCATTAGCCGGTCCATTGTCCGAAGGCCTTCAAAGGCATCCTTTCCATAAAAAACACGGCCTGAAAAATTCGTCCTTAAGTCGTGCTCGACATATGTGCGTGTTAGAGCCGCACCTCCCAAAATGACGGGAATTTGATCCAGGTTTCGTCTCTTAAGCTCTTCTAGATTGTCCCGCATAATTAAAGTAGATTTCACTAATAGGCCGCTCATGCCAATGGCATCTGCTTTGGTGCGCTCAAGTGCTTCGAGCATTTCAGATATTGAAACTTTGATCCCCAAATTATGGACAACATAACCATTGTTGGTCAAGATTATATCTACCAAGTTTTTGCCTATGTCATGGACGTCTCCGGCTACCGTGGCAAGGACAATCGACCCTTTCTCGCTTGCCTCGGCTTTTTCCATAAAGGGTTCCAAGTACTTAACCGAACTTTTCATGGTCTCGGCAGAGGCCAAAACAAACGGAAGCTGCATTTCACCTGAAGCAAAAAGTTCGCCAACTGTTTTCATGCCCTTTAACAAAATGTCATTGACAATTTCTAGTGCTTGGAGGCCGTTCCCAAGCGCCTCTTCCAAGTCGGCTTCCAATCCGTTTCGGTTCCCGTCAATAATGCGTTTCTCAAGTCTTTGTTCAACCGGAAGCAAAGAAAGGTCTTCTTTTTCACTTGATTGGGCAGAAGCACCTTCAAAAAGCGCCAAAAGGGTTTGGAGCGGGTCATAAGGGTTCTCTGGGTCATCTCGCCTTTTGTCGTAAATGAGATCGAGACATACTTGTTTAGTCTCATCATCTATTCGATGAAGAGGAAGTATTTTTCCGGCATGGACAATTGCTGCATCTAGTCCTGCCTGGGCGCATTCGTGAAGAAAAACCGAATTAAGAACCTGTCTTGCCGCAGGGTTTAAGCCAAATGAGACATTTGAAAGGCCTAATACCGTGTGGACGCCGGGAAGTCCTTCCTTGATCATGCGAATGCCCTCAATTGTTTCAATACCGTCTAACCGGGATTCTTCCATGCCGGTTGAAAGTGGAAGCGCCAAAGGGTCAAAGATTAGATCCTGTGGGGTAAGCCCGTATTTAAAAACTGCCAAATCATGAATAGCTTTGGCGGCCTTAAACTTCCACTCCCTTGTTCTGGCCTGGCCGTCTGTATCAATGCAAGTGCAAATGACGGCAGCTCCGTAGGTTTTGGCCAATCTCAAGAATCTATCGAGCCTGGTGCCGGGAGCATCTCCTTCTTCAAGGTTGACGGAGTTTAATATTGCCTTTCCGCCAAGCCATTTAAGAGCCGTTTCAATTACCGGAGGCTCAGTTGAATCTATTACTATTGGCGCAGTAGCCGCAGTGGCAAACCTACTGATTACTTCCTCCATGTCTGCTACTCCGTCGGCACCTGTGTAGTCAACGCATACGTCAATACAATGGGCACCTTCGGCAATCTGTTCTCTTGCCATTGCAACGGTTGTGTCCCAGTCTTTTTCCAACATTGCATCTCGAAACTTTTTGGAACCGTTTGCGTTAGTTCTTTCGCCAATGACGAGCACCGATGACTCTTGGTGAAGCGAAACAGCGCTATAGAGTGAAGAAACCCCAGGTTCCAACTCCACTTCAGGAGTAGCCTTTTTTGAATTCCCTATGGCTTCAACAACTTTTTTTAGATGCTCCGGGGTAGTGCCACAGCACCCGCCAACCACGCTTACCCCAAAGTTCTCCACAAAGTCTTTGTGATACTGACTCAGTTGGTCGGGCGTCAAGTCGTAATGCATTTTTCCGTCAACTACAGAAGGAAGACCCGCATTTGGGAGACATGAGATAGGAATCTTGGTATGAGAGGTTAAATATCGAATCGGTTCAATCATCTCTGCAGGACCCGTAGCGCAGTTGAGACCAATAACGTCTGGTCTCATTGCTTCAAGCGCATTTAAAGCCGCACCGATTTCCGTACCCGGAAGCATCCGGCCTGTGAGCTCAATGGTGACTTGTACCTGGATTGGAAGTTCTTTTCCTATCTCTTTGAGGGCATTTCTGCATGCAACTATTGCCGCTTTTGCTTGGAGCAGATCAAAAACAGTCTCGACCAGCAAAAGATCCACGCCGCCTTCAATAAGTCCGAGGGCTTGTTCCTCATACGAAACAACCAGATCATCAAAAGGTATCTGGCCCAGAGTAGGGAATTTAGTGCCCGGGCCAATTGAACCCGCCACAAAACGGTAGCGATCTTTGGTCGAATAAGAATCTGCTGCTTCCCGGGCCAATTTTGCCGCTTTGAAGCTCAGTTCCCTGGCACGGTGAGCCAAGGAGTACTCGTTTAATACTATAGAAAATGAACCAAAACTGTTGGTTTCAATGACGTCAACTCCCACATCTAAGAATGAATTGTGAACCTCTTTTACAACCTCTGGTCTTGTATCTACCAGAATTTCATTGCAACCCTCAAACTCACTTCCACCAAAATCCTCGGCAGTCAGACCTTTAAGTTGCAGGTTGGTCCCCAGTGCCCCATCAAAGACAACTACTCTGTTATTAATTAAATCTATGTAATCAGTATGTGCGCTCATTTATTCTTACCAATCTTAGTGACATAGCTACTGTCCTATGTGACAGTAACCTAGATGAGGGCTAATGGTAATTTGGATAGATCGGGTTAAAAGGATATTTTTGAGAAATGGTGCCTAATTTTGCATCCTTTGAGGAGGGACCCCTAAGTGAGTGAGGGATTGATTACAGGCGCCCCAAAACGGAAATCTCAGCTTCCCTCGGAGCGAGTCCGGGCATTTCTTGATCAAGATGTCGCTAGTTTTGCCAAGCGGCCAACTTCAAATGAGTCTAGAATCGACCATGGCCACCCGGAAACCCCGCATCTGAGAACTATACCTGGATTAGATGGAATTAGAGGCTTGAGCGTAGCTGCGGTAGTTTGTTTTCACGCAGGAATTGCCGGAGCAGGCGGATTATATATGGGGGTTGACGGGTTCTTTGTATTATCTGGATACTTGATTACGTCTCTATTGATAGGCGATGTTGTCAGAAACGGATCCGTATCATTTGCATCCTTTTGGTCGCGTCGTGCCCGCAGACTTCTTCCGGCACTGTTCGCTTTAATTGCAGTGGTACTTTTTGTAGAGGCATTTTGGGGAGACCCTCTGGAACTCCCCACTGTCAGAGGTGATGCAATAGCTGCACTTTTTTACTCCTCTAACTGGTATTACATCTGGACACACTTAGGATACTTTGGACAAAGTCAGGCACTTTCGCCTTTGCAGCACACATGGTCGCTTGCCATTGAAGAGCAGTTCTATATAGTCTGGCCGATACTTTTTGCCGTCGTCATTAAGTGGAGAAAGTCAATAAAGCCCATGATTTATGTCGCAGGAATCGGAGCGATTCTTTCGGCAGGAGCGATGGCTCTAGTCTATGGATCCGGTCAAGGTCTTGACCAGGCTTACTATGGCACGGAAACCAGAGCGCAAGCTCTGTTGGTTGGGGCTACGTTGGCCTTTTTGCTCTCTATTCCCAATATAGGTAGAGACTCCAGGGTAGTTAAGGCCAGCGCAGCAGGCGGACCACTTGCATTTTTAGCGATTGTGATTCTTTGGTCACAGGCTTCAGGTCCTCCGGCCTGGATGTTTAGAGGTGGATTTTTCCTATCCGATATTTTGGTGGCCTTAGTAATTGCCTCTGTGGTACTTGCTCCCAGGAGACTATTCAACGAGGCGCTTTCCATGAAACCGCTTCGAGCGCTCGGGAAAATTTCATATGGTCTGTATCTTTGGCAGTTCCCTATTGTCATAATGTTCAATAATGCCAGGACCGGATTTTCCGGAATTGGCCTATTTGCTCTTAGAACATTTATTTCAATTCTCATGGCAATAGTCTCGTATTACTTAGTTGAGCAGCCGGTCAGACTTGGAGCCGCACTGAAAAAGCGAGCTGCCTGGTTGGTCACGCCGGCAGTCGCCGCTGTCATGTTTGCATTCGCTCTCATAATTGGCACTCTTACGCCGACGGTTAACTCCCAGGCACTGGTGAACAACCACGCTCTAAATGCACCTCAGGTTCCGATAAGCGATCCGATCAGGGTGTTACTTGTAGGCGACTCGATTGCAGAGACTCTCGGTCAGGGAGCTTCTTATTTAGACTCCACCGACAATGTCAATTTGAGTGACTCGGCAATCATTGGTTGTGGAACACTGACTGGTGGACTCGTAATGGAAAATGGTTCGTCATCTCCGCAGGGAGGTGATCCCGTGCCGTGTTCCCAGTGGGCTTCCTACTACTCGCAGAGAATTAGCGACTTTCATCCAGATGTCACGGTCATGCTGGCAGGGAGGTGGGAAACCCTTGATAGAAACTGGGGAAATGGGTGGGAACACATTGGCCAGAGTGACTTTGACAATCGATTAATGGCGTCACTAAAACAAGCAATTTCAGTATTGACCCAAGGTGGTGCACCTTTGGTTCTTTTGACAGCCCCTTACTACAGTGTCATCAATCCGACTACAGGTACGATATACCCGGAAGACAACACTTCCAGGGTTGATCTTTATAATTCAATGTTGCGCCAGGCTGCCCAGGGTGTGCCAAACGTTCAGGTCCTGGACTTTAATTCACTCATGGACCCAAATGGTCAGTATGCGGAGTATATTAATGGTTTACCAATCAGACAGCCGGACGGAATACACATCACCAATCCTGTTGGTGGCGAATGGATAGCAGACTGGCTATATCCGAAGTTAATTAATATAGGTCTTAAGTATCGACAGCAGAATGGATAACGGAATATCGGGAAGTGATATTAGAACACAAGAGGCAGGGGTTGGTTCTAATTTAGCTGGTAGTGGCGAGAAAAAGAAACTCAAATTGGGCCGGATGCCTGCGTTGGATGGGGTACGTGGCTTTATGGTTATTGCCGTCACTTTTTACCATGGCGGCTTCCCTGGAACCGGCGGGTATTACTTAAGTCTCG
>JAJYDO010000107.1 GCA_021777355.1 Actinomycetes bacterium | reverse complement strand
TTCGAAGGTAGGAAATTACTTGGTAACCCAAAATGGGTAGAATCGGCTCTTTGTGGGAGGTGACACAGTGGTGGACATTGCCATTTTCGAAAGCAGCGCGTTCAAACTTTCTTTACATGTTCAAGACCTATGCTTAAGACTCGCCAAACTTATGTCGAAGTTTATCTACCCAGTTGGTTAGAATCTGCAGTTCTTGAGCTGAATAACTTTCCACCAGTAAGCCAGCTGCATATATTGCAACTGTCATCGTTGTAAAGACCGCGACAATCATAAGTATAAGTGTATTCCAATAAATTAAAAATAGTGCGGCAAAAAGAATAGCCAGCAATCCGGACGCATTCGCCACATACAATATCGGGGCTGGATAAAGATTAAAAGAAATGTCAACTACATAATCACCCAGCGTCCTTATTTTTCCACCAACTTTCAAACTGAATGTCTGTCTCATTGGAGCAGATCGCACAATTGCCTGTAGATGGACGTGATTTAAAATTACTCCGCCAGTGACTACCTCTTCTCTGCCAACCCATGTTTTAATCAATCCAATCATTGCAGACCTGGATGAAACTTCATCTCTGATTACTTGCTTGACTTCCAAAGTGGTTAATTCTTTTAACACCGGAACCGTTACAAATCGCCTTTTACGAACTAGCATGATCTATTCTCCATAAAACCAGCTAAACGGATTAAGTGCATTAAAAGCGTTGATTTCATCAGAAGCAACTCGAGCAGCTAAACTGCCACTATCAAAAATATGAACCCCGGTTTCTGAAGTCCCGCTCCCCATCTGTATTCCGCCGCCAAATCCTAATGACCAATCAGTGCCAGAGACCGTACTACCCTTACACGGGGAATGGAATCTCTCCCAGCCACCGTTCAAGACCCAGCCTCCGTTGAATGAACTGTAGTTAAATTTGCCACGCAGCTGGCTAAGATCAGTTGCATTACTGGTTTGCCATGTAGCATCCCCTGAAGCATCAGCCAACCCTTTTAACATTTTGAGAAGCCTGAGAGGTTGACCTGAAGCCTTCTCAAGAATTCCCTTAGCGATGGTTTTTAGATCGCCTGAATCAACTCCAAGGCCATATCCCCAAGTAGCAGTTACTCCAACCTGTCTACCGTTAACTGTTTTAACTACGCAAGCACTGACTTGACCGTTAGCAATAGCGTAAGTCAAATTGAGCGAAACGCAATAGCCTTCAGTTCCTGCGCCTGATTGTGAACTACTACTTGAGTCTCCACTAGGTCCACCAACCGCCCCCGCCAAACAATTACCATTAGTCCAGAAGCTCCCCGAAAATGGGTTCGCATTACACATCCCACTCGGATCACTTGAGTTCACAGGATCCCCTGCGGAATATAGGATCGGAGTATTGCATTGGTATTATGTTGAACAATTATTGGGATATTGATAAGTATAATCCATCGGTATCACGCAGCCAACAGAAGATTTTGAGACCGGCATTCTAATTTCAGAGACAATTAGGTTTCCAAATTCATTGAGATATTGAGAAAGTTTTGCGTAAGATATCGTAAAATCTAGTCGCTTGCTAGGATCATCGGGTGTTGCTTCTGGATCAAATCCTATTGCGAGACCACCGGCGGTAAGTGCCCAATGCTGGTAGTTCTGTGTCTGGGATAATGCCTGATTCAATTGTGAAACATAATCACGTATAGAAAACCTGCTCCTAATCCACTTATCGTCGAAAGAGCTACCAGTAAATATTTCCTTCTTCACCAAGGCTTCAACTTCTGCTAGACCCTTATCAGGATTGATAAAAAGTTGCGGGAGACTTACCACAGTTCCCGATGGGACTTCAACAGTTACAGATATCCAAGACTCGTCGTAGGCGCCTCTGGGAAAGAAGTCGAACACAGGAAGTAGCGCGCTTACTACCTTGTTACTTGCCGAAATTAAGCGTAATATTGGGTAAACACCGTACTCAGCCGGAACCGGAACAGGAACCCCAACTCCGTAAATCGGAGATGGGTTGAATCCCATTTTTACGCTTTGGCTATATTCATCCCCAAAACTTTGTTCGTCGGCCCAAATTGCATCCAATAATGCGGCATTAACCGAATCGTTATACGTAAAGCTATCTCCATAGGTAATTGAATTACCTAAAGTGTCGACGTTAACCACTGGTACTGCAGGCAATCCGGCCAAGGTGACATTTATGGAATAAATGCCTGAATTTGTATTTTTCGGTTGAACTGTTTTGATCGGTGAGTTGCCACGTGAACAACTTGCAATCATTAGAATAGCTAATACTATTATGGCAACTGTCGAGAGTCTGTGTTTCATATCCACAAAATTAGCTAACCGGCAAACTGGTTGTAAATGTCTTGCGCGCTTGTTTCACGCTGATACAATTCAGGCGTGCCGGCATGTTCAAACCAAATGGCAAACGAGTCCGTGGCACTTTTAATTGAAGTTGTTGATTCCAACCTGCCGAGGGCATTGCTTCCTTGGCCTCCAGGTAGCCAAATCTCATAAGTGGGATTGGTCATTTCTTGCCAAATAAAATCAACCTGTAAGGTAAATTCATACGCAGATACTCCTTCGCTGCCAGCATATTTCAAGACACCTGACCAACTAGGATATTTACCACCAACGGACCACATCGCGAGTCCACTCCCGTATCCGGGTCCGCTATAACCCACTTGTAGCTCGTGAGGAGACATCGTCCCATAAGATTCGTGAAATAAATTCCCAAGAACTCCGGCAGCTTGATCTTCAGTTAGTCCTTTTCCTATAAAGTAATCGAATGCGTACTTCTCCTTTTCGTATAAGGCTCCTAAGCTTGATGCGCTTCTTGCATAGTCCGAGGAACACGTAGGGGGCGACACTTTTCCATTTCCACCCAAGCATCCCGCATCATCGTAAACGTTGTAATCCCCAAGACTTGCGCAATGCAATACTACATTTATAGAAGCATTTCCCTTGTAAGGGTCAATCCACAGATCCCCATTGTTTTCGTAGCAAGTGCTTGAGTACTTCCCAGTACAAGACGTATCCCAGTAGTTGAGATCATCACCACATAACGCTGCATCTGACATAATTACTTTGCCGTTTGCACCCTTTACAACACACATCCCACTCGGATCACTTGCGTTCACAGGATCCCCTGCGGAATGTAAGGGATCAGACGCGACTTGGCATGAATTTAAAGATGTTTCTGTGGTATTAGCTGGGATTATGTAGAAGTTTTGAGCGGCTGAAAAAGAGTGATTGGAGAAAAATCGCGGATACGCGTTATTTGAAGTTGTGCCTTTGAATTCTTCTTGGATCTTGGTTAGTTGCACTTTTACTATCTTGGCACAATTTCAGTAGTTGACGAGGTGTTTAAGAGGCTTTAGTCAACTGCTTCTTGTTTGGTGGCACCAGGATGAGTAGCTGAGTGGACTTTGGCTAATTTGTCAGGTGTGAGATGGGTATAGATAGTGGTTGAATTTAGATCCCTGTGACCTAAGAGTTCCTGGACATATCTGATGTCGGCTCCGTTTTCAACCATGAGAGTTGCTGCACTGTGCCTGAATAAGTGGCACGACCCTGACTTTTCAATTCCTGCTGCTTTTATGTAGCTTGTCACGTCAACCTATATTAAGTTTCGTGAAAATAGCAGAGGTCATTGCAATTTAAAAAAGATAGATCCCGGGACCTTGTCAAAGTCGCCAATCTCACACCCTGCCTGGATGAAATTCTGACAATTTATCAATCCATAAAGTTGGCTCCCTACAAGGTTTCCTATTTCCCTCCAACTATCACCATTTCCACTGGAAACAAACACGCTTCCCGCGTATTTTGACCCAGCAATATGTGCAACCATAATGCATTTCATATTGCTTCCAGTTCCCAAACAGGCTACGCCGTGGATGGCATCAAAATTGTACTTGTCTAAAATTGTAGAGTTATGCCAAGTATTCGAAAATAGGCTAGTTGAAGTCAAAACTACTATTTTTGGAGTGCCATTTCCGTTACTAAATATCATTGTGGCTAAGGCAAAGCACCTAAGTTCGTCTGATGTGCAACCTATCGAAACGACTTTCGAACTTGCAATATCAGATTCATATTCAGGAAAAAACTGCGATACTTGGGCTTTGGCTGGACTTATTCGAAACAAGGTCATTTGACCGTCACTATATCCGCCAGTAAGACAAGCTATTGGATCACAATAAGAAGATAAAAAGCTAGTCAAAGATAGATTCAAGCTCATCTTTCCAATGATCTCTTCTGAAATAAATGGAGCCTTGTCAACTATGTGAAATTCATTGAACAAAGCGTTTCCGTTTTCGTCGAGGCCCGCGGTAATGCAGGAGTCATTGGAATAACAATATATTTGGCCCAAATCGCCGCTTGACCCTGAAATCGAAACTTGTTTCCATGCCTGGCCCTGGTCGACGCTTGCCAATAAGAACGTGGTATTTCCAGTCTGTCCACTCGCTAGGCAGTATGCCGTGTAGGTGCAACTAAGACTTGTCACTACCGAAAAAGATTTCGTAATAAAATCAGGAAAATTGCTTAATCGCCAATTTGGTTCAGAATTGGTTTTAACTACTAATGCTGTTGACTTTGACGAGAAATATTCTACTCCGACGCAAAACTTCTGCTCGGGACATTGAATCATAACGACACTTAAACTATTTAAAGAAGGTGCTCCAACAAACGATTGCGGCAAGAAATCTTGAGAAAGCGTTGACGGATTATTTCCAACTTGATTCGAACAACCAGAACATGAAGCAATTGCTAGTAATATTGCGAAAAAGAGGACAATGGGTTTTCTCGGAAAAGATTTGCTATTCATTTATAACTGTCTCCGAAAAACTTATAGTCTGAAGAATAAGCTCGCCAACTTAGTATCACTGTCAAATCACCTGACCCAGGTGATTCCAAGTCAACACCGCTGTTGTCGATATTTATATGGAACTGCGACATTGGCATATATCCAGCTACACACGAGCTGGAGGTACTATATGCGATAGATGAACCTATCTGGAGTCATTGTATGCGTATTCTGCTGAGAAACTAATACCAAGGGTGCATTTATTTGACATAATTATTGCAGTACACGACGGCAGAATCGCTCGTCTCGAACTAGCAATCACCTGATCAGGATTCCACAAAGCGACTTCATTTGGGTTAGGCAATACAGCCAGTTGTTCAATTTTAACCGGTGCTGGATTTTCGTAGTCGTTCTCAACGTTTACTGAGATCTTGTCGGCAGGAATATCAATGTAGAACTTCGGAAGATAAATGTCAGGAACTTGGACTGCCACAGATTGACTTGAACCGTCAATATGGTCGTGCGGGCCCGGCGCACTCGTATTTGCTTTTCTCTGTGGAGGTCCCGAAAAAAGACTTCCGAAATCGCAACCAAGATTCCATGCCCAGCACAGTCCACTCGGATCACTTAAGTTCACAGGATCCCCTGTAGCATAGGCATAGGCCTGGTCTGTTGACAAATATGCCGGGTCCATGGATGTGAACTGTCCGGTTGAGGGTTGGTAGTACCTGGCCCTTAGATAGAGAAGTCCAGAGTAATTAGCAGTTCCAACCGGAGCC
>JAJYDO010000106.1 GCA_021777355.1 Actinomycetes bacterium | reverse complement strand
AGATGATTCCGACGATTTTGATGATTCACCTGCCGACGCCATATATGGTAGATCGAGCAGGAATCGCTCCTGACTTACCTTGGAGTCAAGCAAAATGACCCCCGATAACGTCATAAGAGCCTTTTTTCGAGTGCTATATCAGAGAAGCTAAGTTACAAATTTACATTCTGAAAGTGTTTTTTAGCTTGATGCGAAATATTAATCCCTTTGTCGCTAATTCTGCTGCGGCTACTAAATAGCCGCTAGATAATTACACTCTCGCATGAGCGTGAACGCTGCAATATCTTTTGGTTCAATTTGTCATCCTTGAAAATGCATCGTCTGATAGCATTTGGCAGAGAGAAAACTAACCGGTACGTTGTCAGGAGGTCCCAATTTGACTAATATGCAAGCACTCACGCCCCGTGAAGCCGAATTGCTTCATGCGATTATGTCGAATACTAAAGAATCTCGGTATGGTTCAGAACAGCATCACCTTTCGAGAATTACCGCGTTGTGGTCTGAAAACAGTACCTTTACCGCTACTAACTTTCAGAAATTGCTTACGAAGGGATATGTCATTTCGGGCAATGATGGAGTCACAGCAGGAAAGTACAAGATTACGAATTTACTTAGCTTAGCTACAAAAAGAACATCTGAGAAAACATTAATTCGCCTCTTTGAATCTATAGAAGAGGATGGAGTGAGCTTGAATTCGTTGAGTGAAAGACTTAGTCTTTCCAAAGACGAGATCCTTCGCTCATACAAGACACTTTCAAACTTCGGCTTAGTTATACCGAATAAGAAGACAAAGCTTAGCCTTTCCAAAATTGGAGTGCTTTACAGGGACGAAGACGGCAAGTCATTACTGGAGCATGACCTAGTATCAAAGGAAAACGAATTATATGACCCATTCATCAGATTATTGGGGCAAAAGTCTTCCCGGTATTCGTCAATAAATGAACAAGAAGGTGACAGCATTGTTGAGGCCAGTGCTCCATACATTATTAAGACCGCCAGTGGCGGCAAACGAATGACTGGAGGACAATTTACTCGTCCAGATGTAATTAAGATTGAAATAGTGAAAAGTCGATTTTTGCCAAACAAGTACGTAAACTTGGAAACTTACGAGCTCAAGCGATACGACGACGGTATCAAGATTTCCAGTGCTTACGAAGCTTTGGCCCACAGTCGCGCAGCGCACAGATCATACCTAGTAATAGAACTACCTAATAAAGTAACTATAGATAGCCTTTTTCTCGGAGACAAGGGAGGCGAATGGCTTTCCACGTACGAAGAAATCTGTAAAATCGGAGTGGGGTTGATGTTCATGGTACATACCAACAAGTCCAGGATTGAATATGATCTACTAACTTTTGTAGAGCCGCTTTACCGACATCCTGACCCGGGCATGCTGGCGCGAATGCTTAAATACGCCTACGAATGTAACACGGACCCCGGTTTCCGCGCGAATTTTGATGGACAGCCTGAACTACCCTAGTCAGACTTGACATCGACTTCACTGACAATTTCTACTTGAGTTAATCACGTAGAAAGGCATGCCCCATTTGATGGCGTTGATCTAATTTGAGTTGTGAATAACTTTTAAAAGTATTTCCTTTATGGCAATTGATTCACTTGGAAGTTATTCCAGCTCATCAATTTCTTAAAAGGAATTTCGCTTCGTTATTGAATTCAAGGTCATTAATATTTTCGATAAAACATGGAGATTGATTTACAGAAGAATTTTCTGACTTAGATCTACTTGGCCGGAAACGGGCAAAGGGACTTGTTGGTTCCATATCCTTTCCTGGCTATTCTTCAATTCTGTCATAACATGCCAAATTCTTTTGTTCCCGACACGGAACAAATCAATGTATTAATGTCTACAAATATGGTTGACCAATTAATTCCCCCGGTCCATGACTTAATGTGGCCAGTATTGACGGCTCTTAAGGAACTAGGTGGATCCGCAACAAATAAGGAAATTTACGAAAAAGTAATCGAAAATGAGCACTTCTCGGTGGAGCAACAGTCATTACCAGATAAAAGCGGTCGGAAGACTGAGATTGAATATCGGCTAGGTTGGGCCAGAACGCATCTAGCTGATATTTCGGCACTCGAAAATAGTGCTCGCGGTATCTGGTCTTTAACTGAAATAGGCAAGTCCCTTACTTTCGATCAAATGGAAACAAATTTCAGGGAATTTCGCACTAGTAGACAGAGGAATACTCATCTCAGTATAAATGACAGCGACACTTTCGAGGAAACAATTGGAGAGAGCTCAGAAACCTGGAAAGACCAACTTATAGCTAGGCTGCTGGAAGTTGACCCAAGTGGCTTTGAACGCCTCGCACAGAGGTTACTTAGAGAGGCTGGATTTGTGAATGTCACAGTTCTGGGTAAAAGTGGAGATGGCGGAATAGATGGAGTTGGTGTCTACCGACTATCGCTCGTTTCATTTCCGGTATTCTTTCAGTGTAAACGATATAGAGGAACAGTACCTGCTGGGGCCGTCCGTGACTTCAGGGGGGCGATGTCTGGTCGAGGTGAAAAGGGTCTTTTAATCACGACCGGATACTTCACAAGAGATGCCCAAAATGAGGCCAGTCGCGACGGTGCGCCTCCGGTAGAGCTGATTGACGGCGATCGGCTATGCGACTTACTTCGAGACTTTAGACTCGGCGTAAGCGTGACAGAGCGAGTAGTTATGGATATTTCAGTTGACGTCTCGTTCTTTGAGGAGTACGGCGCTCCAAAAAGGTCAGATTCCTTTTTTTCTTAGGTGTAACATCTTAAGACTTTCACAAGCTGGAGTGCAGTGCAAGGTAACTAAGTTTCCCTGGCATTGAGATGGAAATGGCCATTGAGTAGTTGGCCATTTGCTGAGCACTAACTTCAATACATTTATTAGCTCCACAACTTCCGCATTGCCTGCATCTACCCATATTTAATGCCGTCCATGGGGCCACTTGGAGTTTTTAGCTATTGCTAAATCGTGACCAACTGCCTGTGAATGCAACAGATGCAAGTTGGTGGAAAAATGAACCCTCTTGGGTTAATTCAGCCGATTTGGGCAGCTTGGCAACCTGCTTTTAGCGATGCCTTGAAATATGTTCTGGCATGAGTACCTAGGCTTAATGAGCAATTGAAATCGGTAACCTCTGAATCTTGAAGATGCCTTTGGTAGACTTGGAAGGTGACTAAAGTGGAGGAATTGAAAGCGCCGGCCGTGCTCAAATTCCGAGGCAGGCGAATGAGACACTGGTACAAGATCACTTGGGCAACACGCGGTTCAATCGTGACCTGTTTAATGGCCCAGGCAATCGCTCAGTGGGTTTTAGTTAATCGTATTATTGCCTTCGCATTACTTGTTGTATCAATTCCTATAATCGCATTTGGACAGTCACTGGCCATAATGATTCGACCCCTTATAATTACCCATGAATCCCTAAAGCTACCCAATTTTGGACCAAGACGAGTGATCCCTGTTTCAGATATTGCAGGGGTAGGACTTTTATATATTCGGCCTTCAAGTTCCATGAAGTTCGAAGGCTGGTCTCTCAATATATGGAGAAAAGACGGACTGAGATATGAGCTCTATCAATTTATGATTCCCCCCGCTTTTTTATCGTCCACTCGTATTCCGCTAAAACAGCGCTTGTTACTTGACTTTCGGAAATGGATTCAGTTTCCCGCTCCGAGTGATTCTTTCAATGATTTGCTAAACACGCGGACCGGAGAGGTCGCTAAGAAGATTTATGACTTCGTAGCGTCTATTCAGGGGCCTGACGGGCCATTAAAAACACTAGAACTTCAAAAACACCCTATTGCCGATAAATTTTCGACTCCGGAGACTATAACTTGGTTGTCTCCTAAAGGCACGATATTGGCCTGGTGGTCACCTGACGGTGAGATTGCATTCAACTAATCTAAGGCTCAGAAAAGCCTCCCCCATAAAAAGAACTTGTCTTTTCTAGCCGGACTCCTCGCGCGATCCACCTGTTTTCTTGGCTTACAATCCTTGTTCTCCAAATAGCCAAATCACTGTGCCGTTCCAACGTTGTGCTCAAAACAACTCCAAACTATGCAATTTAAGGTGCGCCTATGAAAATCATCCAATATGTTTTGAAGCCAACTTTTCAACTTACGAACTGATCAGATCACACAGCAGGGACTACAACTTAAGCAAGGCAAATCTTCGCATGCGGTATCATCCATTATGGCCAATGATAATAATCATTTCGCGGGCAGGATATCGTCGCATCCAAGCGACTCGCTAAACCAGCTAGATCCACTTGTTGGAAAGTGGAAAGTAAATGGATCATTTGTCGAAGGTCTTGTCGCCTTCGCATGGATGGAAGGCGGATTTTTCATGATCCAGCATGTAGAACTTCATCGAGGTGACGCCACTATTAAAGGAGTCGAGTACATAAGATTTGACGAAGATACGAAGAGCCTGAAGTCGCACTATATGGACAATCTTGGAAGCAACTTTACCTATACTTGGTCTGTCGAGGGGAGAGCCATCAGGATATGGTTTGGGGATCAGGGTTCAGAGAACTTTTTTGTTGGAACATTTGACGAAGACATGAACTCTTTCTCTGGGCGTTGGCAGTGGCCAGGTGGAGGTTATGAGGCAACAATGACTCGCATGGTCCCTAGGGAGTTATAAGCCTTTCTTGACTTCATGGAAGATGCTTGGTCTGCAAAGGAAAGAGTTTCATTTTCAATTTGTTGACTGGCAACTTTGGCGGCTTCAGGCTGATAAGTTTCATCAACAATTGCATTGGTCGAGTTCTTCTCTTTTCCAAAACTCTCAAGGACTTCAAGCCGGAAGATCCAAGACGGCTGGCATTTTGGAGTTATTATTGTGATAACTCGATTGAAATACCTATTGGATATTATTGAAATGTGAAAGACAATCAAGTTCTTCAAGACACCGCTGTACTCAAGTTTCGTGAATTAAGTGGCAATAACTGGATATACCTCGTGATGTCAGTGGTTTTGATTTTAATGTGTCTTAGCCTATTAATAGTTGGAGGGCTGCAGGCTAACGGAACTGCACCATTCATAACCGGATTAGTTACAACAATTTTTTTGGCGCCAATTTTCTCTATGACTCTTGCTCATATGCTTAGGCCAATCGTCTTGTCTAGAGAGAGCCTTAAGATACCCACATTTATTTCAAGTTACCAAATACCAACAGATGAGATTGCCGGAGTAGGTCTTGTGTTCCGGGAGATGGATAGTGGGAGAGTACCTAGTGGCTGGTACATCTGTGTATGGGATGATGAGGGAAAGAAAAATGTGCTCGACAAGTTAGTGGTTACAACAATAATGACACCAAAACCGGCAAATGGGAAAAGACGGCCCTTAATATCTATCAATAGGGATCCAGCTCTTCCTCTTCCGCACGAGGATCTTGACTACCTTACAAGCTCTCGATCTGGCAAAGTCGCCAAGGCAATATATGACTTCACCTTAATGGCGCAAGGACCAACCCTCTTTGCAAGGGAAACATGGGACATGGACTTTTAAAATAAGACCACAGGGCGAGTTAGGATAATCAGATGACAATGCAAGAATCAGTGCAGGTTGGCAAAGAGAGCGGAGGTG
>JAJYDO010000105.1 GCA_021777355.1 Actinomycetes bacterium | reverse complement strand
AGGAAGAATCGGCGGAAAAAGGTTGGCCAGAACCCGTTGTATATGCACACGAAGCTATGCCAGCTAGGTTTGACAGGTACATAAAGACTGCCGGTTACAACGGAATAATAAATCAACGCCAGTTTCAAATACCAGGATTTCAGTGGCCCACTGAGTATCGCTATCCCGATGAGACCTACGCTTCCCACCTGGAATTAGAAATTGGCGGCGTAAAAGTTGTTCTAAACCATGCAAAAGGTGAGACCGACGATCATACCTACACATGGTTCCCCGACCAGAAGCTACTCTGCTGTGGAGATCTTTTTATCTGGGCATCCCCTAATGCCGGGAACCCCCAAAAAGTGCAGAGATACCCCCTTGAGTGGGCACAAGCACTTAGGGCGATGCTGAAGTTAGGCCCGGAGCCTCCCGAGGTATTACTTTCAGGCCATGGAGTACCTATTTTGGGCGCCGATCGAATAAAAGAAGCTCTCACCAACACGGCGCTTTATTTGGAATCCCTTGTTGATCAAACTCTTGTATTAATGAATGAAGGCGCAAGACTAAGTGACATAATTCACTCCGTGTCACCTCCAAGTGATTTGGCCGGCCTGCCATACCTCCAGCCAGTCTACGACGAGCCCGAATTTATTGTAAGGAATATTTGGCGCCTCTACGGAGGGTGGTGGGATGGAAATCCTTCAAATCTCAAACCGGCACATGAAGTTGCTCTTGCCAAGGAACTTTCTCTTCTGGCAGGAGGAGCACGCAAACTATCCGACAGGGCACTGGAACTGGTAAATGAAGCAACCAAATTGGCGGGAGTTGATCTAATGAGCCTAGGAACTACTCCAATGGCTGCGAACAAAGAAGTTCCATTTGAAGCTCAACAGTGCTTGCGATTGGCCGGGCACCTAGTGGAAAGCGCTTCGTTGGCTGCCCCTGAAGATTTAGAGATTCATGAAGCGAGAAAGGCAGTCTTTGGCGCCATGGCCGGAGCGGCAACATCGACAATGTCAAAGGGCGTGTTCATGTGGAGTGCAAATCAGTCTGGCAAAATACTTGGAGACCACACTTCCCATGGAGGCCATCACCATTAGTTCTCACAATATGTTAGCTAAAGAGACGTAGCCACTCCGCGGCTTGTCTGGGTGCGAGAATTGGATTGTACTTTCTGGTCTCTCCCATTGAAGCAAAAGGCTCGGCACTGTATAGATGGCCGGGATAAAGTAAAGTACCGTCGTCGATCTTTGAGAGTCGAGTAAATAGCGACTCATACATCTGCTCCGGATCGCTTCCGGGTAGATCAGTTCGGCCGCAACCTTCCAAAAAAAGAGTATCCCCGGCAATTAATTTCTCCGATACTAAAAAGCATTGCGAACCTGGAGTATGACCGGGCGTATGGATAAGAGTTATTTCAATATCACCCACTTTAAGTTTTTCACCGGATTCATGGGTGACCAAACTGTCTTTTTGGACTCCGGTGCCTCTTTCAACCCAGTTGAGCTCGTCTGCTTGGATATGTATAGGAACATTTATTTTTTCCAGCAAGGAAGAAATGCCCTCTATGGGGTAGCTGCCAAGTGAACCCCCTACGTGATCTGCATGGTAATGAGTGGCAAGCACGCCTGTGAGTTTCATGTCGTCTTTTTGAATAAGTTCCAGCAAGTCCTCTATTCCATAGGTGGGATCCACCAGGATGACTTCTCTCGTGTCAGAGTCGCCGATAGCGTAGACCAAGTTCCTCATCGCTCTAGCCATTTGGTCTTTTTTGGCGTAATCGTGCCCCGAAAGCCACTGTCGAAAGTAAAGATTATTCATATTCACCTAGGAATAGTAGCCAATGAAGCACTAACCTAGCCACTCTTTACCTATTTGAACTTGGTCGAACTTGTCAATTGAGCGGGATTTAACTAGTTTTAGGGTTGAATAATTTCTTTGATAAGACAAGGTGATGCCGGTGGTTGATTTTAAGTCCATTTCATATAAGACCGAAAGAAGAAGGGCATACATTGTTTTAAACCGCCCTGAGCGATTAAATGCAATAGACATTCATATGCCAAGCGAGATTAAAAGAGCAGTTGATATGGCCAATGGAGATCCTGAGGTGCATGCAATTGTTGTGAAAGGTGCCGGCCGCAGCTTCTGTGCAGGATATGACTTAAAAGCCTTTGCCGAGCTTGGTTTAGGCACACAGGGAAAAGACGACGGAGTTTGGGACCCAATACTTGACTACCAGTTCATGAAAAGAAACACTGACGATTTTATGTCTTTGTTTAGATCGCTAAAGCCCACAATTTGCCAGATCCAAGGCCATGCTGTAGCAGGCGGGAGCGACATTGCACTTTGTTGCGATTTAATTTTGATGGCAGATGACGCCAAGATTGGCTATATGCCAGCAAGGGTCTGGGGCTGCCCGACAACTGCAATGTGGGTGTATCATCTTGGCGCCCAAAAGGCCAAACGAATGCTCCTGACAGGGGACACTATTGATGGCAAGACAGCAGCCGAGTGGGGACTCGTTCTAGAAAGTGTTCCGGAAGAAAGCCTTGAAGCAAGAGTCGAGGAGCTAACCGAGAGAATTGTTGGGGTCCCAAAGAATCAGTTGACTATGACAAAGCTCATGATCAATCAGGCTTACGACAACATGGGTTTAGAGGGTACCCAAATCTTGTCTACACTTTTTGACGGGATAGCGAGGCATTCCAAAGAGGGGCGGTGGTTCCAAAATCTTGCAGCGCAAGAAGGATTTCACGCAGCAGTTGAATGGAGAGATTCTGGGAAATGGATTCCTTAGAACTATTTAGATTGATCGATTGGAAGTACCTGCGAGTAAAAAGAAAGTTCTGCGTCTAGCGCCGCTTTTATATTTGATGACTGCCTAAATCCGTGCCCTTCGCCTTCAAATCCAAGGTAATCAACTCTTATTCCATTTGACTTTAGAGCCGCAACTATTGCCTCGGCCTGATTGGGAGGAACCACTGGATCATCTAATCCTTGGAGAATCAAAAGAGGTGATTTAATCTTCTCGGCATGATTAATCGGTGATCTTTCTTGGTAAAGCGTTTTGCACTCTAAAAGTGGGCCTATTAGACCATCGAGGTATCCCGATTCGAATTTATGCGTGTCTTTTGCCAACATTTCAAGGTCGCACACTCCGTAGTAACTCACACCTGCCCCAAAAATGTCGCTTGTAGCAAGTGCTTCCAATACGGTATAGCCTCCGGCTGAACCTCCCCTTATGGCAACGGCTTTTCTGTTGACTAATTCTTTTTCAATCAGCCACTTTGCAACTTCTATCACATCTTCAACGTCAACTACCCCCCAGTTTCCATTTAGAGCATCTCGATACTTTCTTCCATAGCCGCTTGATCCCCGGTAGTCTACGTCAACTACTGCAAAGCCGCGAGAAGTAAAAAATGCAAAGGTAGGAGAAAATCCTGGATCTGCACTACTTGTTGGCCCGCCGTGGCAGTTAATAATTAATGGAGGTAAAACTCCCTGGCCTAATTCAAAACCCTCCAAATATGGCTCATGAAAAGTTGCATAAATTGGAAGTTCCCCCTTCGAGTCAATTTTGATGCTTCTAGAGGGCCCTCTATGGACACTTGCCTCTTTGATCCTGGAATTGGCCAGCAAATTAAAGGAATCAGAATGAGAGGCCGAATCAAATGTGCCGACTAAACCTAGATCGGTCTCACTGTTTCCCAGCACTGCTATCAAACTTGTTCCCGGAATGGACTTAGCGGCCGTGATACTTGCAAAGGGAGATATAACTTCATCAAGTTGCTTATTTTCTAAGTAACCGGCCTTGAAGTTAACAAAAGACGGATCATGCCAAGTTGCAAATAATTTAGTTTCGCTAATTGAAGCAAAAGTCGGACGGTTAAAAACCCACTGCGGCCACGCCATTTCAACTTCCATTTCAACAATTGGTTCAATCTGCATGGTGCGGCTTTTATTTCTTGGTCCAATTGACATCTCGTCGCTCACCGTATTTTTACTCTTGGCAATGTTCCACCAGCCATTAAAAGCGTCAGTTGCCACCAGCAACTTCCCGTCAAGTGAAAATGTCGGATTCACATAGGAAGCTAAATTGCCTTGGGTGCTTGGCTGTATCTGGATCTTATCCGTTAAATTTGGGCCTTTCCCCCCCCAATTGATCCTTGCCACCCAACACTTAGATGAGTCCCAAGGCATAAAAGGCAACTCCCAAGAGATATAGGTAATCCATTTTCCATCCGAAGAAATTCTCGGTGATGCTACGAAATCATGTTGATCTTCGAGAACATAGTCAACTGAATCAAAAATAGCCACGATCTCATTATGAAGACCATTTGCATCCCTTCGCTCTCGAATTGCAACCATCCACTTCCCGTCCGCCGAGACCTCCCCGTCGCAGTAGCGGTGTAAAGAAGTTACAATTGGCTCCGGTTGACTAGCTTCAAATGTGTTCACATCGACAGATTGTTTATAAATGTAGTTATCGGTTTGATTTGAGAAGTAAACATTATTTTCAAAAACCCAAAAAGCTCCGCCTCCATATTCATGCACCCTGGTTCTCGCCGAGTAATTGTCGGGGGTGATATCCATTACCTTAATTGGGAACTTGAACTTCTCAAGAGGAGCTAAACAAATTACGCATCTTCCATTTTCATGAGGCCTTGACTCTATCCACCAAGTGCCTAAAGTGCTTGTAGCTAGGTCACTATATCGGAGCGCACCTCTCGAAACTATTTCGCTAGAAAGTGGAGAAGGCCAAAATCCCGGATTTATGTGTTGCACAGTAAATTATGCTAGACGACTATGGAAGCCCTTGTATTCGATTTTGATGGAGTAGTCCTAGACACTGAAACTCCACTTTATGAAGCGTGGTCATCGATTTATCAAGATCATGGCGTAACTTTGACGCACGAGGAGTGGCAGGTATGCATAGGCACCAAGGGAGTGTTTGATCCGATCGAGGACCTTTTAAAGAAAGTCGACAGGTCAACTTCAATTGGCCAAGCGATTATAAACACCCAGGATCAAATAAGAGATGAAGCTCATAGAAGACATGTAAATCAAATTGAAGAGTCCCTTTACCACCCAAGTCCTGGTGTCATGAAGTGGCTAGATGATGCTCTCGACTCTAATTTGAAAATTGGCATGGCATCATCGTCTTCTATTGGATGGCTTGAGAAAAACTTGGAGATGATGGGACTCAGATCTTATTTTTTCTCCGTTGTCGGCTTGGGCACCGGACTTAGGCCAAAGCCGTTTCCTGACGTATATGCCAAGGCATGCGTGGACCTAGGCGTGGAACCAAGCCAAGCACTGGCAATTGAAGATTCTCTTCACGGACTTAACTCTGCAAAGGAAGCCGGCCTGAGATGCCTAGCAGTTCCGCGGGGAATGACAAGAAGCATGGATCTTTCAAGTGCCGACTTGGTAGTTGAATCTTTGGAAGATATTTCACTTAAAGCAGTTAGGCAATTAATATGGCTCTCCTAACATATCCGTGGGTCATTTATGCAGACTTTCGACCAGGTAGAGGCGGACAGTAGCCCCCACGATCGAGAAGACATAGTGCTATGAGGTTATCTGTTGATTTGAATCCGAATGCCTTTCTTGTAATCAAACGTAGTTTGGTGTTGGTTGATTCGATCAAGGCATTTGATAGTCCATGAGTGAGCG
>JAJYDO010000041.1 GCA_021777355.1 Actinomycetes bacterium | reverse complement strand
GAAGGTATAGGCATCAGCTGCTTCGCCTTCCCGCCTGGCTCTGGTCGTCCAAGACTTTGATAACCAAAGATCCGGTTCGGAGTCAACAAGCGCGCGAACTACTGTGCCCTTCCCGACTCCGCCCGGACCGGAGATCACGACAACTAGGTGCTTGCCTAATTCGTCGTTGAAAACAAACTGAGAGCTTTCGCCCGGATTTTGATTGTGCAATACCGCTTTTGAGTTATTGCTGCCCTAGGACCTCTAGAAGGTCCTTGCGCTGCTTTACCCCAAGACCCTGGATTCGCCGGGACTCACTAATCCCAACTCCGTCCAGAAGTCTTCTGGCCTTGACCTTGCCAAGTCCTGGCAGTGATTCAAGAACGGTAATCACTTTCATCTTTCCGAGCATTTCATCGTTCTCGGCTTGCTTTAATAAGTCTGGGAACGTAAGAGAGCCGATCTTTAGCTTTCCTTTGATTTCAGCTCGGGCTTTTCGGGCCTCGGCTGCTTTGGCTAGTGCGGCTGTTCTTTGTTCTGGTGTTAACAATGGTGGTTGTGGCATGATGGGTCAGCGTATCAGGACTTGGAGCCCTAGTTTGAAATTCTTCGCCTAATTTTCTCCACAATGACCTCGCGATGGTTGGCATCATGCCCTTTGACCTGGAATAATTCGGCTCTATCGGCTTCTGCCTCACTTTGGGCATTTGGGTCGGCCGCGGCCAATCTGGCCTCAATTCCCTCTGCAACGAGTTTCTCGGCTTCACTGACCAACGCTTCGACCATTTGATCCTCCGGAACCACTCTGACAATCTTGCCTTTGATGAAAAGATGCCCTCTCTTGCGTCCCGCAGCGATTCCCAAATCGGCCGCCCGAGCTTCACCGGGACCATTCACAACACATCCCATTACAGCAACCTGCAAGGGCAAATTTCTGGCCTCAAGTGCCTCCTGAGCTGCCTTGGCAACAGCTATCACATCGATTTCTGCCCGCCCACACGACGGGCAAGCTATCAAGTCAACGCCCTTTCTTTCGCGAAGGCCCATTGATTCAAGAAGCATTCGTCCTGCTCTGGCTTCCTCGACAGGGTCCGCAGTGAGAGAGAACCTGATTGTGTCGCCGATTCCTTCTGCCAGGAGCGTTCCGATTCCTGCGCTTCCCTTGATGAGACCTCCCGGAAGAGGGCCTGCTTCAGTCAGCCCCAGGTGCAGTGGGTAATCAAAAGTCTCAGATGCCAGCCTGTATGCGGCAACCATCAAAGGAATGCTCGATGCCTTAACCGAAATTTTGACGTCGTCAAATCCCACCTCTCCAAAGTATTCAAGTTCAAGGCGTGCAGATTCCACGAGCGCTTCGGGTGTGGCTCCTCCAAAGCGCTCATAAATCTCGGGGTGAAGCGATCCTGCATTGACGCCAATCCTGATTGGAACTTTTCGATCCATAGCTTCTTTGGCAATCTCTTTAATCTCGGCTGGTTTACGCAAATTACCGGGATTTAGCCTCAGTCCGTTAACCCCTGCCTCAAGAGCCGCAAAGGCCATTTCATGGTGAAAATGCACGTCAGCAACGATTGGAACAGGCGACCTTGGAATAATTTGAGCCAAGCCTTCAGCTGCTTCTTGCTCATTGCAAGTGCACCTGACTATGTCTGCTCCTGCTTGGGCAAGTTCGTAAATCTGCTGGAGGGTTCCTTCGACGTCTGCAGTTTTGGTCGTTGTCATTGATTGAACGCTTATTTGAGCGCCCCCGCCGATTGCAACCTTTCCCAAACTTATCCGCTTGGTAATTTTCCGCTTAGCTAATAGAACGTTTGAACTATCCATAAAAGGCCTTTCGAGAAGTTTCCCTACTTATCAATCATGCCTCAATACAGAGAAGAAGTCAGCCCAGCTCGCCCACAAGTATGAAAACAATTGCCGCAACTGCCCCGAAAATAACGAGTCCAGTGCCAATTTTGGAAAACATTGCCCAAGGGATATCGCCATGTTTCATTGAAGCAGAGGCATTTTCTTGGTACCAGGCGACTAATGCGATCATGGCGCCAATAATTATCAAACCCATCGAACCTCTGGCAAATGTGATCAACATGGGGATATATCCAAGCATTATTGCAGCATAGTTAATTTTAAAAGTCTTGTCGATGATGTCGATTGCCATCTGCAAAGGAACTGAGTCCAGCTACCTGCCCAACGGTCTCAGAAAGTAAAAATATCCTTGACGGGATTTAATCCCATTAAATGAAAACTCACAAATTATCTGCGACTATTTAGTCTTTCGGTCTCCATTTTAAAAACACTCTATTTAACCCTAATCTGCAATTACTACTTCTCTTTATTACTACTATAAATTATGTTATCATTATTGTTTTAGCTACATTCTTATATATGTATAATATTTGCCATTTAGCTTACAATTTGAATTTAATTGGATAGCAATACTCAACTTAATATTGCAGCTTATATCAAGCTAATCACAGGTAAATGGCATCTAGTATCACCTTGCCAACACAAGACAGTCCTGTCTTAGCTAATAGGTTTCATAAAACATTTCAATGGATAATGAAGCTCAAACATTGCCGTCATAGACTTTCTAAAGAATAGCCTCCATATTTAAAATCATTGAGGCAATGAGGCTTAAAGAGCTTCGTACAATACAGTGACAATCTAATCTAATTGTGAGATACTTTATGTATGGTGTTTATTTCAACGATATTGTTTATATTCATTGCAGCTATTCCAGGGAGTACTACCCGTGACTTTGATGCATTAGAGAGTCGCCGCAAATATGCTGGTAAGTTATTTGCTAAAGGCATGAGTCAAGCAGACATTGCTCGTGAGCTTTTAGTATCACGCCAAAGCGTAAGCCGATGGTATAACGACTGGTGTTCGGGAGGTGTTAAAGCCCTCAGAGCTGCTGGTAGGGCTGGTCGGTTACCCCTACTTAGTTCAAAAGATATTAAGAGCATTGAGCGTCAACTCTTGAGGGGTTCATTGGCTAATGGATACGCAACTGATATGTGGACACTTGAACGTGTTGCTGAAGTAATTGAGAAAGAAACCGGCATAAGATACCATCCTGGTCATGTTTGGCGCATACTACGTCAAATGGGTTGGAGCCGACAACGTCCCGCACGAAAAGCTAAAGAACGTAACGACGCGGCGATTGTATCCTGGGTTAAAAACGACTGGCCACGTGTAAAAAAAACGCCAGGCGCCGTAATGCCTGGATCTGCTTCCAAGACGAGTCGGGGTTCAGCCTCTTACCTTCAGTAAGAGCAACTTGGGCACCTAAAGGTAAAACACCTGTACTTTGTCACCACTTCAATTGGAAACGTCTATCCATGTCAGCTGCTATTGGTTTCGCACCTGACGGATCCGATGCTTGGCTTGTGTTTAACACGCTACCAGGAAGTTATAATGACGAATCAATCATAGAGTTCTTAGAAGATCTTCATAAACACTTGAATAGGGATAAAGTCACACTTATTTGGGACGGCTTACCTTCGCACAGATCAAAAAAGATGAAAACGTGGATAGCATCTCAACGAAGTTGGCTAGTAGTCGAGCGACTCCCTGCGTACGGACATGACTTGAATCCTGTAGAACTCATCTGGGGCAACTTGAAATCGAGTGAACTAGCCAATCTATGTCCTGACACAATTGAAGAAGCCTCCAGCTATGCTAACCATGGACTTAATCGAATTGGAACAGACACAAATCTGTGCTTCGCATTCCTTCGACACTGCGGCCGTAAACTATGATAATAGTGTCACTGTATTATACGAACCTCTTTAAATACCAACAATTGGCTGAAACCAAAACACCAGACTAATTTGCGAAATTAGAATTGCGAAAGACAGTACCACTGCCTCCCAATCGCCTAAGTCTTCAATGGAAGCGTGGTAAAAAGAAGTTGGCCGACGCTCTAGTAGTCATGAGGAACAATAATTCTAGAGGCTTTCATCTCACAGGCGGAGGCTGCTTTGGTGAAATGTAGCTTGAAAATGAATGATTCAAACCTGTCATCAGTTAAAGATGGGCCCTCTGATTCAACCGAGTCGCAAAAGCTTTCTAAGAGTAATTCAACGATCTTTTGGCCTCAAAGGCATTCCGCTCTGGCAATTCCCGTCGCCTTAGTCTCATTAGCCTTGGTCACGTTGGCTATATTAAACTTCGTTATTCTGCCGGACAACTTGTCAGGCATGGACCCGCCTAATAGCTATCCAGGAACTCCCAACCTTGGCAACGGAATAATTGAGGCAAATGTGGTTTACGCTCAGCTGGGTGGCACATTTGGAAAGTCAACTTCAGAAACAGTCAAGAAAATGCAAAAGGGCGAGACTAAAATTGTTTATACGTCAGATTCCGCCAGCGCTATGAACGTGGTAGGTGTTAGTGACTTTAAATGTAGCCCTGCCAAAGGATGCCAAGAGGTTGTGTTGGTTTCAATTGATCTTATAAACTCAGCCTGTTATTACGTAAGAATTGATAAAACTGTTGCAATAACCACAACATCTTCAACTGACTTAGATCCCTATTCTCAAGCCATCAATTACGGAAATCGTAAGCTCAAATCCGGAGAAGCCGCATGTAAAACTTCAGACAAAGTGTCGAATTGGCAAGTTAGCAATTTTCCGCCAGTTCCAGATTAACAACTCTGACCGATTAATCGACTTCGAGCGGCATGCAACTTTTTCATGTAAGTGAGCTAATTCAACGGGGTCAACTTAGCAGTTTCAAGCTGTGAGTCAACAGGTAGTCGCTTAAGACTTTCCTTCATAAAAATCTAAGTTAACTGAAAAAATAATGCGCACCAGTAATGGCATGTAAATACAGTAACTTTGGAAGTTAAACATATAACTTACCCGCAATGAGAATACTTTGCCTTGGCCGGTGCAATTAGAAAAGAGTGTGAATAGTTGTCATCAACCGCCCAACATGGACGGAGAATCCCACTCGATTATGCCGCCTTAGCATTCTAATAAATGGTTGAGCGATTTTAAAAGTCGATTATTTCCCAGCAAAATAATCGCATTGGTCTAAGTAGCTTACATAATGGAAGTCCCTGGCAAATAGAGAATTTTATTTTACAAAGAATAGTGCCGAAGTCATAATTTACCTCACAGCTTTTTTTTTGAGCGCCGTGATCTTTGCTTCCTCGGCCGCAGTTAACTTCGTGAACGCGTAGGAGCTAGGCCACATAGCGCCGTCGTCGAGATTCGCCTTGTCGGTGAAGCCAAGCGTTTGGTATCTGGCTTTAAACTTGCCCGCATTTTGGAAAAAGCAGATAATATTTCCTTCTTTGGTGTATGCGGGCATTCCGTACCAAGTTCTCGCTGCGAGAGTTGGTGCTGCTGCTTTGATAACGGTGTGGAGTTTCTTGCCAATGGAGCGATCTGGTTCCGGCATCTCGGCGATCTTGGCCAATACTTCTTTTTCCGCCTCCGCTTTGGTAGTCTCCGTCTTTAGTTCACGAGCGCGCTCGCGCATTGCGGCTTTTTCTTCGGCGCTGAATACTTGGGATGCTTTAGTCTCTGTTCTTGTTTGATTGGTAATTTTCTTTGAATCCGCCATTTCAGATTTCTTTCTAACTTTCGGCTTAATCTAACTTACTCTGGCAGCCTGTGCAGTGGATATTTCCATTTAAGGATCCTAATGTTCTGAGATTTCTATCGGTTATTGTCCAAGTGGTGCCATATTCAATTTCTAATGCAGCAAAATAAGTATCTGAAACCAAGTTTCCTTTAGCTAGGATTTCTTTGCAATGATTAGCGAATATTTCCCAATGTCTCACCCTCGGATTAACGATTATACAAATTGATTGATGAGTAAACCAACGTAATCTATAGCGACATTAGCTGGAGTTGGGATCTTGAAGATTTTTGGATGTGAAACTATTCATAAAGATCCACTCGGGTTTGTCCATCAATTCGAAAAGTGCAGAACTACTGTCCAATTCTACTCCAGGGTAGACTCCATTTCCTGAAATAGTTACAAGCTTGATTCGCTCTTTTTTGACTATGATCTATCCACTGTCACTAGTGGCAACCTAGCCGCAAGACCATAAAGATTTTCGGGTTGTAGGCTTCCAACCGATGAAGCATACTTTTGTGCCAATATGAACTACACTGAATTAAATTGCACTTCGAGGTAAAATCCAAGTTGGCTTTTAAGAGCATAGAGATAAAATCAAACGAAATAGAGAAGTAGGCCTAAATATGATTAACTTAACAAAAGACTGTTCTAAGCTTAAGAAAAAAGTCACTTTTGTAGTCTTTTTTTCAGTTGCCGCGGTTGTTGGGTCCAGCTGTAGTACCACCACTAATTCAAACGTATCAACTGCCAGCAAAGCTCCGCCCGGGATGCCATCATTTTATGCAATACCTAATAGCATTCCAGATAAGCCTGGGCAATTTATTAAATCCGAACCAGTTCCGGTTTCTGGAGTTAATGCAAATGCTTATAGGGTTATGTACACCTCACTCACCTTGCAAAACAAAGTTGTTCCAGTAACAGGCCTTGTGTTCGTGCCAAAAGCTGCACCGCCTAAAGGTGGCTATGATGTTGTCGACTGGTCGCACGGGACAAATGGAATGTCAAATAGTTGTGCTCCTTCATTAGACCCTTCTTCAGCCGTTGAGTCGCTTAGTAGTCTTATAGATAAGGGATATGAAGTAACTGCCAGCGACTATCAGGGAGAGGGGACTCCTCCGGGGATCCTGGCATATTTAGTCGGTGTGCTTGCAGCCAGAAATTCAATAGATATTGTGAGCGCCGTGCATAATGATTCTTTTTTCCATGCAAGCAATAAATACATCGTATGGGGACACTCCGAAGGCGGCCAAACAGCTCTTTTTACCTGGGATATTGGAAGACAATACGATACGAATTTAGACATAATGGGGGTAGTTGCCGGTGCGCCGCCTTCCCAGTTTGAATTCATATACTCCGCACTCAAATCAAGTCCTTATGCGTTTTATTTGTATATGGCCGGAGAAGGGTTCAATATTGCTTACGGCAACAAAGCTGCGCCTCTAAATGAGGTTACTACTCCACTTGGTCTAAAACTCCTTCCTGATCTGGAAAAAGGTTGTTTTGATTATCTTATGAAAACTCTTGACAAATACAACATTTCTGAAATAATACCGAAGGATCCATTTACAATTCCGGCATGGAAGACCTTGTTACAAGAGAATGATCCCGAGAACTTTTCTACTTCATCTGGAATCCCCTTGCTAATAATCCAAGGAACTGCCGATGAACAGATTCCACCAATTTCAACTCAGTTATTGGCAACACATCTTTGCAGCATCGGAACAAATTTGGAAAGATGGATGTATCCCGGCATGAACCATACAGGTGTGATACCTGTTTCCACTCAAGACATGTTGACTTGGATGAACACAAAATTTAATCCAACAAATACATTGCCTCCGGGGTGGCATCCAACCGGACTTCCAAATGTTCTCGATCAAAACTGCTCAACACCTGGTGGATTCACAACACCGTCCCCCTAGGGTGGGAGCCATTTGTTACTCAATTTATAAAGGCTTGATTTTAATATGCCTTTATAAATCTCGCAATTTTCCAATCGGGCTTTGCGGGAGTCGTGAAAGCATGCTCAGCATTTAAGAGTGCGAAAACTGCTGGGTCGGAAGGACTAGGTTGGGAACTTCATCCGGAGCTATTCAAGGTGCCTGCAAGGTTAGTTGGAAGGGTAAATTTTCCACTTTGGGATTTAACCCAATAATGATGAAGTTACCCTTGGTCGTGTGAACTTGTGGCAGAAGAATACTTGCAATCCATAGTGTAAGTTCACCAATGCGAAATGGAGCGTCATTATAAGTTACGTGAGCTAACTTCCAGGATTTGCGAGGTAATTTGGAAATTTCAAGCAAAGACTCCATGGGGTATGCAATAATGTAAAAATGTTACGGAGAGAGGGAAACTCCGGTGGGGTGAGAAACTGCAAAGCAGTTGCGGTTAAAAGTGTTCGTTCCAAACATGAATCCCGGGCCTCCCCTTCAAAAAGAAATCTTCATAAATTTCGGTTCTTATCAGTTTTGATTTTTTCTGCCATTTTAATTTCATCTTGCAACTCAAATAATCCCTCAAGTCACGTAAATGTTTCCTCGACTGACGCCCTCTTGATATCTTCAATTACACTTTCGCAGTCTTGCCCTGCGATTAAGTCTGGCACTAATGAGTATAAAAAGGGGTTGTCCTTTGGCATTGCTTTTGACGGAGTGAATCTGTGGGTCTCATGCTATGGAACCGGAAGCGCTAATGATCTTTTAAAAGTTAATCCAAAGGACGGCTCCGTATTGGCTAGTTACAGAATCGACGGTGGTCTAGGCGCACTTGCCTACGACGCTCCTGATTCAACTCTTTTCGCGGGCTGGGGAGGAGGAGCGGCGGCGGATAAAGGAAAAATCTGGAAAATCCCGCTCAGTGGAGATGCTCCTTCCGCTCCCCTGTTCGGATACGGAAACTACAGTTCTTTTAGTGCGTGCAGTGGAATAGGTTGTCCCACCAATCTGGATGACGGCCTGGCATTCGATGCATCAATGTCAGTTCTCTACGTCGAGCCGGAGAACTCCAAGTCCATCGGCACCTACCAAACTAATGGCAAATACGATGGAAGCTTTACATCTCTTGTTGCCGGCGGAACTTGCCAGCCAAGCGGGATTTCAACAGGCGGGGCCGTAATTCTGGAATCTAGTGACAGTTGCAATCGCGTCATCGGAGTTACAAAACCGGAAGGGAGTGGGTCAATTGAAATTAATTTGACTCTCTCAGGTGTCGGGGACGAAGAAGTTACTTGCGACCCTGTCACCTTTGACTTAAATGGTGCACAGGTGATCTGGACGTCTAGCGACCCGGGTAATGAACTCAAGGCATACAAAGTGCCTTTGGGAACATGTGGGTTTGGAGGGATGGATGCACCTTCGAGCCCGTTTACTTATACAGCTTTAGGAGATTCATACTCGAGCGGAGAAGGAGTTGAACCCTTTTTAGCCGGCACAAACACTAGTAGTGACCAGTGCCACAGATCTCTTTATGCATATTCCCAGCTACTTGCAAGGAGCGCGGGCATTCGACCCAGCTTTTGGGCTTGCAGCGGGGCGGTAACAGCTGACGTTTTGACAAGGCAATATCAAAGCGAGCCACCGCAAATTTCTCAGCCCAGCGTGGCTAACGGGCCAAACTTGTTGACGATATCAATCGGCGGAAACGACGCAGGATTCGGGCCGATAGCCAGATACTGCATGAAAACAACCGGAGAAGTGAGAAGCAAGAAGAAGGGCGCCACGGATTGCGCACTAGACAATGTCTATGTAACCAAAATTGAAAATCAAATAAAAGCAGTCGAGCCAAACCTGGTAACTACTTTTAATGCTCTTCGAGCCAAGACCGTCCAAAAACAGACGTCAATAATCGCTCTCGACTATCCCCAAATCTTTCCACCCACCACCGCTCAGCAGAGTTGCACTACCCTTTCTTATTTTCTAAGTACGGATGATCAGGCCTGGTTCAGAAAGCTGACTGACATGTTGGATTCCGAGGAAGCACAGGCCGCTAAATCCGCCGGAATAAATTTTGTGGACGTTCGTCCAAACTTTGTCGGACATGCAGTTTGTGACACAAACCCTTCTTATTTTTTCCCTGTAGTGCTAACTAATACTGTCTATTCATTTCACCCAAACCAGCAAGGCCAGGAAGTTTATTACCAAAGTCTTAAGTCATTCATAGACTCATCGAGAAAAAACAACGTACCTCTTAACAATGCCGGTTTCCCACTCGATCCGGCGCCAGGTAGTTAAAATGAATTTCCTTAATCAATTATTCTTAAAATTAAAAGATGGGGCCCTAGATTTCCGTAGGCGAACACCAATAAGTGAAAGACTACAGCGAAAAGGACATTTTGCCCTAAAAATAATTTTTGTGACCGCATTTGCTTTCCAGGTTGCTTTTTCAGCTTTAGCAGGTGAGGCCTTTGGGGCAGGCACAAGTTATGGAAAACCGCTTCCTCCCATTGATGAAAGCAACACCGGATTTCCGGTTCAAAACAGCCAGAATAATAATGGCACCACCCAGCCTATAAGCGCCGTTTGCTCCATTACTCCTGCCGGAGGGACTTGCGGAGCCACCATAGATGATCTTCCGGTTACAATTACCGTCCCTCCTAAGACTTTTTCAACCCAAGTCAATTTAGCAATAATGAGCGACTCGCCTTACACGGCATCACCTGCCAACATTCCAAATTACTCGCCGTTTTTTGGCATTGGGGTAAGTGCCTTTAATGGAGACGGCACTCCTGCCAGTCCCGCAAACCCTGCAAATCAAATTCAAATAACCATCACGAATCCCAATTCATCTCTAGAAATTGCCGCCAATATGAAGAACTCCATAAGCGAATATAAATCAACAGGAGACAGTTCGGATGCTCAGATTTACTCCAAATTACTAAATAACTTCGACCAAATCTCAGGCGTCGTGGAAGAAAATGTCGCAGCTTATACACAGGAGTTTTACTCCGAATATTCCCTGATGACCCTAGCTGAATATTTCGAGAGTCTCCCGCTTTCAGTTGCTGACAAATCTACTCTTTCAAAAGACGTTGCGACCCTCAACAATCTACTTCCAGACTTGACGCAAGCTCCAACGGCATCCCAAATTCAGTCTCTAACTACTACCCAAAATGACCTATCAGCCATTTTGGGAAAAGTCAGCACACCTAATTACCTGCAGACTAAATTGGCAAACACGCCTGTAAATTCTTGGATTGTGAAATATGAATCGCTTATCGATTCAGTAATTCAAGTAATAACGTCCGGGTCTGACAATTTGCCGCTTTGTGGAATTCCAACCAATGGCTACGGACAAGTGTTGCCGCTGTCTTTCACTTCCCCGTATGTCAACTCGCCTGCAGATCAATTGACCACACAAGCCGCGAACAAGGCACCTATTGCCATTTATTACCCTGCAGAATCCGACCCCGATATTTATCTCATGATGCCAGGAAGTCTTCCGAGCCAAAATATAGTCCCTAAATCGGTAATATCACCTAAAGCAGTTAACTCATCTTTTTCGATCTACTGGATAATCGCTATTGAGGTATTTGTGGTATTGGTTCTCATTATGGCCTACCTAAAGTTCTTCTCAAAAAGGTTCAAAAGATAGGCTCAAAGCTTAACTTAACGCAATCAAAGGTGCATTTTTATTTCCGCTGATTAGTGACAGCTTTAATTTGCAATAAACATCCAAGACACAGCTTACGAGCTACTAGAACTTTTAGGTCAATATGTCAACCCAGAGATGCTGGGAACAGATCCAGTCCTCTTTGGCGAATAGTATTGCCGTTTTTAAGTTGTCTGCTTTAAGATCTTCCCAGGCATTGCCTAAATTGCTTTAATCCTTGAATCCCATTAATCTTAATGAGCATTTTTAATTTTGAAGTCAAAGTGGATTATCGGTCCACCAGGTGGGCTCCTAAAAGTATTAACAGCTTTTGGTTTCAATTTGAATAAGTCGGCCAGAGGCGGGAAGACCCACATTTGCATCAACCTCCACTCATGCCGAGGGAATAAATGCTATCTTTTAAAGTTTTTTTCACGGGAGCCAGAAACTGAAATCCAAGGAAGATCAGTGCAAGGTTTATTAAGATGTCACAAAGAGTGAAGGTTGCTTCCCGATGCCAAAGTTAAATGGCATATGCCATTTCTCACCTTGAACGTAAAGTGTGAAACTAACAATATGTAGCCACCAGAGAACTTGTTGGCCGTAATCTAAATTAGAATCCGTAAGAAGCGCGTGGTAATTTCCAAGAGGCTAATGCTCTAGTAATTGTGAAGGAAAACTTTTCGGAATACCCGCATATTCTTACCAAAGCCGATGGAATCGAAGCTGGGAGACGCAATGGGCAGCTCAGACGCGACGCCAAAAAAGGATTTTAGGCTAAAGACTCTAGAATCCCACAAAAGATCTGATCTAATTGCAGGTAAACCTCTTTTTCGACTTCCATTAGCTATAAAGATTGTATTTACTATCATCTTAATTTTTGCTGGCCTCTTGACTGGAGCGGTAATTTACATGCGCAACTCCAGCGAATCATGGGGGTCAAGAACAGCACACGAATCCAATCTTGGAAATTCGATAATTATGGCGAACGCTCTCTACACACAGCTGGGCGGCACATTTGGAAAGTCAACTTCAGAAACAGTAAAAGAAATGCAGAAAAATAACACATTTATCTCCTTTGAAGCAATATATGCCAGGAGTGCTAATTCAGTTGGTGTGTTTGACTTAAAGTGCAGCAAGGCGGTGGGATGCCAAGAGGTTGAATTGGTTTCAATTGATCTTGCAAGCTTGCATTGTTTTTATGTAAAAATTGATAAAACTATTGCATTTATAACTACCCCTTCCCAAGGCTTAAATCCAGATTCTCAAACTATTGAATATGGAAGTCTTCCACTCAAACCCGGTGAAACTACATGTAGCACCTCAGACAAAGTATCAAATTGGCGTGAAAATGGTTTCCCGCCTTCTTAACTAATGCGGTTCTTTTCTGGTTGGGATGGGTTTAGAAATCGAGGTGCCTATGGCGCGACTGGAAATCACGTTTTCAGGATGGCTTATAAAAAACATTCTATCTTCTTAACAAATGCGGCTCCCAACTGGTTTGGATAGGCTTTGAAATAGAGGTATCCATTGCGCTTATGGAAAGCACTCTATCTGGATAGCTTTTAAGCAAAATCTTTATTAACCCGACTTTGGTACCTCTTCTTTAGCCAGTGGTAAATTCTGGGAGACAAATGCTTTATTCATTGTGAAGGATGATATTTCCGGTTTTCTAACCAAAGTCGATGTAATTGAAACTAAGGAGCACAATGAATAACTTAGATATAGAACTTAGAAAGGGTTCTGGGCTTAAGGCACTTACATTTCAAAATGGTCCCGATCAAAATGCAAGTGAACCTTTATTCCGAGTAATTACAGTGATAAAGATTGTTTTCGTCATTATTTTGACATTTGCAATCCTGTTGGCAGGTACGGTAATTGTTATTCGCAGCCTCAACGAACGACAGAAAACTGGTGGCTCGGCAGAATCCAATCTAGGAGATTCAATTATTGAGGCAAATGCAATTTACGCGCAGATGGGCGGCACATTTGGAAAGTCAACTTCGGAGACAGTAAGAGAGATGCAAAAAGATGAAACATTTATCTCCATTGAAGCAATATATGCCAGGAATACTAATTCCGTTGGTGTGTTTGACTTAAACTGCAACAAGGCGGTGGGATGCCAAGAGGTTGAACTGGTTTCAATTGATCTTGCAAGCTCCCACTGTTTGTATGCGAAAATTGAGAAAACTGCTGCACAGACCGCTACTTTCCCCAACAACCCAAATCAAGTTTCTCAATCCACCCTTTACGGAAGTCGTCCTCTCAATTCCGGAGAGACGACTTGTAGCGCCTTAGACAAAGTATCAAATTGGCGTGAAAATGGTTTTTCGCCTTTTTAACTAATGCGGCTCTTTTCTGGTTGGGATGGGTTTAGAAATCGAGGTGCCTATGGCGCGTCTGGAAATCACGTTTTCAGGATGGCTTTTAAAAAAACATTCTATTAACCTCCAATGTACATTCTTGTCCGATTAATATTTACCTATATACACATTTAAGCCAAAAACTCGTGGTAAAAAGCGACAAGTTAATACTCTAAATTCATGGAGGCAAGAACTTGGAGTTATTAGAATACTCGTCATTTATTTGCAGCGAAGCGATGGCTGATTCCTTGGAAAGTGGAAAGTCCGAGTTAATCCAGACGGACTTCGAGAAGTTTGTATTTTTAGTTGAACCAAAGCTGAGGAGGGCATTTGTTGCCTCCTATGGTGGTGATAGGGGTCGGGAAGCCACAGCTGAAGCTCTGGCATACGCTTGGGAGCATTGGTCGCGCATCAAAGATATGGAAAATCCCGCAGGCTACCTTTTTCGTGTTGGCCAAAGTCGAACTCGGTCGAAGAAGAAGGCTTTAGTCTTTCCATTGCCAGGCAATGAAGTCGAAACATTTGAGCCTGGTTTGATCCCAGGCCTCCTCAAGCTTACGCAAAAACAGCGTCAGTCAGTTGTTCTCGTTTACGGTTTCGGGTGGACCTTGCGAGAGGTCGCTGACCTGAATGGCTGCAAAATAACAACAATTCAAAACCACTTGGAACGAGCAATGCGCAAACTTAGAAAGTCTTTAGGAGCTGAAAATAATGAAAACAGCTGACGAAAACGGCAACAACTCAAATCTGGCTTCAAACCTCAGGAAAATAATTGACGGGTCTGCCAAACCACTTTCAGTGGCTGAGATTCAAAGTTGGGAGGCGGAAAAACAAGCACGCAGAGCTGCTAACGGAGTATTAAAGAGGAACATTACACGCATGGAGTTGGCAGTGGCGTCGGTTGGCTTAGCAATAAGCGCACTTATAGGATCAGCCATCTATTTCTTTGATAGACCGTTATCAGTTATTTCAACGGCGCATAGCACAGCAGCTGAGTCCAACCTTGGCAATGGAATTATAGAGGCGAATGCACTTTACACCCAGTTGGGTGGAACATTTGGAAAATCAACTTCAGAAACAGTCAAGGAAATGGAAAAAGGCGAGACAAATATTGTTTATGCGTCAAATTCCGCCAACGCTATGAACGTGGTAGGTGTTAGTGACTTTAAATGTAGCCCTGCCAAAGGATGCCAAGAGGTTGTGTTGGTTTCAATTGAACAGGCAAACTTAGTCTGTTTTTACGTAAGAATTGATATGACTGCTGCAATGACCACTACTTCTCCCAACGGCCTAAATCAAGGTTCTCAAACCACCGTTTATGGAAGTCGTCCTCTCAATTCTGGAGAGACGTCTTGCAACGCCTCAGACAAAGTATCAAATTGGCGTGAAAATGGTTTTCCGCCTTCTTGACCAGAGAGGATTTACCCTACAACCAGATGGGCTTTACTGATTATACATAGGCGCTCTAGAACCTGGAAAAGTTGAATGGGGCCGGTCAGGACTAATGACTGTTGCACCCAATTATAGAAGTCAGTAGCGACAAAATTTGGACTGAAGTGGGACAATGGATACCCGTTCTACTCTAGACTTGATGCAATGTGGGTATCTGAAATTCCAACTCCTGCTCTTATCGTTGAGGCCAAAACTTTTCAATCTAATTTGAAAAAGATGGGTTCTAAATGGCCTGGTAGAACATTGAGAACCCATGTCAAGGCATATAAGTCGACAGCCATGGCGAAAGAGATTGCTAGCTTAGGCCATGATACATTTTGTGCAGCCACATCAAAAGAGATAATCGGTCTCAGCAATGCCGGACTGGGTGAGGACTTGCTCCTTGCAAATGTAATTTTAGATCCCATTAGGATGAGTGCCTTGGCTCGATGCAATGCAAGGGTTACAGTGGCGGTAGATTCAAAAGAGACCATCGAAGTTGCGGCAAAGGCCGGCATCAAAGAAGTAGTAATTGACATAGATGTTGGATGCTATAGAACCGGTTGCAGCCCCAGCTATGGTCCCTATTTGACAGACTTTGCAAGATCTAAGGGTTTGATAGTAAGAGGGGTGATGGGCTATGAAGGACACCTGATGACAGAGCCCGAGGAGTCAAAAGCAGAGAAGGTTAGGGCGGCAATGGAGTTACTGCTCGCAGCTCATGGCGAAATTGGAGGCGAGATAATTTCAGGTGGCGGGAGTGGAACTTGGGATACGAATACTTTTGTAAATGAATTACAAGCCGGATCCTTTGCTCTTATGGATAAAAGCTACAAAGAATCTGGGTTGCCTTTCGAACAAGCCCTCTTTCTCTTAGTCGACATTATCTCTCAGTCATCTTCGGGATGGTGTGTTGCCAACGGCGGGCTAAAAGCTCTTGGAATGGACCATGGCAATCCTGAGTTGGTTGGAAGTGGCCTTCTCTTTTACTGCTCAGATGAGCACACTACTATTCTTCCCGACGAAAATGGAAAGCTGCCCAAAATTGGCGAGCGGGTAAGACTTATTCCGGGCCATGTAGATCCCACTGTTGCCTACCACGAGCAGCTCTACCTAATAGAGGGAGACGAAGTATTGGATATATGGCCAATTGATCTTAGGAACTGGTGATTTCCTAAGATCAATTGCTTTTAAACCTCAGTTGGCAAAAAAGAGCGAAAAATCATTTCTAGTAAAGCTGAAGTTTTTTCCAGGTCCAGTTTATAGCTGCCCTCGGGAACCGTCTTGGAGGTTTATTTGCATTGTCCAAGTTTTTGAAGCTTTTAGATACTTCCCAGCACTAAGAAGGGCTTCAAAAATTAGCATTTCTTAATTAAATTAGGCTTATGTGAGCGCCATTACCCTAATACCTGTTCAGACAGGTACTTTTATGTGAAAGAAGGCTGAATTTCATCTATGAATCTTTTGAAAATTTAAATTAGCTGCATTTTTTGAAGACTTCTAAAACTTGCTTCAAATCGTCATTACACTATATATAAGTCAACAGTTCTCCATCCAGAGATCTGGTCGGCTTGTCTGAGCAAGAAGTAATCCATATTGAATATGCACTATTCCCCCGTAAATAGAACTGTCAAAGTGGGCCATAGGTCAGATTCAATACGTTCAAAGTTGAGAAATCGGGGTTCGTTTTTTCCCCAATCGGCGCTTTGTCTTTTAATAGTGCTTGTTTTGTTTGGCACTTCACCCACCTTTGAATCCGAATCGTCCAGTTTTATAGGAATACACAACGTCCCAGGGGGAGGCAAAGGATATGTCAACCCCACAATCTCCAAAGGAAAGCCGCCTCTCAAGAATCCCTGGATAATTGGACGTGGGCTTAATCTGACAAAGAAAGACCCGCCAAGTTTGCCTGGCTTTGGTTCATTTTACTCACCTGTATCGGGAAAAGTAAAAGGTATTAAATCAGTCGCCTCCTTTAACAGCAATAACTGGCCAATACAGTCTCTTACAGATACTCCAAGCCTGTCACCTACCAAACAACTTTTCTGGCCAAGTTTTGGCATCGGCTCTTCCAATCAGAGCACCAAGATGATTGTCTCCAATCCGGCGACGAACTCAACTGCGGCAACCGTTTCGGTAACGGTGAATCAAAACGGATCTGCTCCTTGGATTTGGACTAGCACTACCCCCATTGCAGTTGGCCAAAGTGCAACAGTTGTATACCCGGGCACGACAAGCGAACTGGTCACACTTAGCTCAGATTTAGCCGTCACGGCTGTTATCCAGGTACAAGTTGGGCCAAGCGTATTTGAAATACCGGGAAATGAAAGTCCTTCGTCAATGATTTATTGGCCTGAATACTCATCACAAAATATACAAGGATCGCCCAGCCCAGTGATCTTGATAGCAAACCCCAGTACTACTGCAGCTCAGGTTAGAATCAGTGTTGGTGGACACGTGTGGACCAATTCAACTCCTCTGGAGCCGGGTAGTAGCACCGAGGCCTCATTCCCAGGCGTAACCGGCGGACCACTTGAGCTTGACTCAAATGTAAAGGTAGTAGCCCTAAAGGCAACCCAATATATAGGTCCCCTTTCATCTGTAACGGGAGAGGCTTCAATCGGGGACAATTTTGGTTCAACTTCGCTTTATTGGCCTTGGTATGACATAACTACAACCACGTCAGCACAATCTGCAACATTTGCAATTGCAAACCCCGCAACTAACTCGGCATCTGCTCACGTCACAATCCATTTAGGATCAACCGTTTACTCGTCAGGCTCCATCGCACCTGGAACCTTTATTAGGGCATCATTCCCTGGAGAAGCCACCGGCCCTGTAATTCTGAGCTCTGATATTGCTGTTATCGCCCACCTGCAAGAAAATGTTGGAGATACCCAAGTAGATATCAGTGGCCAGTCCGCTTCAATATTGGGTTCTTGGCCCGCATCTGATGCTCAAATTTCTCAAAGCGGAAACAATGATTGGCTGGTTCTGGCTAATCCTCTGTCAACCAGCTCTACTGTAACAATTTACCTGGCCGGCAAAGTCGTAGCTACCGATTCGATCCCGCCGGACTCACCTGTGTCATATCAGCCGCCGTCAGGAAGTTCTGATCCAATAACATATTCAGCAACCGCTCCAATAGTTGCAACCCAGCGTTATGTATCAGGACCTCAAGCGCCTACAATTTCTTCAGTTGGACCAAGTGCGGGTTTTGTATCTGGAGGACTCAATATCTCAATTGCCGGATCTAACTTTGTAGCTCCAATGGAAGTATTTGTGGGGGGCGTTTTAGCAACTAATGTTTCAGTTAAGTCAGCAACTTCACTTACGGCAATCACTCCTCCTTCATTCTTAAACTATGTCGGACTGGTAGATGTCAAAGTGCTCTCGGTTTCTGGAAGCGCTACCCTCCCTAAAGCATTTAACTACTACACGCCAACTAGTTTTTTCTATCCTGGAACAACCGGTTATGATGTTTCATGGCCGCAATGCCCAAGCAATCTTCCGCCAAGTCCCGATAAGTTTTCCATAATCGGGGCCGATTATGGAGCACCATTCAGTGGGAATCCTTGCTTAATGACTGAAGTTAATTGGGCCGGATCAAACTTTGGGCTTTATGCTGTAATTTTTTGGACGCCTGGCGATATATCGTCCACTCCCGGGCCAAAGGACTGCTCAGGTGTCAATGCTACAAATGCTTGTTATGCCTATGATTGGGGTTTCAATGCGGCCAAAGCTGCATATAATTATGCGGCGAGTCTTGGAATTGGGTCAACTTCATGGTGGCTTGACATTGAAGGAGCTGCCGGGAGCTCAAATCCACTTTGGTCAAGTGATCTTGCTTCCAATGCTCAAGCAGTTCAAGGTGCCATCGACTTTTTCCAAGCCGCTAATATTCCAGGAACTAATTCAAAAGAAACAGTTGGGATCTATGCGGCGCCGTGCGTTTGGCCCCAAATTGTGGGCGGGAGTGATTTGGGATCCGGATGTACCAATTACCAAGGTTACTCACCCAACGTCCTTGAATGGAACGCCGATTGGAACAGCCCTTCAAATCCGTCTATCTATTGCAGCCCAACTTATGACTTCACAAGTGGGGGAATAGCCTTGGTGCAATATAGCGATAACAGGGTGCCGCCCAATTCTTCCCAAGGATACGATGGCGACTACTCCTGCTAATTTAAGCATCATTACAGCATTTGGCGGAGGCATTATCTCATTCGCTTCGCCATGCGTGCTCCCATTGGTGCCGGCATTTATTGCAACAGTGACAAGTCTTTCAGGAAAGGAAAATGGTGTTCAAGAAAAAGGAATTGGCGCAGTATCAAAACTAATAGTCCTGAGGCAAACACTTCTTTTCGTACTTGGCTTTTCGATTGTATTTGTAGTGCTGGGATTAGGGGCAACCGGAATCGGACGTACGCTTGAGCGAAATCAAATGCTTCTTTCTCGTCTATCTGGAGTTTTAATAATTTTAATGGCAATTATTTTAACTGTCAGCGCTTTTGGCAGATGGATTACTTTTGAGAAGGAATTTAGATTTCATCCAAATATTCGGAAATTCGGGGTAGTTGGAGCTCCTCTCGCCGGTGCAGCGTTTGCATTTGGATGGACGCCATGTATCGGGCCTGTGCTAGCAGCCGTATTGGCTCTAGCTGCCAATGGCCAGAGTTCGCTAAATGGTGCAGTATTACTTAGCGCCTACGCTTTGGGACTAGGTCTTCCTTTCATTCTCGCAGGACTTCTACTCGAGCAGATCCAACCCGTAATTAAGTGGATAAGGCGCCACTCTCGATTAATTAGCGGAATTGGAGCTTTTGCAATGCTAGCTCTCGGACTTGTCTTGCTCTATGGGAAATTTGATCTCATATCAACAACAATTGGTTAAGTTTCACCTGAAATTGACCTCGAATTTAATTCCTTATTTTACTTGAGGTTTATCTTGAGATTGGGCGTGGCTTCTAAGCACATCTATGATGTCGTGGTACTCGTTCACTTCAATTTCTCCTCGTGCAAGTCTTTCATCCAAAATCCTTCTGGCCCCGCCATTGCGCCTTTCCTCTGGATATCGGTGTGAGAGATTTGTTACCAAGGTAAATACTGCCCAAAAAATCAGCGCCCAAAATATGATCATTCCTGCCCACATGATCCCTATCTGCCAGAATCTCCAACCACCTCCATACCAAAACATCATTGCATCTACCTCCTTAAAAAAGAGTTTTCATAACTTCAGAGTATGCCAATATGAATTTTGTAATAGGGCATTAGGTAACAAAGTTGCACTACATTAGAGGTTGAAAGAGATCGTCATATCTTTCAGAAGCCGCCTAAGAATGGCATGGGCTTAGCCAACCGCAATAATTATCTCAATTTAATATGCACATAGATCTGTTAACGATTGCAAAGGTTTGAGGAGATTAATTGCAAGCCTAAATCTATTCATTAACTTCTCTTTAAAGACCTTGAAGGATGCATGATTCAGCTTCCACCGTTTTGATACCAGCCGAAGCTATCCACAATAACGTCGACCGGGGCGTTGGAATAAATGTCAACGCCATGCATGGGCCCCCCAATTTCTCCATACATCCCATTTGCCAGAGTTTCACCCCCGATCCAGTTCAAGTTGCTGGTATTTGGCATCGAATCCCCAGCCGACCAAACAGTCAAATATCCCGGAGTAGTCGTGTTGGTGACAGTAACGTTTAGCACAAAGGCAACTACGGAATTGGCCGGTGGCAATTGGGTACTTGTATTTTGTGATGTGGATGGTCCCAAAAGACTGACGGTGATCTGGTTAGAACCTGTGAGTGGGGTTCTTGAATTTTGGTAATTATTCCCTGCGTAGCTTCTTGTATCTGAAATTCTTGTTGGACTAGCACTTACAAAAAGTCCACCATTGCCTGGGGTGATTGTGGTGCCGTCAGAGAAGTAGCCGACTACGTCAACCACTAAATCAGCTGAAGTTCCCGATTCGACTGCAGAAACCTCCCCGTTAGCCCCCACCGGAACAATTACCTGATTCGCTATCGTATCTCCCTTGGCCCAGTTCAGATCTGAAGTGTAGGGCTGGGTACTGCCTTGTGGCCATAGGGTTAGGTAGCCTGCAGATGTGGTGTCGGTGACCGTTACATTTAAAACTACTGCTGAAACTCCTTGGGATGGGACAACCGTGGAAGTGTAATTAGAAGTCACAACTGGACTTTGCCCCGTAACTCCAAAAGAAACCGGGGTCATGGATGCCAGTTGATTTCCAGAGAGTTCAAAGGAGGAGTTTGCCCTGGTGTCAACTATTCTCTGTGGAGTAACTGAGAAGTACAGACCGGCATTACTCGAAGTCAAATTTGGCCCCATATATCCCTCGACATCAATTACCACGTCTAGCGAACCAAATGCATTATAAATAGATAGCTTGCCGTTCGTGCCTAGTCGAACTGTTACATTATTGGCCACCGTCTGCCCCGCCAGCCAATTTAATGAAGACGTACTTACGGGGGGAGCGCCATATGGAGAAACCTGCAAAAAACTCGGCGCAGTCGTGTCCGTGGCCGTAATGTTAATGACCGCAGATGATGCACTAGAAGGAATATTGTCTAAACCTGCGATGCCTACGACCATAGTTGCACCAGGTCCCAAAGTGCCTGCTTTTGTGCCGCCTAAATTGCACTGATTAGGAGCAGCAGCCAAGCGGGTATCACATATTCTTACTGGCGTAATGGGGTGGAAAGGCTGTCCATCAACATAATTGAAGGTGGAACCGGTACCGGTATTTTGGACTGCTACACCGGTTCCAAATGAAACATTCACCAATCCGGCAGTCACGCTCGGAGGAGTAGTGGCATCTAGTTGATTGTCGGAAATAATTGTAGATGCCAAAGCCGGACTACTCCCAAAAGTAACCTGCAATCCAGAACTTCCCAGTCCAACCCCAGTAATTACTACTGGAGTATTCCCGTCCACGGTACCGTAATTGGGTTCAATAGATGTTATTGCTGGAGCGGGATTATTGGACGGAGTAACGGAATTAGATGGACTCGATGGCTGGCCAATTCCACTTTGATTTATTGCAGAAACTGTGACTGAATAGGTGACGCCATTGCTTACCATTGGAATTTCTGCTGTCTGGGTGCCGACTCCCTGTGAGAGCGAATACCATTCCAGAACTGGGGAAGTTTGGCCAGCAGGTATTACCGATAGCATATACCCCTCTGGATTGAATGTAGAACTATTTGGAGGCGGGTTCCATGATGTCACGATATACCCATTTCCTCCTGCTGCTACGGGAGTTGACGGAATAGATGGTGCAGTTGGGGGTGGCAATGTAGTCGAAATCGAACTGACCACGCTGTCCGCCATCCAACACACATCAGTATTTGGCACACAACTAACTTCGCCTCGAAAGTCCAAGCTTCCAGTTCCAGAACTCCAAGTAGCACCTCCATCATTAGTGTATAGAGTTGGCCAGCCGGTTCGACTAAAGCTCTCGGTTGTTACACAGCTTTGGGCACTTGGACATGAGACTTCAAGCAATGTACTCAAGCCGCTTGGAATAGAAGATAAAGTCCATGACGTTCCTCCTGTGCTGCTAAAAATGACGATCGGAGTTTGCGGGTAGAACTTAGATACCGCGGTAGCCGAACAGTTAGTTGGAGATCCACAACTTACACTTACAAATGCACCGATTCCAGTTGATATTGTCGCATCACTCCACGTTAGGCCGCCGTCACTGCTAAACACAATTAGCGGTCCGTTGCTTTGGCCAGTTCCGTCTGCAACACACGTCAAGTTCTGACACGAAATCTCTTCCAAGCTATAAACATCCGGTGGAAGGCTTGAATTAATCCAAGTGGCTCCCGAATTATTTGTAACTATCGCCAACGGTGCCCCTAGTGTCGTTTGACCGATTGATGTACAGGACATGGCCGAACTACAAGAAATCGCAAAAAGAGTTCCTACGTCAGGTCCAAGTGAAAGAGCAGACCATGTTAAACCACCATCATCAGAGATGTAAGCGGTGCCATCCCCTACCGCATAGCAGATTGAAACTGTCGGGCAGTCTAAGGCGTAAATCGATGGAATGCCATTTGGGAAAGTTGCTGATTTCCAACTTGCTCCCCCATCGTCGGTAACTTCAGCGGCATTGGCTGTGGCGACTACACAGTCATATGCACTTGGACACGTGATGGAAGAATAATTTCCTAACAATGTAACTAGATTCGAACTGGCAAACGTTGCACCTCCATCGGTTGAAGAAGCCGTGCCATTAAAGCTCGAAATCACACAGTCGGACTGGCCATAACAACTTAGTCCTAGGGCGGGTCCTGGAGTAATTGAACCCGCAACTGAAGATAAATTGTAAGTAACCCCATCACTAGTTGCGGCTATCATGCCATTCGTGCCTGATAAATTTGTACCCGCTACCACGCAGTTTGTGGCAGACAAACACGCTATCGCAGATGCAGAGGTGTTTGCGTCGATTGGAAGGGGTGAAAAAGAATAATTAGGTCCGGTCCCATACATTACTTCCGAGCCCGATGTGGTAACAGTGAGATAAAAGCATTGGAACGACCCGGTACAAGACAGCGAAACAAGCGAATTCACATTGCTTGGAACACTAACTGCTGACCAAGTTTGCCCACCGTCACTAGAATTCAAAATTGACTTGTTCACTATGGCTGAGCAGTTTCCCGAGCTATCGCAACTTATTAAATTTGAATTTTGCGCGCCTATTCTCGCAAGCCCGGCTGGAATTGAACTTGGTAACCAGCTCTTCCCAGCATCTTGCGAATACAAAATTTGGAGTTGTGGCAAACCGCTGTTGGGATTCACTAAATCATTTGCACCTACGGCTACGCAATCAGTTGCATTAAAGCAGTCGTCACCAACTACCATATATTCGAAAGGGAAGGCTGAAGTTTTCCAAGTGATCCCCCCGTCACTTGAGAAGAACATTGTAGGAGTGCTACCGTTTAAGTTCAACTCGCCAGCAGCTCCGATACATTCTAGGTCGGTAGCACAACTTATATAGCTGGGGAAGCCAAAGTTAACTGAGAGCAAGCTTGGCGTCCAAGCGGCACCACCGTTGAATGTCGCATATATTGCGCCAGGAGTACTTATAATGCAATGAGAAGTACTTGAACAGGTTTCAATTTGCACTGAACTACTCGAGACATTTGAGAGATGCCAGGTGTATCCAGAATCAAGTGTATATAAAAGATTGCTCGGCGTTAAAAATAAACAGTTGCTACTTGACGAACATTCCGGAAATTCAGGACTTGCTTCAGCGCTTAAGGGCATACTGGAATACGTCCATGTGGCGCCTCCATCTCGTGATATAGCCAGGCTCGCATACTTGTTACCTCTACGGTCAAATCCTGATGCATAACAAATCGTTGCGGATGCACAATTCAGATACAGGTAATTGTTGTTGGGCATTTGCATGTTGTGTAGGGTCCAGGTTAGACCCGAGTCCGTTGAAACAATCGAAATCGAATTCCACGTCGTTGATGCACCAGCTGTAGTCTCCACATAACCTGTTGCTACACAATCAGTGGAAGTAGGGCAGGATACGCTCCAAAGCCTGCTTACCCCCACAGGAAGGGCTGAACTAGTCCAGGTAATGCCGGAATCATGAGAAATCGAAATCGATGTACCTACCGCTACGCAAAAACTTGAGCCTACACAAGAGGCAAACATGACACCATTTACAGTTGTCAGATAATTCCAAGTCTTGCCATCATCTGTCGAAAATGAAACTGGATTGTTGTCATCTACGCAAATTGATGGCTGGCAAAATAACAAATTTCTTTGGCTGATGTCACCGTGTTGCCAATTTTGCAACGTCCAGCTAAGTCCGCCGTCAGTAGTCAAGTACGTTTCGCTATTTACTGCAACACAGTCTTGAGAATTCCAACAAGAAAGTTCAAATGCTATTGGTGCATCGTTTGAAACGTAACTCCATGTAGCCCCGCCATTTTTGGTGAACATAAATTGGCCAGATTGATTAGTAGCGTAACAATTAAGGGGCGACCAGCATGACTCGCTGAAATAAAAAAAGCCCGTCTCTTTTGGACCAGCAACCTGGCTTCCGGTTATTGATGGTTGGATAAGTGCAGAAGTTGTACTTGAAGTAAGTTTTGTTGAAATCAGGTGTCTTTGAGGTGACCTGAGAGGCCCGGTGGAGATCGAGGAAATGGCCAATAGGCCAATGATCATCAGTGCCATATTGGCAAAAACAAGCATTTTTCTAAGTCTCATTTTTTTGGCCACTGAAATACTCAACATTCAATCTCCCTAAAGCAATTTAGTGAATCAACTACCCCACCATTTAGTGGAATTAGTTATTACCTCCATTTTAACGCCATTCAATTAAATTTGCCGAGGTAGTGATAACTTTTTGGAATCCGCTAAATAAGGAATCTTTGCACATTGAGCAATCAAGCCCGTCTCTAGTTGAAGCAGCAGCTAAAAGGAATGACAAAGACAAGATAATGGCAAAATGATCAACTTCTACTGTTGCTACCTGGTGATTTCAGCGAGATCTATTAAATAGGCTAAATTATTGTTTTAAGAAACCTGCAGCCGTAGTTCAGTGGCAGAACCTCAGCCTTCCAAGCTGATGACGCCGGTTCAAATCCGGTCGGCTGCTCTCATAATTTGCCGGGTAAGCCTTAGAAGTTCTTTAACCTGACATTTCGCACTTGCGCCAAGTCTTACGGTGCAAAAAAACCTTGTAAATCCACTACAAAATTAACGTTAGTGTTTGAGGCAAAATTAGTTTGTCCTTGAGAATCCACGGGCAATATGGCGCTGCATGCTGCTACTTGAAAAGACGTCCAGTTTACATTTGATGTATCTGTCGAAGAACGTGAGCCTCCATTTGCGCTAAGGAAACCTGAAAAACCCTCACAAATGGCTGTGACATTGGTGAGGGTACTTACGGCTCCATCTGGCACTAATTGAGAAGGGAATTTTTAACAGGTATGGGTAACCTACCCCACCTAAACTGCTACCGGACAACGGATCACCTGCCAGTTGATATCCCGAATTCGCTCTCGTGCCTACAGCCCTGGTAGGCGGCTATGAAAAATAATGGTCGCCAGCTCCACCTAATGGGCCAATGCATCCGGATATATCCACCACTACATCGGCATTAGAACTTAGATATACCGAAAACTGGTCGAGCAACCCCAACGGCACTATTACTGTATTTGGAACACTTTGCCCAGCGCTGAAATTTATATCTGAAAATATAGGCGTATAAGTTGTGGGCAAACTGGGAGTCGAGAATACACTCGCATAACCGCCTGATCATGTATCTGTTATCTTCACCGTGAGAACTAATGCTGTTGCTCCCTCTCTTATTGCCGAAGTCGGGGCTAAAAAGTTACGCGTCTCACTTAGTAAGAATGATTCGTTGGAGAATAATTTTAGTTCTCAAACCGGCATTAGTTCTACGTGCAGCGGATACTCCTTTTCCATTTGTTGACATAACTTCTAAACGATCCACCTTCACAGTTTTCTCCAATAGATCAATATCACTTCTACAAAGACCTAAAAGTTCACCTGGCTTAGGCCCGCAACTTGACGCAATCAACGTCAACAATCTCATCCTGGGACGAGCTATATCTTATTCTTTGCCAGTTTCAATAATAACTGGCAAAGATCAATCATCTGCACCCTTTGCTCCTGATTCCACCAGTTAAAAGGAATTTTTCATGTTAGCTTAAACTTAAGATGAACCCACAAATCTGCTCTGGCCCTGGCACCAGTCGACTCGATGAGGTAACATTGCTTATCGAACAAATCTTCACTTGGTTGCTCTAGGATTGCGAGGTGAAGTGTAGAAATGAAACTACATGGAACAAATAGGTTGACTGGTTTTTGGCAGAAATTGAGTAGTGGTCGGACAGTTTTCGACAGAACTTGTGACAAAATTATTTGGAAGGTTTTGATAACCGCTTTTTTAGTACTCTTGGATTCTAATTCGAAGTGCAACTCTGTCTACGATTTAGTATAGCTTAGTTTCGTTTTGTAAAACACTTCATATGGGCTCTTGTATCCTAGAGATTTCCTCGGTCGGTGATTTAATCT
>JAJYDO010000040.1 GCA_021777355.1 Actinomycetes bacterium | reverse complement strand
TGTCAATTCTGACAGCTGATCCCGGCTCCAAATGGACCGCTGCTAACATCTTGAAAGACGACCTTGATGAACTCCCACTTCGGGGACTTGGAGAATTGGCTTGCATTTTAATAGATTATCTTTTGGTCAGCTTCATTTCTCTTACTCCCTAAGTTGAGATGATAGATAAGCTAAAAAGCAAATACCAATTTGAAGAAGCCATTATGCATTTAAGAAACTTGGATTCTAATTCGAAGTGCAACTTTAATTGTTAGGCTTGGTGAGCTGGATATCTTTTCAGCGAACCAACAAATAAAGGAAACACTTTGAAAAATTACACGCAGCTCACCGAGAATCAACGCTAAGTGATCGAATATCCCATGATTACGTTTCAAGACAATCCTAGTGCCTAGCTTTCTCGGGAATATAAGATTATCTCTCACGTAATGGACTAAATTTTTAAAAACACAGTCAATTTATTATACGCATCGCTTTAAGATAACAAACTTACCTCAACCACAATCGGCACATGTCTTTTCTGCATGGAAGCTAAAACAAAAGCATCTGAAGGCCTGCAGTTGAGTCTTCGAGATCCCTTAGAACTTGAAATTATTAATTCGGCGCTATATGATTTGCCGTCAAAATTGCCAATATATATTGATTCAAGACTTAGCTCCCATTCCTTGAGAACCATATCAAGCAGTTGATGCGTGAATGGCTTGGGTGTCTCAATATTAGAAAGTGCAATTGAAAGTGCAATTCCCTCATTAGTTCCTATCGAAAATGTTAACTCTCTCTTGGGTGGATCAATTTCTCGAAGAGTTACTTTAGGGTAGACATCTGGAAGGTCGACTTTTAAGTTTACAATTTCAACTTGCACACCTTCTAAATTCTTAGATAGCACGAATTCCTGGTCGCTTTCAGATTGAGTCATATTGATATTGGGGGCAACTCTTCTCCCCTCCTCATAGGACTGTATTGGCCCGATACTCCTTGTAATCTACGCATTTCAACATTTAATACTAGACCAATAAGGGCGAAAAAGACTACCATGGCCGATCCCCCGGAACTCATGAAGGGAAGTGGTATTCCCGTGATAGGCATTATTCCTAAAGTCATTCCAATATTTTGAAATGCCGAAAACGAAATTACACCTAGAGTTCCGGCAGCTATTGTGCGCCCATACTGATCTCTGGCTAAAAGTATTGCTCGCATTAACCGCCATGCCATTATCGAGTAAAGGGCTACGACGGAAGCTGTTCCGAGAAAACCAAGTTGCTCGCCAACTGCAGTAAATATGAAGTCGGTCTGCTGCTCCGGGACGAAAGCCAAATTAGTTTGAGCTCCATGCCCATACCCTTGGCCTAATAAGCCGCCTGCGCCAATTGCATTTTCACTTTGTTGTAAATTGTAAACAGTGCCGGCGGGTGCATTTTTAGGGTGCAAAAAAGCTGTGAGCCTCTCTACCTGAAAAGGTTTCAAAATCCCAAAATGCAAGATCAAAAACACTCCGAACACCAAAAGTCCAAGAAGCAGTAGAATATATCGAACACGCAACCCCGAGGCGACCAACATGACCAGCAAGGAGACTCCAATAATAATTGCCGTTCCAAGGTCAGGTTGCATGTAAACCAAGAGCATTGGCACTGACATCACAGCCAAAATAAATATCAAGACTTTGAATCCAACACCGTTGGATTTGCTCAATATATAAGCACACAATAAAATGACGGCCAGTAACGCGAACTCGGAAGGCTGAATCTGAATCGGCCCAAATTGAAACCATCTTTGGCCACCTAGTACATGGGTTCCAAGATTGGACAACACTCCTACGAGCATGATAACCACTGCGACGTATACAACTATTCCAAGTTCTTCGAAATGTCGGTAGTCAAAGAAAAGCAATACCGCCATGATGGAGATACCCACTATTGCAAATCCAAATTGTCTAATTACGTAATGATCCGGAGTAACACCCAAATAGGTATGTTGAGCTTTAGTGACCGAATAAACCATGGCGATACCTATTACAGTTAATGAAACCGTTGAGGCAAGTAGTAAAATGTCTATGTGTCTAAGAACTTGCCAAACAGATTTCTTGTCACGATCATGGAGCATATTAGCCACATAAAAGACTACCTATTATGATCACCGCTACCACATCATCTCCCACTAATGGATGGCTTTCGACTTTTATCCACGCACTTGGAGCTTCTAGCCAGAGGGCCCAACTGATTCAGTCAGTTATTGCAAAACCCCTGGTAATACTGGTTATTTTAGTCGTGACTTGGTTGATTTCTAGGCTTGCTACAAAGATAATCCGGAAATTTGTATCCTCTTTATTGAAACACTCCCAAGCCTCCCGGGCCGAAACCCTGTCGAAGCGGGTTGCCACTTTGGGACTGACGATTGCCCACCTTTTTAGTGCAATTATTTGGTTTATAGGCACTTTAACTGCGCTTGGCGTACTCGGATTGAACCTCGCGCCACTGCTGACCGGTGCTACTGTAATTGGCGCTGCTCTGGCATTCGGAGCGCAAAATGTCGTAAAGGACTATTTGAGCGGGTTTTTCTTGATCGCTGAGGATCAATTTGGTATTGGAGATACCGTGACTGTATTGGATACTACAGGTGTGGTAGAGGCCGTAAGCTTGAGATCTACAGTTATTCGGGGAGATGACGGAATTAGATGGCACATTTCAAATGGCGAAATTAGGAAACTCGGAAATCTTAGTCAAAAAAGCAAACTTAATTTAAGTTCTGATTGAGATACTTCTCGACAGATTCCTTCATAACTTCTATAGGGGCCCTTTTGCCGACCCAAGTCTCAATGGCTACAGCTCCCTGGTGTATCAACATGCCAACTCCATTTGTGACTCTCGCACCCCTCGAGGCTGCAATATGCATTAACGGGGTCTTGAGAGGCGAGGTAATAATATCCACCACAACTTGGTAATTGCTTATCAAATCGCTATCTAAGGACCACGGAGCATAGTTTCCAACCATTCCAACCGGTGTTGTATTTACAATCAAGGAGGCTTTCGCTATGTCTTTTATGCTCCCGAGCCTTGCAATATCTCCTCCTAATGCAACCGCGCGCATTCCATTACTTGGCGACCTATTAATAATCGATATCGAGTTGGCCTTAGATTCAGCTAATGCAGCAATTATTGCTCTGGAAGCACCCCCTGCGCCAAAGATCACTACGTCTATTCCTTTCGGATCAACCCCAATTTCCTTGATAGAGCGGATAAAACCTTCTCCATCGGTATTGTCGCCAATCAGTGCTTTATCATCACGGACATATCGGTAGTCTCCAGGAATCTCAATTTGGTCAATATCTGCCCAAACCAAAGAATTAACGGCCTCGAGTTTTTTAGCACGCTCGCTACAATAAACAAGAGACGCTAGTTTTGTCTTAAGTGGCATTGTTGCAGAAAATCCGAGAATATTAGTCTTTAAAGCTACATTAAGAAAATTTTCCAAGTTATCTTCGTCCAGCGAAATTGCCAGTGAACAAGCGTCTACCCCCATTGCCTCAAATGCTGCATTTTGAAAAACCGGAGACAGCGAATGAGCAATTGGAAATCCAATTACTCCTGCTAGTCGAGTCTGACCTGTAATCATCGAAAAGTCTCTGCCTTAGCCACCTAGTAAATCCTAAAAGCATCAAGCCGCAGGCATTGATCCTAGGTCTATGGTAGCTAGATATTTAGTGGCCTCTTGGTAAGCTGCCTCGGCCATTGGAATCATGACGTCAGCCCGCATTAGATTTATGCCTTGTATTCTTGCCATCTGCGCATTGGGAAGAAAAAGGTGAGTCTCAATTCCTGCTTTTTTGGCTAGAGCCAGTTCTTTCATCAGCATTTTCATCGGCCAACTTCTTAACACCTTACTTGGACCCGCAGGAGGTTTAGCAGGATCGTAGGCCATAGGCGCAATGACAATTATGCGCTTAATTCCTTTTTGGATGGCCAAGTCCATATGAGTTGTCGAACTAGCGCCACCATCGACAAGGCTCATATCCCCGCACTTAACAGGCGGGTAGATTCCCGGAATTGCAGCCGAGGCCCGAACCGCTCTGTGAAGCGACATCTCCGAAATTGGATCTTTTCCAATTACCACTCTTTTCCCGCTTCGAAGATCTTGGCTTACCAACCACAACTTTTCATCGGGCCACTTGCTCCCAAGGTCTCTTTCAAGCCTCGAAGCCCCAGAGCCCATCTGCACAACTCCCCCTGGAAACATCTCCTGCATTCTCTTTGGAATTGGAGGAAGGGAAAACTTGCCAACGCTTTGAAGTAATACAAATGCAGATCCGATACCGTGTCGGATTCCAGCTAACGGGGTGTGGAATGTGGGGAATAAAACATTTGGAATGCCTTCGCCTTCAGGCCCGAAGGTGGATACCCAAAGATCCTCCATTGAAATGCCTCTTCGCAGGTAGGCGCCTATTATGCTTCCCGCACTTGTACCAATTATGAGATCGGCAACTCTAGAGTCAAACCCAACTTCTTCCAAAGCCCTAATAGTGCCGACATGATAACCAAGGCCAACTAATCCCCCCGCCCCCAGCACCACTGCCGTCTTATTTGTCATACGAGATGTCTTCTAAAAATAACTATTACCGGCCAAGTTTGCCAGCCGCTAGGTCTTCAGCTGTAGCCCAGCCGAATGTAACCAAAGTATCTCTACGATCAACATCCAGGCAATCAAACTGGGCCGCAATATCCGGATCAATTTCTACTTTTGGTCCCCTGAAATCCAGAAGTCCGTCAATTTCGCCGGTTCCAGTCAAAACGAAGGTTCGATCATCAATTCTGTGCTCCCCGCCAAAACGCTTAGCCAATCTTCTCCCCCAAGCCCTCTCCTCACCAGTTGGCTTGTGTGTAGGTCGCGGAACAATGTCTATCAGCCCTTGAAACGCCGCAAATGCCTTCGAATCCATCATTCTGGTACCAACCAACACGTCTTCGTCTGGAAAGGCCAATACCGACCTTCTGTACTGATCTCCCAATACATGTTTGAGGATCAACTCAGACTTGGAATTTGCTTCCACGCTGGCCACGCCGATTATGAGACAGGGCGTGCCGCCTATTCTTTCTAACGTGAAAAATGACCAACCCCGCAGCTTATTTCCGTCATAGCACTTCGTGACTAATACCCACTCGTCACGCTGCTTAGATAGATATCCGACGTCAAAACCTGCAGGACCATGAGCAGACAAATCTGCCATCTCTGCGATCTCCCCGTCACTTAGTGCGGTGGCGTCCTTCGTCTCAACTAAAAGTGCCATTTCTCTATTTTAGGTTAAAACTCCACCCATTATCCACCAGAGCCAAGAAAACGGATATTACTCACTTATCATGCATAATTATGCATAATTTAGGTTCATGTTTTTCCTGGGTTCTATCACTTGGTCCCCGAATTGAAGTCTAAGTTCGGCCAAGAGTCCGCCTTTTGAATTTATCCAGTTCGACTCTGGTAACTCGACAAGCTTCTCACCGAGCCGAATTCTCACGGGTGTCTTTCCTGGAAATTGAGATAAGACATCATAAAGAGTCGCTATTTTTTCCTCAGTCATCTTCTCGACCGGAAGCCTCAAAGTGAGGGGGATCTGGCCGTTTACAAATTCCGTGAGATCCGGCAATGAAATCTCTCTAGCAACTATTTTTACTTCGTTATCCCTAAGATCAACCCTTCCCTTAACACAAACTACATAGTCATCTCCCAAATAGGAACTGACTTCAGCCATAACCTTTGGAAAAACCAAAACTTCTATTGCAGTTTCCAAGTCTTCCAGTACAAAAGATGCCATTACTTCGCCGCGCTTAGTAGTCCTGCGCGAAAGATTAGTAATTACGCCTCCGACTCTGCACTCTGCAAGTTCTCCGGAATCCCTGCGTATTTCACCCTGTTCATCAATGCAGGCTTCCCGCAATTCGACCAGTGTTAAATCACAATGAAGACTAAGTGCATCTTCCAACCCAATTAGCGGATGGTCACTGACATAAAGTCCCAGCATCTCTTTTTCAAAAGCAAGCAAGGAATGCTTGTCGAATTCCTGGTTGGGGATAAGTATGCCGACATTGTCATAAGAAGGTGTCGGAGAATCAACGTGGGCATCAAACAATGAAATTACGCCTTGTTCTCTCTCTTTTCTCTTAGCCAAAATCCGATCGATAATCTCCTCGTAGACAAAACAAAGACCTTGTCGTTTATACCCAAGAGAATCAAATGCTCCCGCCTTGATGAGCGATTCAATTGTCCGCTTGTTCAGCACCCCGGTATCTACCCTCCAGCAGAAATCAAAAAAGTCTTTAAAGAAGCCGTTTGCAAAACGCTCTGCAGATATTTTTTCCACTAGGCCTTCACCGACATTTCTTACGGCAGATAGACCAAACAGAATTTCTCGTTTTCCATCGTGGAAAATAGGTGTGAAATCTGAGGATGATCCGTTTATATCCGGAACCGCTACATTTATACCCTGGTTTCTGCATTCGCTAAGGTAAATTGCTGACTTATCCTTGTCACCTTTAACTGAAGTTAAAAGCGCAGCCAAATATTGGACCGGGAAGTGAGCTTTTAACCAGGCAGTTTGATAGGCAATTAGCCCGTATCCATAGGAGTGACTTTTATTAAAAGCATAATCTGCAAATGGCTCAATCTGGTCAAATAGCTCGGTGCCGAGCTTCGCACCGTATCCACTGTCCTCACAACCCTTGACGAATTTTTCTCGTTCTGCTTGGATAAGTGCACGAATCTTCTTTCCGCATGCTTTGCGAAGGTTGTCAGCTTCTTCAAGTGAATATCCGGCAAAGTGTTGCGCCACACGCATCACTGATTCTTGATAAATCATAAGACCATAGGTATCTTTTAGAATTTCACTTAAATCTTCGTGCAGATATGTTACGGCCTGTCTCCCATTTTTTCGATCTGCATAGTCTTTGTGCATATTGGCAGCCATGGGACCGGGTCGATAAAGGGCAACCAGTGCCGCAATGTCATCAAAAGATGTTGGTGCCAGTTGGCGCATGAGGGCTCTCATGGGTCCGCCTTCTAACTGAAACACTCCAATCGAGTCGCCTTTTCGGAGCATCGCCAAAGTAGCCTCATCTTTTAAGTCGATTCGGTCAATATCTGGTCTTTCACCAGTAGAATCCTCGATCAGATCAAGAGCTCTTTCGATGACGCTAAGATTTCTTAAGCCTAAAAAGTCCATTTTCAATAGACCCAAGTCTTCAACCCCGTGCATCTCATACTGAGTAACTATCGGAGCTTCATTTGGATCGCCCCCAGCTTCGGGTTTTCTCTGAATGGGAAGGTACTCAACCAAGGGCTCATCAGTAATAACAACGGCGGCGGCATGTATGCCATCTTGGCGTCTTAGGCCTTCCAGCCCTTTGGCAACTTCAATAACTCTTCTTGCATCGCTTTCATGTTCATACATTTCTCTTAAATCGCCGGCTGCTTTGAATCCGTCTTCAAAGCCTTCAGTCTTTGTCAGACACGCGCTTAAAGGCGTATCGCGCCCCATTACTAGCGGCGGCATTGCTTTTGCCACTTTGTCTCCCAGACCGTATGGAAGTCCAAGCACTCTGGCAGCATCTCGCACAGCGGCTCTTGCCTTTATTGTTGAAAAAGTTACAATTTGAGCCACGTGATCAGAGCCATATTTTTCCGCAGCATATTTGATCATGTCCGAGCGGTAGCGCTCATCGAAGTCCATGTCAATATCGGGCATCTGCTTACGACCGGGATTAAGAAATCTCTCAAAGAGCAAGTCGTACCTAATTGGGTCGAGGTCTACAATTTTTAAGCAATATGCCACGCAGCATCCAGCGGCAGAGCCCCTCCCAGGGCCGACTCTGATTCGATTTTCCCGCGCAAATCTAATTAAGTCCCAAACCACCAAGAAATAAGCCGCAAAACCCATATCTGAGATGATCCGGAGTTCATATTCGATCCTCTCTTTTACATTTGGCGCCAATGGATCACCGTATCGCTCTTTTGCTCCATTTTCTGTTAAAAATCTGAGGTAGTTCGCAGCACTCTGTTCAGCGCTTTCTCCTTGGAACTCTTTAGGGACGGGAAATCTCGGCAGACTCGGTTTTCCCAGTTCGATATTTACACTGGCTCTATCTGCAATTTCAAGCGAAGAGTCACAAGCTTGGGGCAGTTCGCTAAATAGTGAACGCATCTCCAATGCGGATTTTAAGTAGTGCTCGGTTCCCGAAAACTTGAATCTGTTTGGATCGTCGATAGTTGAACCGGTTTGTACGCAAAGTAAAGCATCGTGGGCTTCTGAATCCTCCCTTGAACAGTAATGGCTGTCGTTTGTTGCCAGGAGAGGCGCTCCTAATTTTTTTGAAAGCTCAATTAACATAGGATTAGTTCTGATCTGCTCTTTGATGCCGTGGTCCTGTAACTCCACATATAAAGATTCTTTTCCGAAAATGTCCTGCAGCCTGCCGGCAATTTTGAGAGCTTGGACTTCGTCGCCTTTTAGGAGGGCTTGCAATACCAATGACCCTAAGCAACCTGTGGTCGCAATAAGTCCCTCGTGATATTTCTCCAAAAGTTCAAAATCAATCCGCGGCTTATAGTAATAACCTTCCAGGAATGCATCTGAGGACAGTTTCATCAGATTCCTATAGCCTTGGGTTGTCTCGGCTAATACGGTGAGATGGTAATAAAGCTTTTCACCTGATTCACCTTCTCCCCCGGTATCGTCGAGTTTTCCACGCCGAGTTGGGCGGTCGAAGCGAGATTCTTGAGCCATATAAGCTTCGGTGCCAATTATTGGCTTTATTCCATTGGAAACACAGGTTTTATAAAAATCCAGAACACCGTACATATTGCCGTGATCAGTTATCCCAATAGCAGGCTGCCCGTCTCGTAGAGCCTTTTCTACAATGTCAGAAATACGCGCCGCGCCATCGAGCATAGAAAACTCGGTATGCGTGTGCAAATGCACAAAACTCCTGGTGGAGCTAGACGACAAGTAAACCTCCAAAACAAATTACTAGGGTGTCAATACTTCCAGTATGCAACGTTCTAACAAGCCCAAATTACACCTATGCAACTTGGGGCGAGTGGATCATCTTAAAGTGCCGCCACTGGCTGGTTAAATAGAAATTAACCAGCGGCGCAGCATGTCCAAAGCCGACATGGCCGCCATTTCACGTATCTGGTTCCTCCCGCCAGCCAGATGAACGAGAACGGCAATTCTGTCATTCTCCACATCTTGGGAGTCTGCTTTTGCCTGGTCATCACCGATAACGACTGAAATCCATACTGTTCCTGCGGGATTTCCCTCTTGTTCATCAGGACCTGCTACCCCCGTGATTCCAATCCCGATGTCCGACTTAAACTTCTCGCGCACCCCCCTTGCCATTTCGAACGCGGTTTTAGCAGAAATTACCGGCCCTCGTTCAACTCCAAGTTGTTCGAATTTAACTTCGCTTTGGTAAGTTACTATTCCTCCCCGAAACCAATTGCTTGCACCTTGAACATTGATAAGCCTTGAGGATAGAAGCCCTCCGGTCAGAGACTCAGCAGTTGCAAGAGTCATTCTTTTCCCTTCGATAAGATTTGCCACTACCTGTTCCATTGAATTGCCGTCAGTCGAGAAAATATGATCTCCGATCAGCTCTTTTAAAAAATTTTCCTCAGCTTCTAAAGCCAATATGGGATCATCACTTCTCTTAAGACCTTTTGAGGCTATTCGAATCTTTATTCCGTCTTTCCCGCTCGCTTGGTATGCCAACGTTGGCACGCTTGGATTGCATTCCCTTCTGGCATCGAGTTCTTCAATATGGGCATGAAGTATGTCAGCCAACGCCGACTCGGAAAGTCCCCAGGTAGCCAAATTGCGGCTAACAATAACCTGAGACTCACCGCTGCGCTTGTGCAAATCCGGAATAACCGCTCTTTCGAACATTTCCTTCATTTCATGAGGAACTCCAGGAAGAGCATAGATAACTCTATTCCCTACAGGACAAATTAGGCCCGGAGCGGTACCAAGTTTTTGCAATATCGGTGTGGCTCCTCTAGGCACATCAGCCTGAAGAGCATTTGATTCAGGCATTTCACGCTGTCTTGAAGCAAACATTGTTTTGATCTTTTCCAAAATGTCTTCATCCCTGACAAGTTCAACGTTCATCACCTCAGCAATTGCTTGCCTGGAAATATCATCTTGGGTTGGACCAAGTCCCCCTGTTATTACTACAGCATCGTTCCTGGCCAGAGCTTCCCTTATCACTTGGACTATTCTTCGATGGTTGTCCCCGACTGTTGAACGGAAGTAGCAGTCGAATCCGCTTTCGGCCAGCTTCGTGGCGAGCCATGCGGCATTAGTATCCACGATTTGGCCAAGAAGAAGTTCAGTTCCAATCGTTACAACTTCTACCCTCATTTAACTCTCAGATCCATTACTTTTTTTCCGTCAAGGAGATATTGAACTCCAGTAAACACAGTGAGGGCAACGGCTAACCACAGTGCCACGACAATAACAATGTTATGATGCACCAATACCGGCAAACAGGCAAGTCCAATCGCGCTGTCTTGAACAAAAGTCTTTGCCTTTGCGGTTTTTCTCGCCGGAATAGATACTCCTCTCCTTGCAGCATATGAACGGTAAAAACTCATGGCAATCTCTCTTAGGGCAACTATTGCCACAGGTATCCAAGATATTCTGCTCTGATACACCAATACTGAGAAAGCAGCAAGCACGGCAACTTTATCAGCCAATGGATCTAAAAAGGCCCCTGATCTGGTAGCTCCCATCTTGCGAGCCACCCAGCCGTCAATACCGTCTGACACCGAAACTACAAACCATAGTCCAACAAGAATCCACGAAGGGCCTGGGTGAAGAAACAATACAACAACAACAGGTGCGGCGGCTATTCTGCCCAAGGTTAATAGGTTGGCCGGAGTCAGTATTGCCGAAGGTCCAAAATTTGATTGATCTGCGCTCAATATTCATCCCTGGAAGAAACCACCTTGGCTTCAAGATCAGGTCCCATACTTGAGACCACCTCAACCTGAAAAATCTCACCGACGAAGTCTTTTGGCGTAACCATAGGATTAGCAGGCATCGGTAGGCTATCTATAGTTAAATCCGAGCCAGATCCAAAATCGGAAATTCCATTAATCATCACCACTCCGTCGATTTCCGGGGCCTCTCTAAATGAGCGCCCGGTCGAGCTCGAATCAACTAGAACTTCTATTGTTGAACCCACTAGTTCCTCTCTTTTCCTCGCTGTTATTGAGTCCTGGAGCAATGAGGCTTCCAAAAGTCGCTCTCTAGCAAGCGACTTTGGAACAGTATTTTCCAGACTTAAAGCATAGGTCCCCTCTTCGGCTGAGAAGGTAAAAAATCCTATCCAGTCAAGCTGCATTTCTTCGATAAAACGTAAAAGTTCATCGTGGTCAGATTCCGTTTCCCCGGGGTATCCAATTAAGAATGATGACCGCATAACAGCATTGGGTTCAAGTTCTCTAATCTTTTCAATCTTTTTAGAAAATATCTCGTAACTTCCATATCTACGCATCTTTTTAACCAAGGGCGCCGATACATGCTGCAGCGAAAGATCAAAATATGGAATTCCTGTGCCAATAACTGACTCGATAAGTCGATCATTCAGAGAAGATGGATAGAGGTAAAGAAGCCTCACCCAATCAACTTTGCCAGCAACCTCGACAATCAATTTATTTATTCCGTCATCAATTCCGATATCTCTTCCGTATGAAGCTAAATCCTGTGCGACTAGTACCGCCTCTTTAATTTCAAGCGATTCTACCTCTTGAATTACCGATTCCAGAGTCCTAGATCTCTGCTTTCCCCTAAAAGATGGAATTGCACAAAACCCACATTTTCGATCACAGCCTTCCGCTACTTTTATATAGCTCCACGGCTCTCTGGATTTTGGCCTCTTAAGATATTCAAGATCAAATTTCGGAAGCTTAATATCTCCGGCTTTAGCAATTCTTCTTGTTGGCATATTGACTGCGGTAATGCCACTTGGCTTCAACACAGTAGTAAAGTCCTCGCCAAAGCCTGCAACAACATCAATCTCAGGCATCTCTTTTTTAAGTTCAGATCCATAGCGCTCGGCTAAACATCCCGTAACAGCTAACTTGGAATTTGGCGCTTTTCTGGCGGCAAGTTCTAATATTGCTTCAATTGATTCTTCTCTGGCAACTTCAATAAAGGCGCAGGTGTTAACCACCAATAAGTCGGCAGTTTCAAGATTTTCGGATTCTTTGAATCCCTTTGAATGCAATAGGCCCTCTAATTTGTCTGAATCTACCTGATTTTTAGGACATCCCAGAGTCAAGAGCCAATAGCTCGTACTAGACACATCTAATATCGTAGACGAATCAAGCCACGATATTTGTTGCTTTTAGCTCCTCAATTTCCTTTTCGCCAAAACCGAACTCTTCTAACACCAATGTGCTGTGCTGTCCAGGTGCTGGTGGAGGCATTGAAATGTCCCCCGGTGTTCTGGAAAATCGGGGGGCTGGACTTGGTTGGACTATCCCGGCAGATTCGACAAATACTCCCCTAGCTTTCATATGTTCGTTTTCTCTAGCCTCATCGAAATCCAATACCGGTGCCACGCACGCATCACTTCCTTGGAAAAGTGTTGCCCACTCGTCCCGGGTTTTGGTTTTAATAATTGCAGCGAGCTTTACTTTCATCTCCGGCCAATTGTTTCGATCCATTTGATTTGCAAAGTCTTTTTCCTCTAACGACGCGATTCTTTTGAGTTCGGCATAAAACTGAGGCTCAATTGAACCAACTGAAAGGTACTTGTGGTCCTTTGTCTCGTATACCTCATAGAAGTGAGCTCCAGTGTCCAAGAGATTTTCCCCCCTGCCTTCGTTCCAAAATCCTCCGGCTTTAAGACCATATATAAATGTCGTTAAAAGTGCGGATCCGTCCACCATGGCGGCATCAATAATCTGTCCTTTTCCGCTTGTCTCTGACTCAACTAATGCGCATGCAACGCCAAAAGCAAGCATTAGTCCCCCTCCGCCAAAATCCCCAACTAAGTTTAACGGAGGTACCGGTGGTTCCCCTTTACGACCAATTGCCCCAAGGGCACCGGAGATGGCAATGTAGTTAATATCGTGTCCGGCTTGGCTGGCATAGGGGCCGTCTTGACCCCATCCAGTCATTCGACCATATATTAGTTTTGGATTTCTCCTCATGGCATCTTCGGGTCCGATTCCGAGTCTTTCTGCCACGCCAGGCCTAAAACCTTCAATAAGTACATCGGCGCGCTCTGTCAATCTAAGCACCACCTCGGCACCTTTTGATGATTTCAGATCCACTCCTATACTTTTTCGCCCCCTGTTCATTACATCGCTTGCAGCAAATCCACTCGCTCCTTTAACTGCATCTTTAGAAACTGCTGATTTCCGGTCAACTCTAATTACGGTAGCGCCCATATCTGCGAGCATCATTGCACAAAAGGGCCCCGGCCCAATACCTGCAATCTCAATTACAACTTTCCCTTTAAGTGGGCCTTTCATTTTTAGCTCCTGTTCTCATTGGCATTTTGTGAAATTAACTCCGCTATCTCAGGAAATAGTGCTTCTGGGATTTCGTGGCCCATGCCGGCAATTATTTGAAGCTTTGCGCCTGGGATGGCTTCCTTTGTGGCAATGCCGCCGCTCACGTCGACTAAAGGATCTGCATCGCCGTGGATAACTAAAGTTGGACAACTTATCTTATTTAGTTCTTCCGATCGATCGCCTGTGGCAAGTATGGCAAAGAGTTGCCTAGCCGCACCTTCCATATCGTAATTTCGGTCATACTGCGCCTCTAAATAACGACGGGCCTTTTGCTCGTCAAAAGGAAATCCGGGAGACGAAAGAGTCTTATAGTTCTCAAGTTCGTGCTCGATAATCGCCTCTCGCCCTTGGGGCGGCGGCTTTAAAACTACTTGGAGACCTAGTTCGCTTGGCATGCCGACACCCTGAGCGCCATTCGTCGACATGATTGAGCAAAGTGACCTGACCTTTTCCGGATGGTTAATGGCAAAAGCCTGAGCAATCATGCCGCCCATTGACATCCCTACTATATGAGCACTCTTAATCCCGAGTTGATCCAATAAATTATCGAGGTCACCGGCCATATCAAAAATGGTATACGTAGCGCTTTCATTTAGTATTCTTACCGATTCGGGCACCTTGGCATGATCATGTCTTGGTTCGGTTACTCGGCTTGAAAGGCCGGCATCGCGATTGTCAAATCTAATAACACAGAAGTCTTTTGAAGCCAGTTCCTTGACAAATTCCTCCCTCCAACTTGTCAGCTGTCCTGCCAAGCCCGCAATGAGCACAATTGGAGGATCGTCTTTACGACCTTGAATATCAACTTCGAAGATCATGTCTTTAACCGGTATAGATGCCATTACCGACTTTTAACCTAAAAACCTCTGCGGGTCAAGGCGAAAACTATATTTTTCCATTTGCGCCGCGTCCGGATACGCCTTTTTCAGTAAAACTACCCTTTCTACTTGGCTTTTTATAAAAATGGCAGTTATGGGTTAAAAAATGGGTAACACTAGCTAATGATGATGAGCGAGAATAATTTGAGAGACAGTTTTATTTTTGGAATAGCTACAGCAGGATTTCAGATCGAGGGTGGCTACAACGGTTCGGGCGAACCAGCTAATAACTGGTGCGAATGGGAAGCGTTAGGAAAAGTTGAACCTTCGGGTGTGGCAGTTAATTTCTGGAATGATTACGAGGCCCATCTCGATAGAGTGGTATCGGCAGGGTGCAATTCTTTCCGGTTATCTATTGAATGGGCTAGGTGTGAGCCAAAACAGGGAATTTATGACGAGGCGGCATTTACTCACTATGCGAAAATTTTGGACGCTTGCATTTCTAGAGGTCTTATCCCTCTGGTGAGTCTCATGCATTTCACTACGCCTGCATACCTTGGAACCAGCCCTTGGCTCAGCGAGAAAATGCCGTCTCTTTATGCCAAGTGGGCAAAGGAAGTTGTTTCAAGGTTTGGAGATAGAGTCAAGTATTGGGTGACGCTAAATGAGCCAAACATTTTCGCGACTATGTCTTACTTCATGGGAATGTTTCCACCCGGCACGCAAGGAAAAGTTTCGAACTCTATCCGTGCGTTAGATAATCAGATGGCGGGCCATGTGTTGGCTTACAATGAGATCAAAAAAATACAGCCAAATGGAGTAGTCAGCTACAATAACTTCTGTTTTTCGGTTTACGAACTTGATCGTGCAATTACAGACATAATGTTAGCCAGGTCAAAAGGGGTGAAAAAAACTGACCTTGGGGATTATCTAAGTGAGGCTAAAGCCAGATATTACCAAGTGATACCCCAGCCAAATAAACTGGAGAACCTTTTGCGAAAAGCTCTCTCCTCTCTATTAAAGCCAACAAAAGTATATTCTGGTTTGATCGAGCAAGTATATAAGAGCGAATCAGAAAGACCAATTGATGTCATCCAGATTGATTTCTATAACCCGCTTACTTCAAGTCACTTTCGAATTCCGGGCCATAGGAGTGCCGGGGGAAGAAACTGGACGCCAGGAAGGCTGCTTTGGGATGATCCACCTGATCCGGAAACTTTTGTCAAATACTGTGTGGCTAACAGTGACAACGAACTCGAGTTATGGATAGTCGAAAATGGATTGTGCAACCGGGTCAAAAATGGAAGAGCTTGGAGCCGCCAAGACGGCTGGGACAGACCTCGCTTTATGGCAGAATATATAGAGGCTCTAAAAACTGTAATGGAAAAAGGCGTGAGAGTGACAGGTTATTGGCACTGGACACTCGCAGACAACTACGAGTGGGGCAGTTACGAACCGCGTTTTGGAATCTTCGGAGTTGATCGAGAAAGGGGCATCAAAATTCTTGCTACAGACTCTATGGGTTATGACAGTGCAGGAGCGTATCGATCCCTAATAGAAAACTTTAGAAATTACCTATCGAAAGAGTAAAAATGCAACCTGAAACGATAGAAATTAAATATCGGGCACACAACTCCGACATTATTTCGGAATCTATTGATTTTTCCTTAGGAGAGATTACTAGTCCCAGGGGAATTACCTTTCACTTGAGTTCTTCCAAATTGGGAAGTGGCACAAAAATAGACCTGAATGTAGCCAACAACACAGGGGCGCCCGTAAGAGTCAGGCACGTTTCAATTCGATTTGAGTCAAAAGTTAAAAAAGTAATTGAGAACGGATACCAAAGTTGGTCGCCTGTGCTCAGGACCGCGCCTGGAGCCGTCAATGAAGCGAGGCTTTCTCAAGCTCCATTTATGCTCGGCACAAATTTCGCAGATATTCACTCCATAAAAAGCCAGCCGGGTATTGATCAATACTTAATTGCCAGGTGCCAAGATAACGACATTGCTATGGTGTTCCTAGACGGCAGAAAACACTTGGGAACTTTTGACTTAGATGATTCACATATTGGGGCTCGCTCGCTTCTAGATGACATCGAACTGGCAGATTCCGAAAATCGGTCGCTCTCCCCTCTTTGGTTCGGAAAAGGAAGAGCTGGCCAACTTTTCTCTGAACTGGCCACATTATGGGGGCAACACTGTAATGCTAGAGCTAATTCGTACTCTCCAGTTGGCTGGTGCAGTTGGTATCAGTACTTTGCAGAAATTAAACCAGAGATGATCGACAAGGCTATAGATCTCTCAAAAGGAAGGAAGATAGACCTTATCCAGCTAGACGATGGCTACCAATCTCAAATCGGCGATTGGCTTGAACCCAATGAATCCTGGCTCAACAGGTATCCGCAGATTGCAAAAGTTATTAAGGAAAATGGCTTTATAGCAGGTATCTGGACGGCTCCTTTTCTGGTAGGCGAAAAATCGAAGCTAATTGAAAATCATCCGGAATGGATAGCAAAAACATCCGGTGGAGACAAGCTCTTGGAGGCAGTATATAACCCAATGTCTTGGGGTGGATGGACATATGCTCTTGACACTACCCACGAAGGAGCTCTTGATTACTTGCGGGAAACTTTTTCCAAACTAAAAGAAGAAGGTTTTGATTACCATAAAATAGATTTCTGCTTTTCGGCCACCTTAGAAGGTTCGAGGATTAGGGACAAAGAGATGACTAGGGCACAGGCGCTTTATGAAGGGATAAAAGCTGTTCGTGAAGGAATTGGTGATGATGCATTTTTACTAGGGTGTGGATGCCCATTTGGTCCCGCGGTCGGACTAGTTGATGCAATGCGCGTATCCCCTGATACTGCACCATTTTATTCGCCCATGGGTTCAGTCGGAGGTTTCGAAGAATCTTCTCCGGCCGCCAAGAATGCTATTACAGCATCCCTTCTCAGATCTCCTTTGCATAGAAGGGTGTTTATAAATGACCCGGACTGTCTATTGCTTAGGCCCTCATCTATTGTAATGAGTGAAAAAGAGCGAGAGATTCTGAGAGCAACGGTATTGGGAAGTGGATCCTACCTAGTAATCTCTGATGATTTGGAACTCTACGGGGAAAAGCAGTTCCAAATGCTTGCCGACACAATTGCCCTGGGAAACCCAAATGAAGTTCTCGACATTGAGGACCCTTTCGCCACGCCGCTTACTATTAATTCACATTCCTATACTCTCAGCATTGATCCATGGGGAGAAACTTCTCCAGAGATAGACTTGGAAAGAGAAACAGTTATCGAAGCTGTAGAACAAGATGGTCCCTGGGCGCTACTATTTAAAGCGGACCGGTAACCATTATTTATTAGCCGGTTCTGAGTTTGAAATTTGTCTTAGCTTGGTTGTTTGCACTTGATGAATAGATCTGTATTTGCCCCGGGCAGAGTTAATTTAATTGGAGATCACACTGATTATGCAGGCGGACTTGCACTCCCTATTGCAATTCAGTTGGGAACTACAGTCACTTTTGATTTCGACGATACTTTAGATACAATTTTGTTTCGCTCGGATTCACAAGAACAGGCTGCCGAAATCAAAATAGATATTGACAAGTCTCAAGTCCGCCAGGTTGAACCTTCTTGGGCCAGATTTGTGGCCGCTACAATTGCGCTTTCTGATGGAATCGTGGGTGGAACAGGTGCCATCACATCAAGCCTTCCAATTGGATCCGGCCTTTCCTCCTCAGCTTCATTTGCCATAGCCCTTACAATGGCTTTAGGATTGGACACTGACGACCTAGTTGGATTTGCCCAAGAAGTGGAACACCTTGCAACAGGAGTACCTTGTGGCAAGCTAGATCAGATGGCAATTGTCAACGGCAAGCAACATTGCGGCGTCCAAATTGACTTTCGAGACCTCTCATACACCTATGTGGAAATTCCGGACGAAATTGATATCTTTATAGTAGAGTCGGGACAAACTAGGCAGTTGGAGCATTCAAATTACGGCACTCGCCAAGAGAGTGCCCTAAAGGCAATTTCTATGCTTGGAGACTTGCGCGAGACATCATTAGACAAAGTTGCAGATCTTGGCAATATAGAACTTATTAACATATGCACCCACATAATTTCTGAAAATGAAAGAGTTATTCGTTTCGGAGAAGCACTTTCTGTCAAGGACTTTAATTCAGCGGGACGCCTGCTAACTGAAAGCCACTGGTCTTTATCAAACTTTTATAGAGTCTCTACCCCAATACTGGATAATTTGGTTGAAAGGGCAAATTTAATCAAGGGTGTTTTAGGTGCAAGATTGACTGGAGCCGGATTTGGTGGATCGGTTGTAGTGCTTGGCGAGGCTGGTTTGGATCTTCAGGAAAGCCTAAGCGAGAAAGTAATTAAAGTGTTGCCAAGCAAAGGAGCGGCTCTGGTCAATTAAAAAGCTACTGGCAGTTTAATTGCTGCCAGTAGCTTAAGGGAATTGGATTAAAAGCTACCCAATTCCTAGTGACTTGACTATTGTTGTTAAATCGTTGCGTGCTTGGTGAAGTTCACCTCTTGCGGATTCCAGGGAGTTTTTCGAGGATACAAAGATGTTCCAGTTTCCCGGTGATCCGGCAGGAGTCTGTGCCAATAGAGTTTGATCCATTCCATTTGAGGCTGACTGAGCTGAACTTACCTGGGTTTGAAAGTCTGCAAATGCACTTTGAGCCTGAGCTACATTTTTGCCATTTGCCGAAGCAGCATTGATTGCCGCTTGAATTTCCGGCTCTAGGTTATAGAGTTCATTCGAGATTGAAGTAATTGCATCTGCCGATATTGTGAGGTGAGTTTTCGGTGCCATCACCAAATAAACTCTGTAGGTAAATACCATGGAATAAGCATTCAATCTGAGTTCAGTGCATGTAGTCGCACCATTTACATTTGCAATCAGACCGTTAATTCCGGATAGTTCACTTGTAATCTCTGAAGAAAGCGCACTTGAATCATTTGATGTTAGATACTTTGCATTTCCCACATCTTTAGCCAAGGATTGAAGCGTTGTAACCCTGTTGTTAAGTTCGGAAAGGACGAGTGATTTAGCTTGAGAAAAATCTGTCGAGCAAGAGGGCTTAGATGCTGTTGGTGCAGTTGTGGTGCTTGTCGTAGAAGCAAATGCTGATCCTCCGACTGATAAAATTGAGGCACTGAGTGCCAAAGCTATAGTTGCTTTCTTGAAAATATTCATTTAATTGTCTCCTTGTGGGTTTGTTACGTCTTGGTTTGCTTGACTCATCGATTGATCCAGACTATTTAACTGCTGGTTAATTTGATTTAGAGTATTGTCATTAATTCCGCTGGCCGACGTATTGGGCTGCGTAGCTGTAGTAGTGCTAGGCGTGGTTACACTTTGGCCAACAGTTGTCAAAACGGGATTTGACGCTGCACTGGGTGCTGTGTTTGCCGAACACGCGCTAAGTCCTAATCCCATTAAGAAAATTGCAGCTATTGCGGCTTTTTTCCTTAATATCATGTATATTTTCTCCTTTTTCCAGTAGCCAAATAAGATGGCTATCTCCTGAAGATAAGACGAAGAAATGGCCATTCCTTTAGGAAAATATGAAGATTGTATTAAGACCCCCTGGCTTTTGTAGAATTTACCTGTGTCCCACCGAAAGCTCAATGATCCCGAACATCTTCATCTCTTAATTGATGCAATGTTGCTTTTGAGCGATGAACTTGACTTGCATAGCGTATTGGATAAAATTGTCACTACCGCAACCGAACTAAGCGGGGCAACTTATGGGGCATTGGGGATATTAAGTGAAGATCGACAGTCTTTGTCTGAATTTGTCACTACCGGCCTCACTCCTGCACAGGAGTCAAAAATGGGACCCAGGCCAACCGGAAAAGGGGTTTTAGGTCTACTGACCGCTAATCCAAGGCCAATGAGACTGGACGATGTTTCCAAACATAAGAAAAGTGTCGGGTTTCCGCCTCATCATCCGATTATGAAGTCATTTCTTGGAGTACCTGTTTTTGTTGGCGATAAGATATTCGGCAATCTTTATCTATGCGACAAAAAGGGGGCTGACTCTTTTACTCAAAGCGATGAAGACTTAGTACTTTCTTTTGCTCAGGCTGCCGGTTTAGCAGTCGAAAAGGCAAGACTTCATAGAAGACTTCGGGGACTTGTTCTTGTTGAAGATCGGGAGCGAATTGCTAGAGACTTGCATGACACTGTCATTCAAAGGCTGTTTGCAGACGGACTTGCCCTCCAGGCACTTGCCAACAGCGTTTCTCCCCCAAAAGCTGCTGAAAGGATAAACCAAATAGTAACAGACCTTGACGAAACCATCAGGGAAATTCGTTCAACCATTTTCGCCATGCAACAACTATCCTCCAAAGATAATCCAGGAAACTTCCGGACCGAGATCACCTCACTAATAGATGAGATTGCCGGCAATGCCGGTCTTGACGTGGAAATTAATATCACGGGCAGCCAAGATGGGCTGCTTTCGGCCAAGACAAAGGAGCATTTAATGGCAACAACGAGAGAACTCCTGACGAATGTAACCAAGCATGCCAAGGCTGACCGGGTTTGGGTTGAAATCAACTTTGACAAACCATTAGTGCTTAAAATTACCGATAACGGGCTAGGATACAGCCCAAGAGCTAAAAACAAAGGGTTTGGTCTCAATAACGTTGCTGAAAGAGCCGCGATTTTAGGAGGAGAATTTTCTATCAACAAAGTTGAAGAAGGTGGAACGGAAGTGAAATGGATGGTAAATGACTGAAGATTCCAACAATAAGAAAAGAGTATTTCTCCTTGATGACCATGAGATCGTCAGGAGAGGCGTAGCAGATCTTCTTGAATCTACTGACCTACTCAAAGTAGTCGGTGAGGCCGGAACTGTAGAAGAAGCGAGGAATCGAATTCCTCTTTGCAACCCCGACGTAGCGGTGCTTGATTTAGCCCTTCCCGACGGCGACGGCATCTCGCTCTGTCGAGAGCTAAAAGTCACCTACCCGTCTCTTAACTGCCTGATTCTCACTTCATTTGCCGATGATGATGCACTTCTGGCTGCGGTAATGGCGGGTGCAATGGGTTTTGTTGCCAAGCAGATTAAAGGCTCTGACCTGGCAGGATCAGTAATCACGGTTGCTAATGGAGTGTCTTTGTTGAAAGAGGCAGATATATCCAGAGCACGGGAAAGAGTAAAAACACCGTCAAAGGATCCATTGCTCGACAGGTTAACCGAGCAAGAGCAAAGAGTGCTTTTTTTGCTTGCCGAGGGACTTACAAATCGACAAATTGGAGAAACACTTTTTTTGGCAGAGAAGACAGTGAAAAATTATGTATCCTCACTATTGGCGAAAATGGGCTTCGCCAGGAGAACCGAGGCTGCAGTTTGGGCCTCCAAACACCAGGGGCCAAGTGACCAAAGTCCCTAGAAAAAGCTAGTTTTCCCCTGTCTAATGTAAACGTGTTCGTACATGACTTCACTTTCACCGATGCGCCAGCTTTTGAAGTACGGCAAAGGCTGATCGCAGAACCAACCAAATGGCTGGCAAGTGCGGTAAACGCAGCAAATCAAGTTGAAGACAAGCTAATCGTGTCGCTTGGTGCTGGAATTAAGTCAGTTTCTCTTAAAAAGAGAGTGGAAATTGAAGTTTCAACCCCGCGGACGCGAGGGGACGTTTTAGTAATCCCAGTCTCATGGAGCGCAACCGGAGTAAAGGAGTTGTTTCCTAAAATGCAGGCTGATTTAGAGATCGCGCCTTTCGGCCCTGACAAAACTCAGCTGGTTTTCCTAGGCACCTATGATGCCCCGCTTGGGCCCATAGGGAGAAAAGTGGATGCTGCACTGCTACATAGGATCGCCGAAGCCAGCGTCAGAACTTTTCTCGAACTTATTGCAAATGCACTGCAACAGGCTCATTACGCAGGTTTGGGAATAAATCAAACTAATATAGGAGGAAAAGCCGTAAAGACTATGTCAACGGTTTAGTCCCACTACCGAAAGGTTTCTAGTTTGAATTTCTCAGCGCTTGGAGCGATGGTAAACCTTAATGGAAATTCTAAGGTTCTTCACTATGGATGGTTCCTGATTACTTATTCAAATTTGATGGTTATTGTGCTGATGTTTTTGGTATTCATCATTGCAATCGCACTTCCCTCTCCAACACGAAAACATAAAATAATAGAGCCAAACAAGGAAGTTGCCAAAGATGGTCAAGTTATATCGGACACTTCGGCTGGTGGTGATGATCTGTGACACGGTCAGAGAAAGACGATAATCTTTCAGATCAATGGACAGCCAAAGTCAGAACTTTGGTTGTTGAAAAACTTCCTCCAGAAAAACTACTTCCCGATACACAGCCCGCCTATTTAACGTCATGGGCATATACTTTCGGGATTCTGACTATTTCCGCACTCAGCGTTGTCATAATTTCCGGGACAGTATTGGCTTTAAGTGGTCCGTCTTGGTGGCACGTTTCTTCCATTGGCCGCTTTGTAAACTCGCTTCACTTGTGGAGTGTCGAACTGTTTTTCTTCTTTATGGTAATTCACCTATGGACAAAATTCTTCATGGCCGCTTGGAGAGGCGGGAGGACATTAACTTGGATGACCGGGGTGATCGCGTTTTTAGCCTCAATTGGCGCTGCCTTTACAGGTTACGTTTCACAACTAAATTTTGACTCGCAATGGATTTCCACCCAAGCCAAAGATGGCTTAAATTCAACGGGAGTAGGTGCATACTTTAATCCCCTTAACTTTGGCCAGATGTTGGCATTCCATATTGCAATTCTTCCTGCAACAGTGGTTATAATCGTAGTTCTGCACATCTTGATGGTCAGAGTGAAAGGAATTGTTCCCCCACTTCCAAAAAAGCGCAATGAAATTTTAGATGTGGCCAATGAATACAGTGGTGATAAGAAGTGAGCGTTGGTCGAGAAAAGTATAAGACTCGTCAAAAGAGGGACTCCATTCCCTATAGCGGACCCAAGGTTCCATACGACTTAATAAAAGAGGCAACTATTGCCTTCTTGGTAGTGGCAATACTAACCACGCTACTTGCAGTTATTTTTTCATCTCCGGATGAATCAGCCGTCACGATAAAGCAGTGGGCAATGAGCGATCCATTGGACTTTGTCACTACAGCCCTTTCAGAACTTGACGGAACTTCACCATCAAGCCAGTATGGACCTCCCTACAATTCAGGAACAAGCGCTCAACAACATGTTGGACCATTTGCTCCTCAAAAGTGGGCCGGTCAGCGAATCCCTGTTAATTCAGCACAGGATTTTGTCCTATCTCCACTTTCACAGGTGGCATCGAGTGTCCCAATATTGTCACAATCCCTAGCAAGTTGGAATAGTGCTACTAGCAAAGAACGAGAAGATTGGACCTCTAACTATTCCGCTGCACTGGCAAAAGCTACAGCTAATGGCTCAAAGTTGCTAGTTCCAAGTGGAAAATATGGACCGGTTGGCGAAATGATGAGTGAACTTCTCCTAATGGCCAACTCGGGAGCACTCGATGCCTCCCTCACTGGAAACTCTCACTTCTATGGAACGGACTATACCAAGCCTCTTCTTTTTCTCGCAGATGGCACCTACTTAAGCGGCCTTGCCCAGAATAAGCACCTTTTAGGCACGCAATGGGGAATGATGAATGAAACGGGCAACTGGCCGGGTCAAGCTTGGCTCTGGCTTTACACATTTTGGTATCAGATTCCCCCTTACAATACTTCCACTAACGCCGATGCACTGGTGATGACGACGATGCTTATAGTAAGTGCGGGACTGTTGCTTCTGCCTATGATTCCTGGATTGCGGAGAATTCCTGAGTATGTTCCAGTTCACCGTATTATCTGGAGAGATTGGTACAAGAGCAATAAGACGAAGTGATCAATTCAAGACGTAGACATATTATTAGATCCAACCTGGTTGCCATTTGGAAATATGTCGGATCTTTTTATGGGAATCAAATTCTCAGATTAATTTTGACCAACATTTAATTAAACAATTTGCGTCATTACTTTTGATCAAACTTACAATACCTTCTGGACTCTTCTAGAATTTTTCACCGATCTAAAAAATCCACCCAACCAGGAATGAAACCCTGCTTTTGGCTTATGAGAAAAACTCACTCAGATTCAATAACCAAAAGCCACGCCTAAATTTACTTCCGACTAAACAACAATCAACTGGCAAACTCGAATGAAAGACAAATCCTTACTTCATTATTTTGACAAAATTAGCGAAATACTTGTATCCCACATTTCAAAGGCCTTTTCCTGAGAAGCCTTGCAGGTATCGGTCGGATAACAATTGTAAGTGGAATCCAAGCGTTATAAAACCTGCAATGTCTGTCAATAATTCGTCAGTTAAAGGCTTTAGTAACTAATCAATTCAAATGTTGCTTAACGAATCTAAACTTGTCAGGAAAACTAATCGAAATTGTCAACTATTTTCCAATACCAAAAGAGAAGATGCGGGAAGTGGGTGCGAGAAAAGATAGCCCTGTGCCATGTCGCATCCCAGCGACTGAAGGATCTCCATCTGATTTGAAGTTTCCACTCCTTCGGCAACTATCTCCAAGCCCAATGTGTGACCTAAATCAATTACAGCTCTTACGATGGCCGTATCTTCATCCCGATTTCCCATCTCCATTACAAATGATTTATCAACCTTCAAAACATCAATTGGGAACTTATGAAGATATGCGAGTGAAGAAAACCCAGTACCGAAATCATCGACCGCTAATTTAACTCCTAGAGTTTTCAAATCCTCTAAAACGCTTAAGGCAGCTTCTGGGTCATCCATTAAGGTGCTTTCGGTAATCTCTAAAACTAACTGATCAGGACGCATGGATGACTTATTTATTGCTTCTGCAACAGTGGCCACTATATCAGGATCCCCAATCTGGCGCCCAGACAAGTTTACCTCTACCAACCCTCCGCTGCCGGGCGTGTAGGCGAAGGGTTCGCAAGGAATCTCATCATGATTACTTCCCTGGCTACCCTGATTCCAAGACTCCATGGTCTGACACGCACAGTTAAGTACCCATGCTCCTATCGGCACAATAAGACCAGTTTCTTCGGCAGTTGGAATAAAGCTATCTGGAGCCATCAGACCTTGATCGGGATGATTCCACCTCACAAGCGCTTCAACACCCACCACTTTTAATGAGTTGAGATTTACTACCGGTTGGAAATAAACAACCAACTCGTCTCTCTCTAAGGCGCGATGAAGTGAATTTTCTAGAGATGTCCTGGTGACTACTTCAGTTCGCAACGAGTCGTTAAACATGGCATACCTGTTGCCACCTCTGCGTTTTGCCAAATACATTGCCGAGTCAGCATTTGATATCAAAGCTGCGGCATCGGAGGCATTGGTCGAAGAAGTTGCAATCCCAATTGAAACAGATGCGTAAACATCTTGGCCCTTTACGGCCATAGGTTGACTCAATATTTCCGAAATGCGTTTTGCTAAATGGGTTGCCGTGGCCCCGGCTAAGGGACCTTCACAGAGAATCAAAAACTCGTCTCCCCCAAATCTTGCTACAACGTCTTTTGGCCTTACAATTGACTTCAAGCGCTGAGCTAAGGCCACTAACGCTTCATCACCTGCATCATGGCCCAAAGAGTCATTTAGCCCCTTAAATCTGTCCACATCACAGAGCAAAACTGCTACCCTTCCCGGAATATCTTGGTGGCGCACAAGGGCATATGACAACTGATATGTGAACATAGTTCTGCTCGGAAGATTTGTCAGGGGGTCATGGAGGAATGAAGCGGCCAATGCCTCTTCATTCCTCCTAATATCAGATATGTCACGAATCCAAATAGCGACTCTGCTGCTTGGCTCACCAGGAACCACAAAAGAAACAACTTCGCATAATAGCTCTTTGTTCTGGGAATCAACTAAAACGTATTCTTTAGTTAGCGATATAGGTCCTCTTGGTCCCATCTCAATTAGATGCTGCCACTCAAAGTTGGCAAAACTCTCCGACCCATTATTTGAAATCAAGTCAAGATCTTCATTTGGTGCAAGAACTGAAAACTCTCTCCCAACCACTTCGGACCGGTCTCGAAGCAATAACTGCTCCGCCCTTCTAGAAAACTCACAGATCTTTCCATTTCGGTCAATTTCCAAGTAAGCATCGAAACTTGCTGCTACGGCCCGAATAAACTCATCTGATCTCTCCAGAAAAGCCATCTGTTCACCTTGGCTAGTGCTGATTATGCTGGGCGTTCCTCCCTTAGGCTTGGTCATTCATATATAGCCTACATAATGCAGCGCCAATGAATTGATATATTTTAAATATTATTTTGCAAAAAAATTTCTAATTATTGCACAAAATTGCAATCAATTAATGAAAATGAATCTGGTATCGATTCTCACGTAAATTTGTTACAAAATATTCGATAAATCTGGAACTTATTTTGCTTAAAAGAGCGCTAATTTATCAAATTTACGACAAAAATAGTCAAGAATGCAGATACAAGTATGGCTTTATTGGTCCAGCCAATAATCTAGACGCAGTGGAGCAAACTCAAATAAATTTCTCGGCAATAACTTAAGAGGCCTAGCGGATAGGTAGCTATAGTGATGACCAGCGATTCTTCCAGTCGATTAGCTTCGCTGCAAGTATGAAAACGACTGCAAGAGCTAGTTGAGAAATGCGATGGATCTTCTTGCGATCGGTATTCCTGCGTAGTTGACCGAAGTTTGATAACCATGAGTTTGTTCTCTCGACTGGCCACCTTAGTCCCATAGGCTGATTTGACTTGGGTGCTG
>JAJYDO010000039.1 GCA_021777355.1 Actinomycetes bacterium | reverse complement strand
GTAAGACCAGTTGGAAGCGGAGCATTTCCGGTATCAGTGCTAACAATTGCAAGGGTTACTTTGGCGCCTTTTTTGATGTTTAGATCACTGGGTGAAAACTGTGGCTGGCCGCTCTGTCCTTGAAAAGTGGCGGCTTGGAAAGTGACACTTATAGCTTGAGTTTGCTGTCCTTGAGTAGTTGATGTCCCACTGGATGTATTTGATCCAGACGAACAGGCATTTAATCCCACACCTAGTGCGAGAATTGCTGATGCCTTAATTAGTGAAGCTGGTTTAACTGACTTGTGATGCTTCATATTGAATTCCTTTCTTTGGTTATGCCCAAGATTCCTGGTGCAAGATATTTGAATCCACCGATAAAATCTGTAGTCATAAAGTCCATTGAGTAGATCATGACGAAATTCGTTAACCCGTAGTAGCCGATTCCTACGGTAGGTATCCCTGGGAATTCACGGGTACCTATAGGTAGTTTTTACCGTATTGAAAGCGTGGTGGAATTGCGGTATGAAAAATGTGCATTTGCAATACTTTGGCCAAATTACTTGGGAGAAAGGGGAGAAAACCTACTGGAAGGTGAAAGAGTGCCTAAAAAGAAGTTAGGAGGTACCGGATAAGGCATTTTGAAACCGGTACCTCCTATCCGGACCGACGAGACAGGCCAGCCCGGCCGCTAAGTGGAAAGCTTTTTAAAATGGACTTTACCTGGAGTTCAAGTCGGTGCAGCTTGAATCTCTAACAGGGACTTCCCACCTAGCCGACTTTCCTAGGTTGTCCTAGGATACTGTCACTTACGAGACAACGAAGTTTCCTTCCATCCATCCCATAGTGGCCATAGGTCCGCTCATGCCGTCGGATCCGCTTCCACAAGGTGCCAGGCACTTCCAGGTGTAAGTGCCTGCCTTATTGGCAGTAAAGGTAAATACAACTGTTGTTGAGGTTTTTCCACTCGGAACAACCGGAATAACAGCGTTTAATCCCAGGGCCGGGACACTAAATGTGTGAGCAACATTGTCATTTGGAACATTGGTAACCGAGGTTCCATCTACAGTTTCAGTTCCTCCTTGGACATTGTCGTACTGTGTAAGACCAGTTGGAAGCGGAGCATTTCCGGTATCAGTGCTAACAATTGTAAGGGTTACTTTGGCGCCTTTTTTGATGTTTAGATCACTGGGTGAAAACTGTGGCTGGCCGCTCTGTCCTTGAAAAGTGGCGGCTTGGAAAGTGACACTTATAGCTTGAGTTTGCTGTCCTTGAGTAGTTGATGTCCCACTGGATGTATTTGATCCAGACGAACAGGCATTTAATCCCACACCTAGTGCGAGAATTGCTGATGCCTTAATTAGTGAAGCTGGTTTAGGAGTTATCCTTTTAAATTTATTCACGTTATTGCCTTTCTTTATTTCGCTGTAGTGCGAGAGTTTGAAATTAACCTTTGCACCAACCCAGACTTTCCGGGACACCGAACTATGGATAATGATGTTGGAAATTTGCTCGATATCACAGCCGAAATTTACGGAGCTTGTGATCGTGATAATACGTAAGAAGGACTACCTGAAACTGGTGAACAAGGCCGAGATGGCAATTAAAAGAGGGTTTTAGTCCTCATTTAGTACTTAAGACCTTAGGGCAAACTGTGTTTAAGCAGTTATCATAAGAGAATAGGCATTCATTTAACAATAGAAATTGAAGCAAGGTTAGGTATTGATACTTGGGAGGTCACGTGAATGGCGACGAAGAACCAGAATATGTTAAGCGTGATATCCGAGTAGTTGTCGTTGAGGACCACGCTTTAGTCAGGGCGGGGATGCGAAAGTTGGTTGAATCATTTGAAAGAGTCACCGTTGTTGGTGAAGCATCAGATACAGATCAGGCAATTGCAGTAATTTCTGAATTGAAGCCCGACGTAGCAATTGTTGACCTTCAACTACCTGGCGAAGGGGGAGTAGCGGTGCTTAAAGAAGTTGCCAAATCAGCTCCTGATACGAAAAATCTAGTTGTAACCATGTACGACGACTACGCCTACATTGTGGCCGCACTTGAAGCCGGCGCCCACGGTTACCTGCTAAAAACTGCTGATCGATCTGAATTGAAAAACGCTATATTAACTGTGGCAACCGGAGCCACTGTTTTGGATACAGAAGTTGCCGAGCGTATGCAGAGAAGATGGCGCGACGCCAAAGCTCCGGTTGTGGAGTTGACTTCGAGGGAGTTGGACGTTTTACAAGCTATTGCCAAGGGTGCTTCTAACAAACAGATTGCCTTCCAGCTTGGAATTGGAACAAGAACCGTCGAAGGCTACGTCTCTTCTTTGTTGGCAAAATTGGGCGTAAGGTCAAGAACAGAGGCCGCCCTTTGGGCAGTAGACCATCACGCCATTGACGGCAACGGCTCCTGATCGGATGACAAGTTGGAAGCCACCCCGATACAAACCAAGGATGTTTTAAGCAGAGCGCTACACCCTCCATTTAGCGATATTCAATTCTGGATTATCCAAATCGTAGTTGTCTTTTTAACAGTGCTTCATTTTGTGCTAGATGCTACGCACTTAACTTCCAGTGAAACCTTGATTGGGCTTCCGGTTTTTGCTTTGCTGATCCCTGTCGGTTGGGCTGCAATGAGATTTGGACTTCATGGATCTGGGGCCACTGCGCTTTGGTCAACAGTGCTTTGGCTTCCAGATCTAACATTTCATCATGGGGATGACAACTTATTAAACGAACTGATTGCGCTATTCATAGTGGACTTAGTTGGCTTTGTTTTCGGCCAGCACGTAGAGCACGAGCAGATGACCAAGAACGCTGCAATTGCAATTGAAGCTGAACAAAGGGCTGGCGAAGCAAGGTACAGACACTTGTTTTCAGCTACGAGGGCGCCGATTCTCGTAGTGGATAACGACTCGATAGTTGTGGATGCAAACCCTGCGGCTTGGGCAGTGTTTGGCTATTCGGTATTAGATGAAAACGTGGAAAATGTGCTGGGATGCACTCTTTTTGAGCTGGAGAACTTTGGAGTTGGAGAAGTACTAACCGTAAATGTTGACAACGAACCAACTGATTTTAGATGCCTCACCACAAGTGTCCGGGATCAAGATCGCCTTCTCACCCAAGTCCTTCTTCAAGACATCACAGAAGAGAGAAGAGCCTGGCGAGATGTCACGACATATGCGGCAACTTTGCTAAAAGCGCAAGAAGATGAAAGATCCAGAATTGCGAGGGAATTGCACGACGATCCATTGCAATCGCTGCTCATAATTTCAAGAAAGCTGGAGAGTTCAATTGATGAACACATTTTGGAAATTGAGCTTGATGATACATTGGGCGACGAGTTGTCCCAGGTAAAAGCCGATGTACTAAGTGTTGCCAAAACTATTAGAAATCTCTCTCAAGGATTGCTTCCACCATCGTTAGAAAAACTTGGTCTTGAGCCGGCGTTGCGCGGTTTGGTTGCCGACGGGGAGTTCAACAGCGAGTGCAAGATAGATCTACGGGTCAAAGGAGTCCCATGCCGACTTCAGCTTGATCATGAATTGGGTCTTTTCAGAATTTGCCAGGAAGCTATACACAATGCAATTGCCCATGCAAAGCCTTTCCAAATTGATGTCACGTTGGAATTTGGCGATTCAATGGTGGCAGTTGAAATAGTAGATGACGGGTGCGGCATTGATTTCGGGAGAGAAATTGATATATCTCATCTTGGACTTCGAGGGATGAGAGAGCGGGCGAGTCTAATGGGTGGGCGCTTGAAGATTGAGAGCGAAGTTGCCAAGGGCACAAAGATATCACTTTCAATTCCTACTCATTGAAAGGAAGGTTTATTCCATGAAACTTGATGGGCGTATCGGACTAAATCTGAAAGGTACCAGGAACATAGTTGCAGGAGGGGTCATCGGAATTTGTATCGTTATTCACCCCGAATGCTCTGGACCTTGATCCTCCACAAACACCGTTAAATTCGCACCTTCCGCATTTCCCGTTTAGTGTCGAAGAGTCCCTAAGATTTTTAAACAGCTCTGAAGTTTTATAAATGACGCTTAATGGCTCAAATCGAATATTGCCGGCACTTATTGGCAAAAAACCGCTCGGACAAACATCTCCTCTATGGGATACAAATGCGAAACCATTTCCGGCATTTATGGCTAACGGCGGTCTTTTGGTAGTTGCACGATCGGTAGTTTGGTTGATTTTTGGACCTATACCCAAGTTGTCAAACTGATTTCTTAACTCGTAGTAGAGAAGCCCCGGATTGAGACGCTTTATCCAGTCCTCTCCGCTTTCTGAAAGGGCGGCACGCATGGCAAGGACTCTACGATAATGAGGGGCCTCAGTAACTTTTACAGGAATTATCTGTGAAATGTCAACGCAGAAATGGAATAGATCTTCAATTTCATCGGCACTAAGGGCTTCTAAGTCAATTCCTCTTCCCGTAGGCACCAACAGGAATAAGCTCCAGGTAATTACGCCAAGTTCCAGTGCCAGTTTGGCTAGTTTGGGCAGTTCCATAACTGTTGTTTTACAGACACTCGAATTGAGCTGTAGTCTCATCCCGGCAGAAATTGCAGTAATTGCAGCATCTAAAGTCAACTCAAATGAACCTGGTTCACCGCGAAATGAATCATGTGTATCAGGGTCTGCCCCGTCTAGCGAGAGTGACATTGATGTGGCTCCGGCGTGACGGATATTTGTGACCATCTCCGAGCTCAAAAGAGGCGTGCCGGAAGGTGCTACTCCGGTGGCGAGCCCGAGACTTCTCGAATAGCTAATCAACTCAAGCAGGTCTTCGCGCTTGCATGGATCCCCTCCTGTTAAGACTACGACCGGTTTTGGAGATCCAAGTGAGGCTATGTCATCCAAGAGCGATTTTGCTTCCTTGGTAGTGAGTTCCATTTCATCTCTTTGCGGAGATGCCATGGCACGGCAGTGCTTGCACTTTAAATCGCAGGCTCTGGTCATCTCCCAGATGACAATAAATGGGCGTTCATTTAGGTCGAATTTAACTTGGCGCGTGGTTGCAAGTCCAGGCTCTGTATAGGTCACCAAAGAAGTAACTATCCTTTCGAAGATATAGTGCCAAAATAAAAGTCCTGAAGATAGGGGCAAAAGTCCCCGAAAAGAGTCCAAGGGGCACGCTTGGACGGCGGAATTGGGGATACTAAGTGAACAGTTATCTAATGCCCTCCCAAAAAGTTCAAGTCATCTGCAAGATTCCGAGATTCTTGAAATAGCGCACTTTAGGCGGCTTTGTAGGCGCTGGCGGCAGTGCGTCCTTCTGGCAAGGCTAAATGACTGGGTACTATTAGGTGGGTAGTTATGTCAAGTTTAAAAGGGCCAAAAGAGACAACAAGCGCTGCCGAAGGGGTATTTTTCGTCAACTGCAATGCACTAATTGACGGAGTTTTTAAACAAGACACATCAATACTTGTCAGCCAGGGCCGAATAAGAAACATATACCTTAATTCAAAAAATACTTTGGATTCACTTAGAAAAAGCGGGATAATTACAGCCAATGTCGAGATAGAGCAAGTAGATATTGGAAATAAGTACCTAATCCCAGGTTTAGTTGATCTTCAGGTAAATGGAGGAGGGGGAATTGGTTTTCAAAATGCCTCCTCTCCTGATGATTTTTTAAAAGCAGTCAATGCGCAAATCAAATGCGGCACCACTTCTTTGCTCCCAACTGTGACATCTAATTCCGTTGAAAAGATGTTGAGATCAATTGATCTCGCTTACTCGGCCCACTTGGACTCGCCTGGTACAGTTCTCGGAATCCACTTAGAGGGCCCTTTGTTATCTTCTAATAGAAGAGGCATACATAGCGAGAAATACCTTTTAAAGGAGATGCCAGGCGAAGTCCTGGAAGCACTTTTTGACATATTGGCTAAATCAAGAGATGATGCCGATACTTTTAAAGTGCTAATTACTCTTGCACCAGAGATTGCAGGAGCACCATTAGTTGAAAAGCTTGTGGGAATAGGAGTAAAAGTATCGCTTGGACACAGCGCGGCTAGTTTTGAAGAAGCTGAAGTTGGTTTTGACAAAGGCGCAGATCTTGTCACGCATTTATTCAATGCAACCGAGCCAATTTCCGGAAGGTCTCCAGGTCTTGTTTCTTCTGCACTTTTAAGAGACGAAGTGAATGTGTCGTTGGTTTGCGACGGAAACCATTTACACAATGAGATTATTAGGCTGGTTCTCAAATTGAAGCAAAAAGAAAAAGTCATACTCGTTTCAGATGCCATGCCAATAGTTGGGACAAAACTTGACCGAATAGAGTATGACCATTTAGTTCTGATGAAATCAGAGAATGGACTGGTTGTTTCTCACGGACCAGATGGCAAGAAAGTTCAAGATCAAAGAAAGCTTGCCGGATCGGCTGCGTCTTTGTGGGATTGTGTTTTATATTTGACAAACAATATGCCCATCCCATTTGAAAGGGCGATTGAGATGGCCACTTTGAATCCTGCTTCATACCTTGACCACTTAGAGACATTAGGCAGTATTAAAAAGGGAGGGGTTGCTGATTTTCTAGTTGTAGACAGGTCTTTGCATTTAGAAAGGGTCTATAAGGAGGGCAGGGAAGTTTCTGTTGACGCTTAAGAAAACCAAATCAAAGAGATTGCACGAGTACCTGCCCATGGAGGCGTTCGCCTTCCTTTGATCGGAGTCCGGGGGCCACCTGGGGATCTCCATGGATCTCAAAGCCAACAGATTTAAAAAAAGCTATTGCACTGGTATTTTCGGCCAAAGTCTCAAGATGACACCCTGGAGAATCAAGAGACCGCAATTTGTCGAGCCAAGCCTCTACTATTTTCCGACCAAGTCCCTTTCCCCTGGCTTCGGGCAAGAAATTGATATGGAGATGAGACGGCCACCTTGCATCATGAAAAGGCCCGGTCAATGGCGAAGCTCCTCTAAGCGAGTCATTGACTGCATCGACTACGGTGCGAAGAAGTGTGGGGCGTGTAGTTGGGTTTAATAGGCCTCCTTTTAAAAAGGCGTATCTGATTCCAATTCCAACGGGGTTGGCCGCCTTTTTGGAGTCCACGCAGCCCAGTAAATAGCCGACTACTTGGCCATTTAGCTCAGCTACAAACAGCGATTCGGGCTCTTTATCGGTGTAATATCCGGACCACATGTCACTGAAACTCTCCCTGTCGCCCCAGTAGAAGCTGGGGGAATCACCCATGTAGCCGGTTTCGTAACAGATGTGACGCACTGCCTGCCTGTCGTTTGGTTCGTAGGGTCTTATTATTCCTTCTGGCACGCTTGCTCCCATCTGTGACACGATTATCTATATGAAAAGCTCCTCAATTGGCTCTCTCAAAGAGATATCACCCTTGAAACTACTACCTCAACCGGTCAGCATGTCGATGACCTCTAATTATTTTAAAACAACCAGGCCGCTTAGTGCCGTGGAAAATATTGAAAAGAACATTGACGAACAAGGCTACAGAATCCAAATAAGTCCCGACCAAATTGTGATTTCAGCAAGTTCTGACCAGGGCTTTTTTTATGGAAAAATGACGCTTGAAAACATCGCAAATAAAATCACTGCCAAAGCATTGGAGGCAGGCGTAAATCTTCTTGAAAATGAAGTTGTTTTGGCTCAAGGAGAGATAAATGACTACCCTTCGCTCAAATTGAGGGGAGTTATGCTTGATATTTCGAGGACAAAGGTGCCTACTCAAAAGCAGCTCTATGAAATCGTAGATCTACTCTCTTCCTTGAAACTAAATCACCTTGAACTTTACATGGAGCATACATTTGCCTACGTGGGCCACGAAGTGGTTTGGGAAAATGCCGACCCGTTGACAACTAGTGAACTTGCGGCCCTCGATACCTACTGCAAAGAGAGGTTCATAGATCTTGTCTGCAATCAAAACAGCTTCGGCCACATGGAACGTTGGCTGATTCATCCAAAGTATCGAGATTTGGGGATTGAAAAAGATCTGGTGGTCTCACCCTTTGGGATGCTCAGGCCCCCAACCACGATAGATCCCACTAACGAAGGGTCCGTGTCACTAATTGCCGACATAATGGACCAAATCACAGATGCCATCCCCTCAAAGATGGTTAATATCGGATTTGACGAACCATTTGAACTCAATTCTTCTAGAGCATCAGAGTGGAATGACTGGTTGACAAAAGTAACAGGGCTTCCCTCATTTAAAGACAAAGACATTATTGTTTGGGGCGATATGTTGGCTGGCCATAAAAAGTTAATAGAAAAGCTTCCCGAAGGAGTGATTGTGGCCGAGTGGGGATATGAGGCCAATTCTCCCTTTGAGGAAAGAGACCGATTTCTAGTTGAGCACCAAGTACCTTTCATAAATTGTCCTGGCACTTCAAGTTGGCTGTCCATAGTGGGCAAAACCAATAATTGCCTTGAAAACACCAGGGAGGCTACAAGAAATGCATTAGATCATGGTGGGCTAGGCATCTTGACCACCGATTGGGGTGATTTTGGCCATCTCCAGTGGTGGCCCATTTCGTTGCCAGGAATAGTAAGTGCAGGGGCTTTCGGGTGGATGGGCATGCGTGGGGTTGAGAGTTTTCAATACTCTGATTTAATTGAAGGCCTTTCATCAGTTCTCTCAACTGACCCGATGAAAGACGATCTCAATGCAGCTAGGGCAATTTGCAAGATTGGCGAGGTTCACGCAATGGTTCCGTGCCAGTTCCCAAATCTTGCAACTATTGTGCTTCACCTTTACTTTCCCCAGCTTCCGGTCGGCTTTGGTTTAACTACCGGGCTAACAACGGAACATTTAGAACTAATTCACAAAGAGTTGGATGAAATCAAAGACTTGATCTCCACGGCAAAAGATCCACTAATCAGAGAAGAGTTAAGTGCGACATGTAGCCTCGTGGAATTAATAGTTGATGACGCCAATGCAAGACTTTTGGGCGATGGCCATTTAGCATCCGTTAGCCAACGCGAGCGAGACTTATTTGCAGATAGGTGTGGAGACATAATATCGCGACACCAATCAATTTGGAAAAGTAGAAATCGAATAGGTGGAATGGACGAATCACTTGCTTGGCTTTACAACCTACAAAGCGGCTACATAAGCGGCGAGCCTGATAAAGCTTGGGCTGGACCGTTGAAGCTTTTGTAGCCTAGAAAACCTAGTTCAAAGTCAAAGTGCAAATCAATTTGCAGGCTTTGGCGGAGGGAACAAGAAGATCCTTTTTAACAACAAAGATCAAGAGTTCAATTTTGGGAATGCGTTTTAATAAGGGCAAATTCTTCCATGGATTGACAATTTTGATTCCAGTGTGCACGAAATCCTTTACGTTACTGGTCGCCAGAGAAGCACGGTGCATTGGAGAAATTGCAGCTATTTGAGCATATTTTCCAGCAGCTTTTCGATCAAAAGACAGAATCTGCTTATCGAAGTAGCTAAATATTTCTCGACCAGTAACTTGAAGAAGGTCCTTGCGCCTTCCATCGTGAAGTCTAACTATTCCACAAAGTATTTTAAAGCCTATGGTAGAAGCGATGAAAATGCCACTTCCGCACTGGGAAGCTATTCAATTACCCATATCAACACTTGGCGACGGCCAATAGCTCTGAAAGAACATTAGTGTCAGCCACTATCATGAAGAAAAATTTGCATATCTAGCCGCAGCTGATCGGTTTAAAAGCTCAAGATCGACGCCACCAATGCTTCTGAAGCGCTCTTGAAAAGTAGTTAATAGGCCGTTATCTTCATCTCCCATTCCCACCGCACGTATGAGAATTTCATGAACTTCAGCTTCCATTGAGCGACCATGCTCTACAGCCAAGGTTCGCAACTTATCCACTACGCGATCATCTAGATTAGCAATACTTAATGCTGCCATATCGACCTCCAATTCTGCTACCAATGCCAGGAAAATATTGGTGTGGCATCTATTTCCAGGTTATACTTTCGGATTTGTACCTGCCATGATTTGCTCTTTCACCAGATGCAAGGCAAAAAGTGCCTTTAAGCTGGCGGCAAAAATGCTTGAAAAAACGAAGAATCGGAGCTGGATCATCGAGTTTGTGATAATGGTGAATTCATTAGAATTTAAGCTTGCATCTGAGCAGTTTGAAATTAGGTAGAGGCGTAGCGTTCTCATTCAACTCATGGATTGGGAATTGATAAGCCATAGACTCAGCTAGCTACGGTGACGTTGAAGACGGCAAAGGTTAGTGAACTAGCCTCTTAAATTCAGGCAAATGCAACAAAGTCCATTGAAGATTCCAGGTGCCAACAAATTGCGGGCAAGCTCACCGTAAAGTTTCCCAGACAATGTATTTTCCACGTAGATTCGGCATCACAGGAATTGATTCTTACGTTATATATAGTGCCCCCTTCGAACTAGGTGGAAAAAAGCTAGTTTTAAACACTCCCTACCTACTATTAGTAGCCTTTGGGACTTAAGTCCCTAGATACTGCCACTTGCAGAGGTCATGATCAAATTAAACAAGTATCTGAGGCATAAATGGAGGACTAAATGAGTGGAGACTTGACTGTCGCTGACAGGCCTGGATCTTTTGATGGTGTTATTGATATTCGGGCATCGGTGCATCGATTGGCGAAGGAAGTTCTTCGTCCTGCTGCTTTAAAGCTTGACCCACTAAATCCAAAAGATGTTGTTCAAGAGGGCTCATCATTATGGGAAGTTTTTGAGCAATGGTATGAGCTTGGTTTTCACACAATGTTCAAAGACCTTGATCCAAGTTTTGGGCAGATGGCAGCTAGTGCCGTGTACTTTGAACTCGGTTGGGGAGCTGCAGATTTGGCGGTTTCACTTGGCGTAAGTGGGATGCCATTTCAAGTAGTTGAGATGCTAACCGCCTTTACGGGCGACACCAATCTTAGAGACGAGATTGTAACTCCGTATCTGGAGGATAAAACAGGTCGAGTTATTGGGTGCTGGGCAATCACGGAGCCAATGCACGGATCTGATCTGTTGGCAGTTGGAAGCAGCAACTTTGATACTCCTGCCACTGCAGGGGCCTGCAGGGCGAGAAAAGATGGAAGCGACTGGATAATTAACGGTCAAAAGTCTGCTTGGGTATCTAATGGCACAATTGCCAGCCACGCACTTTTGTTTTTGAATGTTGACCCGGATCACGGAGCAGCCGGTGGCGCCGTGGCCGTAGTGCCGCTTAATCTTCCCGGAGTTTCTAAAGGAGCTCCACTTGACAAGCTGGGTCAGCGAGCACTTAATCAAGGCGAGATCTTCTTCGACGATGTGCGAATCCCAGAGCGCTACATGGTTATTGGCCCCGAGCTTTACTCAATGGTGCTTTCTATGGTCCTAGGTACCGCCAATAGCGGGATGGGTTCCATCTTTGCCGGTTTGGCCAGAGCCTCTTACGATGAGGCGCTTCAATATGCCCTCGAGCGCGAACAAGGCGGCCGGCCGATCGCACAGCACCAGCTGGTACAAGGAAAGCTCTTTGACATGTTTATGAAAGCAGAGCAGGCAAGAGCTCAAAGTGAGTTGACTTCACGAGTTGCACTCGAACAAGGCATGCCGTCACTTCCCCATGCGATTGCTTCAAAAGTTACCTCCACAAGAGCTGCTTTTGAAGTGTCAAGCGATGCCATCCAAGTATTTGGAGGAGTAGGGCTTGCCAAGGGCGTGGCAATCGAGAAGTTCTTTAGAGATGCAAGGGCCTCACTCATCGAAGATGGGGTAAATGAGCTTTTGATGCTTGTTGGCGCCCAGCACTTGCTGCAGCAAGCAAAGTAACCGGTGACAGTTTTCCTAAGGATTGGAGAGAGGGATGGAATTTAAAAAGGTAGTAGGCAACAGAAGATCAATAAGGTACTACCAGCCTTGGCGAGATGTTGAAAGGGAGAAGATTCAGACAATTCTCGAAGCCGCACGACTTGCTTCAAGAGTGATGAATGCGCCGTATCCTAAGCCTGTAGTGGTTTACAGGAAGGAGTTAAGCGAAGCAGAGGTAAATAGCTTTAAAACCCCAACCACCACAGCCCAGCTGGATATGGCTCCGGTTTGGATCTTTTGGTATGCAAACATGGATGCCCTTAAAGATGCCCATGAGAACGGAACGCTTCATGGTTTAGTAGATGTGGGAGCTCTTAACCCGAGCCACGGGTGGAGCCACAGCTATATCGAAGACATTGTCTGGGCCCAACTTCTGCATCCGCTTTCATCAAGCAAAGAGATTATGACCACACTGGTTAGCGAAGAAACCGCTCTTGCTATCTGCCAGGCGCTTTTATGTGCAGTTGACGAAGGGCTCGGAACGCAGCTTGTGTCATGCAACTTTGCAGTTGCCAATGAGATGTTAGGAGTACCTTCTAATTACATTCCGGTCTGGGTCCAACTGCTTGGATATCCGGCAGAAGATCCACAAACAGGCGGCCAAAGACCAAGAGAGACTCTAGAAGAGATGGCATCTGAAGGCAAATTTGGCAATCCATTCGTGCCGGATCCCAAAGTGACTGAGAAACTAAGAGAAGCGGGAATGATTCAAGACACCGCCCCTGCTCCTTGGCGCCAAGCCGAGCTTAGAGCATTGGCACACATGCTGGATCTTCCGGAGTAGAAATGGAAAATATGAGTCTAGAAGACATCAAGAATTTCCCTTCAGTTAAAAAGTGGAGTGAAAATCTTCTGGAGCAGTGGGGAGATGTTCCCGATCTAGACAAGAGGATCGGTGCCTTGGTTGACTTTGTGAACTATGTGGGAAGAGATCCCGACAAAATTGTCGAGGAATGCTTGCGCCAAAGTGACGAGGGGATGAGGATCAAGTTAAAGGCACGACGTGAAATAATTGCCGAAATTGCCGAGTTTGAAAAAGAACACGGCGGGAGAAGAGCGGGAAATCATGTCAGGAGCTTTTTGATTCACAATGGAATAGCCATGTCTCCTTCAGTTGAGGCAGGAGTCTAAAAGTGCCTGAGACAAAAGAGCGGAAAAAGTCCTTTACCGAGATGATGATTGATGCCAGAGTGGCATCTCATAAAGACGCAACTTGGGTCTTATTTGAAGATGAAAAATATTCATGGTCAGATGCACTTGCAAATATAAGGAAGGCAGCAAACGGGCTGATTGACCTTGGAATAAAGCCCGGGGATCGCCTCGGGATCATGATGGGAAACAGCCCCGATTTTCTGTGGATTTTCTTTGCCGCCACACTGCTTTCAACTCCTTCAGTGCCAATAAATACCGCACAGAGAGGAAACACGCTAAAGCACATAATCACCGACTCCGGGATAAAAGTGCTTGTAGTTGATGAGCCAATACTTTCTGAGATTGAGCCGCTTTTAGGGGAGTTGGAAAACTGTCCGCTTGTGGTATCGGGAAGCGGGAAATTAAAAACTGCCACTTGGTCAATGGAAAAACTCTTCGATCACTCAGACGGCGATCCGTATGTGGAAATTGGAAACGATAGTTCAAGTTTGTTTGGAATTCTATATACTTCCGGAACTACAGGTCCTCCAAAAGGCGTAGTGAGTACCGGAGGATCCGATGCTGCATCTATTGTTCCTGTTATGCAGGCTATGGGGGTAAATCCAGGAGAGGTGCTCTACACAGCTCTTCCTTTATTTCACGGGAACGCACTTGGGGTCTCTACATTTGGCTCAATAGTTTTAGATGCCCAATTAGCCCTGGGTCGAAAGTTCTCGGCTTCAAAGCTATTCGATGAGTGCCGAAGATTCAATGCAGTTGAGTTCAACACTCTAGGAGCTATGGTAAGGATGCTATTAGCACAGCCTCCAAGAGATGATGATGCTGACAATCCTGTGAGGACTGTGCTCTCAGCAGCTTGTTCAAGCGATGACTGGCGGGTATTTGAGAAGCGATTTGGAGTTAAAATTGTCGAGTTCTACGGAATGGTTGATTCTCCCGGGTACCTTTTGAATGACTCGGGCCGCACCGGGTCCATGGGAAAGCCGGTTGGAGCAACTGAGTTTGAAATTGTGGATGAAAATGATGTTCCGGTTAAGCCAGGAGAGGTTGGACAGCTCATTTTTAGAAATCCCACAGGTCCAGCCACCATGTACCACGGTCAACCGGAAGCTACTGAGAACGCATATAAAAATGGATGGTTCCATACCGGAGACTTAGCCATGCGCGACGACGAGGGATTTTACTACTACAGAGGTCGAGCTAAAGAATCAATTAGGCGCAGGGGCGAGAATATCTCGGTTTGGGAAATTGAGTCGGTATTGCAGTCCTATCCAGGAGTTTCAGAAGTAGCTGCATTTGCAGTTCCATCCGAACTAGGGGAGGATGAAGTTATGGCAGTTATTGTCCCGGTTGAAGGAAGCCCGCCTGATTTAGAAGGAGTAGGGGACTTTTGCAAAGGGAAAATGGCTGATTACGCAATTCCGAGATTTGTAGAAGTTATAAGTGAGATCCCAAGGACAGAAACCCAAAGGATCGCATACGAGGCACTTAGATCCCGTGGAGTCACAACTTCTACTATTGATCGAATCGGCGCCAGGAAATAAAAAGGAGAAATAAAAATGGGTGAAGCAATTATTGCAGGTGTCGGGATGACTACCTTTGGCAAACACAGCGATTCAAAAGTTCGCGCTTTGGCCAAGGAGGCCGCACAGGCAGCTATTAAAGATGCAGGAGTGGAAGATTCACAGATTCAAGCACTGTTTTTCGGAAACGCTGCGGCAGGAATGCTCGTCGGTCAAGAGATGATTCGGGGCCAGGTATTTTTGCAGGACTTAGGTTTCAAAAATATACCTGTTTACAACTTGGAAAATGCATGTGCTTCAGCTTCGACAGCGCTCCACTTGGCCTGCATGTCAGTTGCCGCCGGTCAGTATGACTTGGTTATTGCCGTTGGTGCCGAGAAACTCACCCACGAAGACAAGTCCATGAGCTTTAGGGCAATCGGCTCTGCAGTTGATATGGAGTGGGCTAAAGAGATGATGAAAATGATGGGCATGGATAAGCCTGAGAAAAAAGAGGAGAAAAGCTCCAGTGGAGAGAAAAAAGAAGGCCACTCCAGATTCATGGACATCTACGCCATTGCAGCTCAGGCATACATGCACGCAAGCGGCGCTACCGCCCGTGATTTTGCAATGGTCGCAGAAAAGAACCGCTTTCACGCTTCACTCAACCCTTATGCGCAATTCAGAGACATAGTAACTGTCGATGACGTTCTTGAAAGCAGATTAATTTCAAAGCCGCTGACTCTTTTGATGTGCTCGCCTATCGGCGACGGGGCAGCCAGTGCCGTGGTGTGTTCACCTGAAAAGGCCAGACAGCTAGGGATTAACAAGCAGGTATTCGTGGCGGGCAGCGAGCTTAGATCAGGCATGGGATGGGACGGATCGGGAGATGACACTGTCGAGCAGGCATCACAGGCAGCTTATGAAAAAGCAGGCATTGGACCTAGTGATCTAAATATTGTTGAGCTTCACGACGCGGCGGCACCAGCTGAACTGATTGTCTATGAAGAACTCGGTCTTTGTGAAAAAGGCGGTGGGCCAGAACTCATTAGAAGCGGTGCGACCAGATTGGGTGGAAGGGTTCCTGTCAATACAAGTGGAGGGCTACTCTCAAAAGGACACCCTATAGGAGCCACAGGGCTTGCCCAGATTGTGGAGTTGGTTTGGCAGCTTAGAGGCGAGGCAGGGGAGAGACAAGTGGAAGGTGCCAAGATTGCCTTAAGTGAAAATGCAGGAGGTTTCATAGGCCTCGGTCCAGCTGCAGGCTGCATTCACATTCTAAAAGTCTGAGTTAGGATCCGACTGATTATCCTATAATACCAAATCATATCTGCATTAGGTAAGCTTGCAATATTGGTTTGACTATATAGTCATGCTTAAAATTTTTGGCAACTAATTAATTTGGAGGATTTCAAAGTGGGCAAAGAAGCACTACTTGTAATGGACGTACAAAAAGGCATAGTTGATCGATTCAAGGACTCAATGGGTTCTTTGCTTGAAAATATTTCAGCCGCACTTGAAACGGCCAGGAAAAATGAAATTATTCCGATATTCATTCGTGTGGCATTTAGGGGTGATGGCTCAGAGATAAGTCCAAAGAATAAGACCTTTTCCGCACTCGCTTCGGGATATAAGGCGGACTCCGAGATAGTTCAGATAGATCCAAGGTGCGGATACAAAGATGGCGATATATTAATCAACAAGAAACGAGTCAGCGCCTTTGCCGGAAGTGATTTGGATCTCGTCTTGCGCTCTTTGGATGTGGATTCATTAATCCTGAGTGGAATAGCCACAAGTGGAGTAGTGCTCTCTACTTTGAGACAGGCAGCCGACTTAGATTTCAAGCTCACTGTATTAAGAGATTGCTGTGCCGATGCAGACGCCGAAGTGCATGACGTGCTTTTAAACAAAGTATTTCCGCGCCAAAGCGAAGTGATAACCCATAAGGAATTTGTCGAGAAATATTGATTTAGTTTACCGAAAAAAAGATTAAATCAAGCTATCATTTATCTATTGGTGCCTATAGGCCGCGGATTCAAGGGCTACATCATTTGTCATGTCACCAAGCGTGATGTTGACATCAATTAGGTGAAGACCCCACGTGGGACCTAATATTGCAGAGATTGTCTTCAAGAATGCCGCGGCAAAAACTGAGCCGTTTAATGGACTTATCTGAAGCCATGAGCTCCCGTTTTGATACATGCACTGGCCGGTGAAACTGTCTGGGTAATTTATCCAGGGCAGAGTTGGATCACTATTGGGAATGTTGATTCCGGCAAATATCCCTGTGACATGAGTTGGCATATAGGGATCCAAAGTAGCGCTCCCGCCTCCAAGGGCCGCCGGATTGGTGCAGAGAACTTGGTTATTCGAGTTCATTGTTCTGCCGAAAATGGCATTAGAGGGCGGCTCCTGGCTAAAGCTTGAGTATGCAATAACACAACCGGTCTGGCTAGTCGAAGTGCAAGCGGGGATATTTTTAAATGTCCCGCCAACGCTTTTCCCAATTGGCACGTTAATATTCCCACCCAGCAAAAGAGCTGACACCAGGTGTTTTCTTACTTGAGGGTTGTTGTCAATTTGCTGTTGGATTAGTTGCGTGAGGACAAAGGATCCCTGTGAGTGCCCGATGAGAACAAATCCGCGTCCATGGTTGTAGTCGGCCAGGTAAGTTTTCCAAGCCGCCAACACGTCGCTGTATCCGAGGCCCCCGTTCGCTTTAGTAGTGGACTGTCCCAGGAGAGATGAAACAGTTAACTGCCTATACATGGGAGCATAGACATTGCAGTCTTGGGAAAATCTGGAAGCCTGGGCCATTGCTACTCCTGTTTCAGCAGGATCGATAGTTAGGTTCGCATTGCCGGTTTTCTGAGTGCTTACGGTGGGGTAGACGTAGAAGCAGTCGATGGGTGGGTTGTTGGCATCGCTGAACTCTTTGACATTAGTTGTGCCGTTGGCGTATTTGACACGAGTTGTCAGAGACGACGTGCACGGATTATTTGCTAAGCCTGGTTTACAGAGCCAGACAACATGATCAGGCACCGCCAAAGTAGAGGTGGTAGAAGTCGAGCTAGAAGCACTGGTGGAACAACTTGCCAAAAAAATGGGAACACAAAGTCCAAGAAGAATCTTTTTAATAAATGAACCCATTTTCAACATCTTTTGTTCCTAACCTATTTCCGCAATAATTGAGCTAGTGACTAGGTTATATTACTTTAGGTCAATTCCTCAACTTTTCTTCCCGCCACTGTTAAGGACTCGGGAATTTAAGGAGTTTTGACATTGCGACTAATGCCTAATGTCTTGGCAGCTCTATTAAGTTCAGCGTCACAGAAAGGCATCGATTCGGCTTCCCAAACTTCAAGTGCGGCTCCAAGTAGTTCACGACTGAGCTTTTCAGACGCTGCGGCTCTAATCCACGTCGAGATGCTTACACCATCCCGAGTGGAAGCATCACGCACAGACTCTTTTAACAAAGAGTCCATAGCGACTGAGATTCGATCAACTTGCATACATAATATAAATAGCACATATGACGCACTCCGCATTTTGAAACTAGTAAAAATGTAGTGTATCTGCTACCAACCTTATGGGTGACTTTATTTTTAAAATTGAGAGGATTACGTGAACCTTAATGCTCTTGGAATAAAATTGTCCTTCTCGACTGCCATTATTTAGATAATTTTCCCAAAAGCATTCCTTGAAAAAATCTGGGAGACTCAATTCCCGTTAAGATAATTCAAAAATTTCAACCACCAGATTAATTATTACTTCAATAATCCAAAGTGTTTCTTTGATCCGGATTGCTGAGGCCCAATAAATGTGATGAAAGAGAGGAATATCCACGGGCGGTCGAGGTTTTATAGTCCGCCTTTTGATATGCAATGCCTCAGTTGGCAGTTTTAATTTCTAAGCTCAACACCTTTTTAAAATTCAGGCAACATGGCATTCTATGGTCCAAGAATCTCCTGCATATCCAAATGTGAATTATCCAGTACTTTATATTCCTAGCGGGTGTATGGTAAGGGGATGGATGGAAATTCGAAAGAAATTGTCAAGGTAGATCCCCAGGTTAAATATGAGGAGATTAGCGCTTCAAGCTTTAGTCACCCAGCAGACAGGGCAGCGGCAGCGGCAATTAAATCAGTTCCTATGCTCGATACGGTTGTGAAAAAGCTTTCAGAATGGACTTACGAGCGAAGGTTAAAGCAAGTCCTCCTTGGCCAGGCAGTCAGGATCGACTCGGCTCAACTCCCAGAGGTCTTTCTTCTCCACAAAAAGAGTGCCGAAATACTTGATGTTGAAAAGATGCCAACTCTTTATGTAACCCAGTTTCCAGTTGGAAATGCAATGACGGTAGGTGCGAAAGAACCCACCACTCTTTTAATGTCGGGAATAGTAACCGAATACGAAGAAATCGAACTGCTTTCTGTTCTTGGCCACGAAATGGGCCATGTTCTGGCGGAGCATGTGAGTTTGAGCACTGCAATGGAATTAATGCGCATGATGCTAACCGGGGTATTGAGAGGCCAACCACTTGCAAGAATTCCACTTGGTGCTATCTATTACGCTCTGCTCGAGTGGTCGAGGGCAGCCGAACTAACGGCGGATAGAGCCGCTGCTCTAGTTGCAGATGACCCACTGGTTGTTTGCAAGACATTGATGAGAATTGCCGGAGGCCCTGTTAAGGACATGAACTTGGAAGCCTTTATTAGCCAGGCAACCGAGTATGACGAAGAAGAAGACCTAATGAAGAGATGGTCGAGGTTTGGCCAAGAAATTGGTGCAACTCACCCATTCCCTGTAAGGCGCGTTAGGGAGCTGGTAAGTTGGGTTTCATCAGGGGAGTTTGATCGTATTCGCTCTGGCTCTTATGTGAGACGGGGTCACGAGACGGCTCCGTCCAGTGAGTTCAACTCTGCTTTCCAGCACTATAAAAGCCAATTCTCCTCGGCAGTTGATAGGGCAGGAACTGGAATTCAGACAATTCTAGAAAAGATTTCCGGTTGGCTGGACGTAAAAGATAGAGACGAAGGCGACTCAACCGTATTTGAAGAAGATCTTTAGGAAGAAGCAATTAGAAATTTATTCTTGAGACCAAAATGGACCACCTAGGTTTCTCCAGAAAGAATTGCAATACAATTGGCAGTTAGCTCAAGTGGTCTTGACCCCTAAAACCGAACACATTACTTATGCTACTTTCTCTTCCGTAGCGTGTGCAAGTTGTTCTTCGAATTTGACCGGTGAGACATATCCAATTGATGAATGAATTCTCTCATTGTTGTGCCAGTTGATTTATTCAAATATTGAACTTCTGGCTTCATCTATTGTTTCAAAGTTGTCTAAGTAATTGATTTCTCTTTTAAGTAGTGACCAAAGATTCTTAGCGAGTACATGGTCACAGCAATCTCCGACATATCAGAGTGGAATTAGAGGATTAAGGTACTTCTAAAGGTCCACTCGGAGGGATTAATTGCAAAGTTAATTGAGTATTTGGTCAGGGCTTTTTGACAATCTGATGGCTACCTAATCTTCTCCACCGCACTGCAGGTGCTAATTGACCGTGGGCATCAGGAACGGATGTCCATTCCCATGTGGCACGACCATCTGGCCCTTTGAAGCTCCAAGTCATTTCAAAAACTCCAGGTGCATTAACAACCGGCTTAACCCGTAAAGTAGAAGGCCATGCTGCATTCCCCTTGGATTCAACAAAGCTGTCACATGCAGAGTTGAACGCGCGGGCACCAACGCGAAATTTTTCGCGTTGGTTATCAGATAACTTTTTATAGTCTGCCTTGAAAAATTCAGTTCGCTCGAATCTCATGAGTCGAGATCAGTCAGGAATTCCTCAACATCACCGAAATTTGTTAGATGCCCTTGTGAGATAGCTTCATTTGCCTCACGCTCCTTTTTCTGCCAGCGTTCTGACCAGTACCATGCCTGATCTGCTGGTATCGGCACATGCGGCCGCAACACGATTTCTCCTTCTCGCTCAATGATTTCAAGTTGTGTGCCAGGCTTATCCAGATCCAAATGGCGCCTGATTGCAGACGGAATGGTGATGAGACCCCGACTTTGCATTGTAACGAAATTATGAGCTTCTGTCATGAAAACAGTTTAGCAGAATTACTGCATTACAGGTAAACACATATAACGCTAAGTCGGATATGCCAGTTTTTACTCTGATCTTCCAGCGACTGAGGCTTTTGCGGCAGATTTTGACTTCCTGCCTTGTTAACCAATCCTCACATAAGCTTCAGATACTCCCAGTTCCCTGGCGCTCTGAGTAACGGGCCTGGAACTTGAATTAACAAGTTTTGCGGCATCAGCTTTGAATTCATCGGCCAAGAAAGGCTTGATTTTTTTTCTTGTTTTCCATTTAAACTTTCTCCTCTATTTTGTAGGTTCGTATGTATGGAATTAGGGGGGTAGATGCATTTTCGCCATTGCCCGTAGTGGGGTCCTCATTATCAGCGCGACCGAATGAAGCTTATCGGGATTCCAAGAGATCACATTGGCGCTTTCAGGTCGATTTGCTTCCGGTTTGGCATATTCGAAAGGTCCAAAAATTTGTTCATGAATCATTGAAAATAAATCCAATTTCTAAGGACCAAGCGCACCGATGGGAATTACCATGACGCCATCGGGTCTTACGTAGCCAAGACCCGTACCTACTATTACACCTAGAAATGACGGTTCACCACATTTTGAAGTATCTATTCGATTCCGAAAACGCAGCAAGTTTCTTGCACCTTCGTCAATGAAAGTTGCTCCTAACTTGACTTCAAGAGCACCCCAGCGACCGTCGGCAGCTTCTACAATTATGTCTACTTCTAATCCGGAGCTATCTCGATATTGCAGAATCTGTGCATCCATTGCCTGAGCGTATACTCTGAGATCCCTTACGACCAAAGACTCGAATATGAGGCCGAATAAATTAAGGTCCTTTAGTAAATGATTCGGAGTGGCCCGAAGTGCTGCAACTGCCAATGAGGGATCGACGAAATGACGCTTTGGTCCACTTCTAAGTACTGAACGTGATCGTAGACTGGGAGACCATGCCGGTTGATCCTCAATGATCATTAGCCTTTCAAGTGCATCCAGATAAGTCCTAACAGTGCCGTTGTCAAGCGGCCTTTCTTTTCCCCCTAAATCTGATGCAAGCGTGGAAGCTGAAACATATGTGGAGACATTGCGAGCTAAGGAACGCAAGAACTGTCCTACCCTGCCTGGGTCACGCCTACTTCCGTCGATAGTGCGAATGTCCACTAATTGAACTTCGTAAAGATAATCTCTAACTGCATTTATCCCGGCATTGGTTTCTAGATCTAAGAAACCTGGCCAACCTCCAAGAGAGGCCACCAAGGCCAAGTCAGGGACCGTGAGTCCAGGATCCGGGCTTGTTTGGCCTACTTCTTCAAAAAGTATCGACAGTGAAATTGTGCCGCTACTGTGTCCAGATTCAAAGAGAGACATTGGTCTCATTCTGAGCCGGGACAGGCGACCAGCACCGGTGTGTCTTGTGACATCTCGTGAGGGCTCAGCAGAACCGGTAAGTATGAATTGCCCCGGATTGCGCCTTTTGTCAACTGATCGTCTGACATGGTTCCAAATCTCAGGAACAAGTTGCCACTCGTCCAGGAGTCTTGGAGTTTTTCCTTCAAGTACCAAGTTGGGATCCACTTGGGCAGCGAGTCTAGCCTCTAAATCCACGTCCAAAAGGACTTCACTTTTGGCGATTTCTCGTGCAGTGGCTGTTTTGCCACACGCTCTTGGCCCCTCAATAGCTACCGCCCCGACGGCTTGCAACAAGCTGCTGAGCTGCTTGTCTACAACGCGAGCTTTGTAAGAAGCATTTCCGGATTTCTTGCCCATCCACTAAATTATAGCATTTCTAACCAGCAAGATATCGTATTTCTAACCCCTAAAATATCGATATTTTAACCCTAAGAATATTGTTATCCCTGTATATAGACCTTTGTACCTTGCATTGCGCGATAATCATGGTGAGAAACTTGGGGGAAATGGTGTCCCGGTGCAATATGTGAAAATCTCTATGAACTGGCAAAGTGAAAATTCCACTATATTGCCGAAATGAGTGGGGTGATGGTCGCAGCCATTACGATTCGACCGCTAAAGCAATTTTGGCCTGGCAATTGTGAATGAGTAATTGGAGATATTAGAAACTTGGCCGATCTTCGCCAAAGACTCTGACAAAACTTTCCCTTTAGTGAAAACCCAACAAAGCTCTCTAAATTGAGCAGCCAATTCGACAATGCACGCAAACAGTTCCGTGACATTGCCAATGGATAGCGGAAAACCTCAGCGTAGTAGTCTTATCTAAACGTCAGACCAATAGTTAGATTTCTACAGGGCCAATGGATAAGAATAAATTATGCCGAATGGATGCAGATGGCTACCCCAAGCTACCAAATAAAAATTCTCGCGGTAGAGGGTGAATTATGTTTTGTAGTCCGAAGTTATTCCAAAAAGGGGAGTATTCCACAATAAATGATGATCTGACTTGCATTGAGTTAGGATGAATTATGGCTAAGGCCAGATGGAGCCGTGAAGTGAACTTGTCAGTATTTGCAGCTGTCATAGCTGTCTTTCTTTCACTTGCTTCTTGTGCGAGGTCATCTGTTAACACCAGCACTTCAAAGGCTGGTGTTTCTCAGGCATCATGCCAGGCAGCTAGATTTTCTGGCTCAGTTGCTCCGAAAAGCAAAATTACAGGGTTAACCTATGGCGGGTCATATTCTGACTATGTGCCGATGCCAGCATTTCCATGGCAGGGAGCATTTGAAAGCAAAAACGTGACAGTTGGTTCCCAACGCAGCGGAGTTGGCCTTGATGCGACTCTATTTTACCCGGCAGGCAATTCTCCGCCATGTTCCCTTCCCGGGGTTGTGATTATCCCCGGAAGCATGATCGGAGTTCAAACCCAAGTGCAGTGGGTAGCTCGGGATTTAGCGGGTCATGGATACGTGGCTCTTTCCATAGATCCAATGGGCGAAGGCCATTCTCCACAAATCTCCCTGCCGCCATGTGGCTCCTCGAAGTCAAGCAGCGCAAATATACCGGATGGTTTTGGAGGAAATGATACGGTCTCGATGAGCGGAGATCTCATAAAATGGCCAACTAACTCAAGTGGAGAAATATGCGACAGCCAGCCGACGGATGTAAGTGGTCTCAACTATTTAGACGCGCTTGAAAGCGGAATTGATTGGCTTACTTCAACATCTGATCCGGAACTAGGAATTGTAAATCCTTTAGAAATAGCTGCCGTTGGACACTCGCTTGGTGCCATAGTTGTCAGCTTCGCACAGTCGATTGATAAGCGTATAAAGGCTGTGGTGGGACTCGATAACCTATCATCAACCGTGACAGGAGACCTTGGCTCGCCACGCTGCGCAGGCAATATCTCAACAGGTTATATAACTCCTCGGGCGCCTGCTCTTGGCGAAGCATCAGAGTATTGTTCCACACAGCAAAGTTATCCAGCTTCGGCTAAAGAAACAGCCGCCCTAAGGTGGAAGTCATTTAGAGTTCCCTCCATGGAAGTCGTATTTGCCGGTGCAACTCATTTCTCCTTTGCTCAAGACTCGGTAAAAAACTTTGGAGGGACTGAATTGCAGTTTCAAGAATTCTCTTATTACATAAAGGATTTTCTAGATCTCTATCTCAAAGGGGATGGGTCGGCTGCGAATCCACTTCATGCAACAAATGTATTAGGAGAACCACTTTCTTCGATCTTAAGTTCACGTTTTTATTCGGGCATTTGGCTTCCGTCATCTCTTCCGCAGTGTTCCAACTTATTAAGCTGCTCTACATAGTTAGAAGAAACCAACTACTTGAATACTGGAAATTGACCCTGTTCATTTAAGCTCAAACTGCTTCTTGTTCGCTGGATCAGGACTCAGAAGAATCTAATTGGATTGTTATTGCATCTGGATCATGGGCGAATGAGCTGATTAAAAGTGTGACATCGGATGGATCGGGTGCGATTCTTGTCTTAGATTCCTGGTCCCATTCGGCAAGTGCCAGAAGAGAGGCATCGACGTTAATTCCGGCTGACTCTCCACTTTTGATATTTGAAACTGCGAACCCAGTCAACATGAGTTCATCTTTATATCTCCCACTCTTTCGTATTCCGTAGACTTGGACTACATGACGTCCGTCTCGATCACCTGTGTTTTTGACATTGACGTGAATTTGAACTTGGTTGTCTTTGATTTTGGTAACTGTTGCTTTTTCAATTGAAAACGTAGTATAGGAAAGCCCGAAACCATGCGGGAATGCTGCTTTGACCCCTAAGTGATCCAAGAGGCGTTGGCCGTGGAATCTGTCATATGTGATTGAAGTGGCATTAGAGTCGAAGAAGGAAAGGTGCTTTTCGGAAGTTGGGATTGAAAACGGCAGTCTTCCAGATGGGTTCTCTTTGCCGCTTAGGACATCGGCTAAAGCATGTCCTCCTTCCATGCCTGCATACCACATGATCAAAGTCGCAGGCACCATATCTTGCCACTCTTGTGTTATTACGGCTCCTGCGGCAACAATGGCCACAACAGTTCGGCTATTTGCTTTACTTACGCTAGTAATTATCTCCGAGTCAATTGGTCGAAGGCGAAGCGAAGCTCGATCACCTCCTTGCCCCTCGGACATTACGGGCGGGATAGATTCATTTGGCTTTAGACCTGTTGTGTCGAAAAAATTAAATCCATCTGGCATCGGAGGAAACAGACTCATGAGCTCTGGCTGTGACATTGTATCTGTTCCAATATATTCACCCTCATCTTCTGCCGTGTAGCCGACAACTACGATTGCCACCTCTGCCTTTGAGGCAGCTGCCGCACAAGTTTGTGGGTCGTCGTCAGTAATGAGTGTGATCTCGGCATTTTTAAAAAGGGAGCGGATTCCATCAATTGGGCTTACAAAACTGGGTGGGCGCACATTGGATGACCCGTGGTCGCCTAGGTTTGCCTGCGTCGCGAGCCTCCCGATAACGGCAATAGAGGCAACCTCAATTTCAATTGGAAGCACAGGTTTGCCCTCTACAGGATCGTTTTTCAATAGGACCATAGAACGAGCGGCACTTAATCTTGCAAGTTGCCTATGGGATTCACAAGCCATGACGCTTTCATCTGCTTCAAGAGGATTTCGTGCTGCATAACTTCGCAACTGAGTCTCAATGATCCTTACTCCTGATCGTTTGACATCTGCCCAAGATGCTTTTCCTTCCTCGAGTTGGTTTTTCAAGTGAGTTGCCCGCTGCTGGCTAAAGGGCTCTTCAATATCCATTCCGGCTTCAAGCGAGATAACGCCGTCTCGAATTCCCCAGATAAAGTCAGTGACTGTGATGCCGCCCCATCCCCAAATATCACGCAGCACTTCAGTCAAAAAGTATTTATTCTGGCCCATCCACTCGCCATTGACTGAGTTGTAAGAAGCCATTATGGCACTTGCCCCTTCGTCAAGTGTTTTCTTGAAATGGGGGAGAAAAACATCGTGAAGCGCCTCAAGATCCACAGTTACATCAACTTTGAAGCGAGCATTTTCCATACTATTTAGAGCAAAATGCTTCACACAAGCCATTGCAAAGCGCTCGACTCCTCTAGTCAGGGCTGCCCCAAATTCTCCTAAGTGAAAAGGATCATCTCCGTAGGTTTCCTGCACTCTGCCCCAAGCGGGATGTCTGGGAAGATTTATACACACCCCTCCAAAAAAATTCCCTCCTTGGGCTCTTATCTCACGACCTATTGCCTCGCCAATCTCTTCTTCAAGAGCTACGTCCCAAGTAGCGCCGCGTGCTATGGAAACAGGAAATGCGGTACCGTGTCCAGCCACGCATCCACGCGGTCCGTCAACAAATCGGATTCCAGGTATTCCTAATCTAGATATCTCTCCGTGAACATAAGGTTTTAAATTATAGCCTTCGACCAACATTGATCTGAGCCCTAACCAAAATGGAGTGTCGCCATCGAGAAGACTTAACTTTTCACTTTCTGTGAGGCTTTCATATAGCTTTTCTGCCTCTTTAGTAGGCTCGCTTCCCTCAATTACTGCCTGTACTGCCTTAGCAAATGTTTTGGCATCTTGGCTGCTTTTCTCCTTTTGGGAAGTTTTGTCTTCATCTGATGAGATTGGCATAGTTAGAATGCTAGTCACATGGGTCCAAGGGACACAAAATCCACACGCTTCATATATTTGGGACTTGTGCTCTATGGTATTGCCAAGTGTGAAGACGGCCGGCTCAAAACTAGATTTCTTGTCTCATGTCTTATGGGATTTTCCAATTAGGATAAAAGCTCAAGCACATCCAAGTTTCAATTCCATTACGATCAGGTCTAAATTCACAAACTCGGCTGTGATTTAAATGCGGAATTTATGCCAAAGCTTTCTTCTTGCAACTACAAAAACCAACAGTCCTATTACGCCACCGGCAATATCTTGGGAAGGGAAAACTTTGCTCACTTTAACAAGGGAGCTGACTGCTACTAGAGATTTTGAAAGGGGAGGCACCTGTTTTGGACTTGGCGGGCTTGTCGGGAGAGGTTGGTAGCCAAGGCTTTTGGCAAGAGAGGCTGCTTTTTGCTCCATTTGGATGTTTCCTGCAACTTTAAAAAGTTGTGCCGCAATTTCTGCATACCTTGCCCTGCTCTGTGTTGCATTTGCTCCTTTTGGATTCGGCGGCCCTGCTGATTGGTTGGCAAGTTCATATGCCTGTTGCGCGAGCAGGAAGCTAGGGTTGACATTCGGCATCTTTACTGCGGTTATTTTTTCATCTCCACATGCTAAGTAGTAGATCCAATTCCCGGCAACTGCCACAGGTGATCCCTGGCCGACCCTGGTGCCGGCGGCACTGGCATCTTTACTTTGTTGTGAATTGGGCGAGGATGGAGAGCCATTTGCTCCGCCGTCGTAGCAATCCCTTGTGTCTGGAAGGTATCCCAAGAGGTGCCCATTGGTGTCATCCACTACGAGGTTTCCTCCAAGAAATAAAAGGCCGCCACCGCCAGAAGCATGAGGGGCATTATAAAGCCCGGGTGGTAGTTGATCTTGGAGGTACTCCTCCTGGCCGCTGCTTTTACCTAGTGAAATGACAGAATTCCCAAGCACCTGAGAATTCATCGGATTAACGGGCGTGTTTGGTTGTCCCACCCCAGACATTGAGTAACTTTGGCTCGCCAGAATCACGGAAGTATTAGTTATCACCAGTTGGAGACCCGCTGGACCCCAGATCAGAGTATCCCAGATCGGCTTTCCCGTATCGGCATCTATTGCTATCACGCCATTGGCAATTGCGCTAACCGACTGACTGTTTATTTCATTGTCAGGTTTAAGTCCGACACTTAGGTAAATTACACCTGATGATGTTGCAATATCAAAAATCTGACTAATATCGAGATGCTGCTCAATTGAACTCAGCGAAGAGTACTTGCCCTGGCTGGCAGAGGACAAGAACTGCGAAATAGTTCCAGAGTTCCACAAGGCCGGGATATTTCGGTCAAAAATATCCGAAGTGAAACTTGGGCTAAAAGGAAATTGTAAATACGTATTGTTCCAAATCCATTTGCCGTCTCTTTCTGCATAGAGACTAAGGGCCGGGAATGGGGTTGTTACTGAAAACTCGGCTGTGTTGCAGTTCCC
>JAJYDO010000038.1 GCA_021777355.1 Actinomycetes bacterium | reverse complement strand
GTATTTGAGGCAATCAAAGCTGGAACCCCTGTTTACTTGGTAAATGATGCCGTCGGATCACCAATCGGAAACTTATCTACTAATGGAACCTTAAACGATAGTCATGTCTTTAATACCTGGGGTGATGGTCCACCAAGTGGAGCTCCACCTATTGGGTTTGACAATGCTTATTTCGATGGAGCAAGCACTTTTTATTACTTACTAAATAGGTGGTATGACCCAAATACAGGCCAGTTCACAACTGAAGACCCAAGAATCCTAGCCACTGGTCAACCCTGGGGATATGGGGGAGTAGCAAGCCCAGGAACAGGAGGAGAGGCCACTACTACTCCCATGGGAATAGATGAGACTCAGGTCTATCAGTTCGGAAACGATAATCCTGTCAGTGTGAGGGATATGACTGGGTTGTGTGGGGGGTGCGGCTTAGGCATGGCATTTTTGGGTACTGAGGGAGTTGGATTAGGTTTGGCTGGAACCACTGAGACTATTGCTGCAAGCTTCGAAGTGTTTGCCGCCGTGGGCGAGATAGCGTCCGAGTCCATGGGATTGGCCGTTTTGGGTGCATTTGGGGGAGGGATCATGTTGGTTGGCGCACTTGCGGTTTTATTGGGCACAATTTATCTTGCCAGTGTAGTTTCCAAACGGTGTAACGGCTGAGTCATACTGAGTCAATGATATGCGACAATTCGTTTTATGCTTGGGACTCGTTGTGGGCTTTTGTTCGCTACATTTTCCATTATACGCCCAAGAGAAAAATAGTTACAAGCGCTACAAATCTGCTAATGATTCAAGTAAAGAAGCTTTGCGCCCTCCCTCATTTTGGAGGAGACCGTTAATTGCCAGTGCGGGTTTCCTGATATTCGGCCCAGCTTTTTTTATTTCTAGTCTTCGTAAATATGATGCAATATATTTGACAGCGGTCTTTATTCTAATCGCGATTTTAATAGCCGTGATTATGACCATAATAATATATAGAGCTAGAAGGAAGAAGAATTTAAGTCAAAACGCGAACGGTGATATCGACGATGCACCTGGTCCGCCATCGATATCGCGATAATGGCTACTTTTACAGCTTTCTTCACGCAGACGAATTATTCCTATGCCGGAAACGGTCAATTGCTCACAATCTCCCAAGGTTCAACTTCTCTAGCTCAGATGACTTGGGATGAAGCAACTCCAACACCTAAGCTTGCAATTAAACCTTTGGCTATGCGGCTATGCAGCTTTTTTTATTACTGGATACCGTGTTCTTGGTGGTTTGCGGGTTCCCTTTGGTCTTCCAGGACCGGCTCGGGTGGTTTTCGGTGGACTGGCTGGAGTTCCAATCGTTGCAATAAGTAGACGAAACCCTCTTCGTACTCGCGATGGGGGTCATTTTCTCAGGCTCTAACGGACGTTCCCATGGAAGGCGTTTGTCCGTTAGTATCCCTCTGGCTAGGCGTAGCTGTGTGTAGGCAGCAATCACGAGCCATGTCCAGAGGTCCGCTTGTTCAGGGGTGTTAAGTGAAGGCGTAGTCCATGCCAATGTAGATTTTACGAATCGAAAGGTATGTTCGATGTCAAAGCGCCTTAGATAGCTTCGCCACATGAGATCAAGATCAGGTTCACCTTGTCCCGACCAGAAAAGCCAGAGCGTTTTCTTCGTTCTCGCTGTCGGCCTTGGCAGATGCTCGACATCAACTCGGATGACAGTGCCTTTCACGATCGGAGGTACAGGCGTACCCTTCCAGCGACCACGCCCTATCAACCTCGGATGCAAAGAATGCCAGGCGTCGACTTCCACCTTGCCGTAATTTGGGTCACTTGTTGAAAGTGTTGCGTCAGGCTCAGGCAAAATGTCTGGATCCCCGCATTTGAACCTTTTGCCATGGCGGGGTGGACGCCCTCCTGTTCCTTTTGGTCGGTTGGGACGTTTTGGGGGATCTGAGTAAAAGACCCTGTCGTCCCGAATGCGGCAGAGGATCTCCACTGATGTTTCACTTAAGCCCTCGGTGATCGCTATCGTGTTGCCGGCCACGCTATCTGCACATGGACCGGCAACTTTGTATGCGGATTCTCTGGCATAGCTATTTGAGCATAGTTATCCCATTTCTCTATTGATGAATGTTTTAGTCTCGGGTTAGTTCTGCAGCTGCTTTTTTGGCACAAGCATCGTCTATGAGATCTTTCTTCTCGGCTGCTCCTGCCATCATTGCTGCAGTAGCGGCATTATTCAAAGCTCTTGGTAGTCCATTTGAGATTCGATGCAGTCTTGCTATTGCATCATTTGCAAATAATGGCTCGTCTCTTCCTGCAAGTTTTATGTGGTGAACCAAGTAGTTAGTTGATTCTTCCAGATTCATTGGGGGAATTGAGAACCTTGTAGCTATTCTCTGGTCAAGGGCCGCAAACATTCCTAAGCGCAGCTGCCTATTTAGGGTGGGTTGTCCGATTAGGATTCCGGCAAAAGGTGATGAATAGTCCATTTCAGAGTTGGTCAGTAATCTAAGTTCTTCCAGCTGAGCAGGTTCTAGCAAATGAGCTTCATCCACAATAAGTACAACTTTGCGATGTCTTTCATTTGCCTCAGTTGCCAATAAGTCAGATGTTTGAGCCATTAGCTCCGCTTTTAGGAACTTGGGGTTGCCGCCTAATGCCCGGACAATAGTGATGTAAATGCCACGGGTGCCAAATGCCGGGTTGGCTATGTAGATCACCTGGTGGCGAGTTTTATCCAGAGCCGACACTACTGCCCTAATTGCCACAGTCTTGCCAACTCCGACATCACCAGTCACTACCCCAAGTGCATTCTCAACAATGCAGAAGTTTATCCTGGCAATAGCTTCTTCTTGGCCTTGGCGGCAAAAGAGATCTTTTGGGGCTATTGACTTGCCAAATGGAGTGCAGCTAAGTCCAAAATGAGAAACCCAGGGTGAAGAGCTCATGACATTACCTCGATGTTGGGTTCATCAACTTGGCCAAGCATTGCTATCTTTGAAAAGTCGACCTTTTCTCTGGTGCCAGCTTCTTCTTCATGGGCTTTTGCCACCAAACCTAAATAGTCAATACCAGAACTTGGAAAGGGAGGTGGAAGTGCCTGAGGGACTTTCCGGTGAACATGGCGTGTGGTTACAAAGAGCTGTGCTAGCCCAGCCTCACGTCCTTCGTAGTAGACATCGATTCTTGATAAGTCCTCCGGCACATAGCGAAGCTCTACTCTCCGATTGACCAAGGATGGATCGACACTATAGGAGTTTCCCTCGAGTGAGACAGTGGCAGTCTTGGTTACTTTTCTCGTAGTTGACCACTTAAATGCCTCCACTACCTTGGCCGGATCTACAGCTTTGAAAGGACCGTCTTTCACAAAGCGATCTATTGGGCTTTCTTTGGTCTCAGAGTGTATTCGACGATTGGCCACCATGTCTGCCCAAGAGGAGAATAAGTCATTTAACTCATCTAGAGACTCGATGCCTCTGTGACAAGCTTCAGAAAGGAATGCTTCACGTATATAGCGATTTAGCCTCTCTTGTTTGCCTCGGCCTTCTGGAGAATATGGCTTAGAATGAATGAGACGAATACCCAGTACTGCACACGTTCTTGTTAGCCAAGAATTTGCAAAAGGCGCTCCGTTGTCGGCATATAGAGTACCTGGTAATCCACGGTGTGTAATTGCTCTTCTAAGCAATTCCTGGCACGATCGTGTATTTTCATGAGCATAGAATCTGCCATCTACTAATAGGCGAGAATGATCATCAACAATCAAAAAGAGTTTTGCACGCACTGACACCTCTGTCTTTGGATATGGCGTCCAAGGACCCACTAACACATCTGTAATCCATCGATCATTTGCCTTGTCTGCTTCGTAACGACCGTAAACTTTGGACGATGCTCCAAGTGATGCCCTATCTAGGCCTCCTCTTGCCAACTGCTGGCGGATTGTCCGATCTGAGACTTTAACCCCATGCCTATGAAAGATTATCTGGGCTATTTGCATGGAAGATCTACTTGGGAGTTCCAGACGTAGTTGAGCTGCAACGTCATATAACTCAGGATGTGACCTAATAGAGCCTGCATCAGAGCGAAGTGCCGGCCTTAGTGCAACTAGTCCGCCTTTTAGATAGCAGCTAAGCCACCTGTCAATTGTTGCTCTTGAATACTTTCTGTAATCACCGTCTGGATGCAGGTGAGATCTATCTGAAATAGCGCGAACTATCGATCCACGCTCAATAGCTCCCAACTGCTCACTAATCGCTTCGGCAATTACGCCAAATCTATGAAGTGCAACTGCCTCTTGTTGGTCATTTTCCATCATTATTTCCTTTTCTCTTAGCCGCTATGGCACTGGATATATGAAATAACGTTTTCCAACTCTTAGAAAGGGTGAGTTTGTGTTGGTGGCAATTATCTTCCCGCCAGTAATTGTCGAGACAAAGTTCCACATCCCAATTGATTGCCAACCGGGCAACTTCGTGGCGCTTTGGAACGCTTTCTCAATTGACGAGAGTGCGTATTTCTTATAGTTGTCGACATAGCTAATTACTTCACCCCCAAGTTCAACCAATAGGGCTGAAAAACAAGCACCGATTTCTAAAATGCGATCACAAAATGGTCGTATCCAACCTCTGGCAGTTGTGTGGGGAACAGCTACTTCTATGGCAGCCGGTCTGACGCCAGTTGTCCCTGCTAAAACGTTTTCTAATACTTTGCCAACTGTATCTACTGTGTCTAGACGGTTTAGAAGAATAAAGCTTGGGATCAGGGCATGAGTCGTGCTACAGCCTATACACCTTGCCCTTTTGATGGTTAAGTGGTGATCCTCGGCCAAATGGCGAACGTAACGCTTGTAACTGGACCAAAACACCATAGGAAGAGAGCACGTAGGACAATCTGGACGAGGAACAACTATGTCGCTTCCTCCCTGAGCGTAATTTTGGACCGAACCTGAAAAGGGCCATATAATTGCCATTGTGGAAACACCACCTTTGGGCCCCTTTTCGTATTAGTGGTGAACCAATTTGTGAGGGGGCCCTTAGAAAATAAGAACACCCAATCATCACCTAAAAATCAGGCGGGCGCGAAATCATCCAAAAAGAGCTTTGCCAAAGAGGGGCCAGATGTCATCAGATAAAGAGGCCAGTAACACATAGGGTTCGTTGTAAAAGATCCTTGTTGCTGTATCACCTAGTAGTCCCTGCGCGAGACCTCTGGCCTCAGACCCAGCTTCACCTACAGCTTCTAAGTCCGAGAGCCTGTGAACAACCATAAGATTTGCCAGTCCCCAAGCACGAGAGAGTTTCCATTGTGCTTGCATTCTTGCGAGCAATGCCGGCTGAGTTAACAACCTCCAGGCTTCATCGTAAACAACTAATCTTTGCCCACCTTCTGTGTCAGATAATGCGGCTTCCATCCAAGTTGAAGCACAAGTCATGACGAGTCCTATGAGAGTGTCAGATCCAGAGATCGCCGATAGATCAAGGCTAAGCATCGGTAGAGTTGGATCAAATTTGACAGTCGATGGTCCGTCAAAGATTCCTGCTAAATCACCATGAACAAGTCGACTTAAAGCATGAGCTGCTTCTCTGCCATCACTCTTGAGCTGTTCAATTGTTGATCCAATGGAGCTTTCCTGTGGTTCTAGCATGGCTTCTACGATCATGGGAAGTATGGGCTCAGTGGCATCTCTCTGAATAATTCTGAGAGCCACATCTATTGCGGTTCGCTCTGTCGCCCAAAGAGGCCTTCCTAACGTTGCTTCAGTTAGAGCGGCAAGTAGTCCCATTCGCCGAGCTTCCACTTGGTGACGCCACTGAGCATCTTTGGTAGATGCTGGACGGGGTCCCTCATCAAGAGGGTTTAATCTCTCCCCACTTCCTACACCAAGTGCTACTGCTTGGCCTCCAACTGCTCTAGCTACTATGCTCCATTCTCCTTTTGGATCCCCTGGGACATAAACTCTTCGCCCAAAACCAACACATCTAACTGCAAGTGATTTAGCAAGTGTGGACTTCCCCCTGCCAATTTGTCCAGCTAGAAATATATTGGGATTAGTTAATACTCCCCTGCGGTAGAGATCCCATGGGTCGTAACAAAATGCAGAGCCACTCCAAGCATCTTGGCCAATAAGAATGCCTGCTGCTCCTAAACCTTCTTCTGCCAGGAATGGATAAGCGCCTGCTAATACTTCTGAAGTTGCACGGTGTGGAGTGAGTTGAAGCTTTTTGTATGAACGACCTGCCATTGGGCCGCTCTCACCCGATGCAGGGATCCAAGGGCGTTCTTTCTGCTCACGCCTAAGTTCAGCCAATTCTGCTTTGTGAAGATCTAGTACTGATTTCCTATGAGTAGCCTCAAGAGAGCGAATTGCTTTCAGGTTTCTTCGTTTTCCACCTTTTGGTGACCAACCTCCAACACCATGAATCTTTGCCGATGGATCGAGATGTAGTTGAGTATTCTCTGGTCGACTCGGAGCATTATCAATGAAGAGTTTTTCCTCAACTACGTCTTTGTTGATTTGTGTGGCGGTGAGATCCCTTTCTATTTCACTAGTGGTCACGAGAATACACCTCTAGCCAGTGGCAGTGCTCCCACTAAAAAACCTTGCATTTGGCGGCCATACAAGGGCCTCACATCACAAAGGGCTTGACCAGTTGCTCTTGTAATTGAACTCACTGCACTATCGAGCTCCAACTTGCTCGGTGCAGTTACGGTAACTAGTCCTGAGAACTCCACATCGGTATGGCCTGCAATAACTGATTTTTCCCTGGAAATTAGATCATCATATTCTTGGGCATCTGAGAGATCGGCTAACTGTCCAATGCGAGCTTTCTGGGCACTATCTGTTACCGCTTCAGTTTTCTCCTTTCGAATTTGGCGAAGAGCAATCTCGGTCGGGAGTGGCTTTGAGATTATGGAGAGAGTCCTTCTCACACCAGGTGCAAAAATAAGTGGATGTAGGAAATCAGCCGGTACTGAAATCCTTGGCCATTCAGATATCCAAAGAACTGCAGAGAATGCCGAGTCATGCCGCAGATGATCCCAGGATTCAGATACCGCTACCGGACCAGCATTAGTTAAGTTGGCACCTGGAGAGGTTCTTGAATCAAGTGAGACTGTTGGATCAAAAACATGTCTGATAATTGTTGCTAACTCTTCTTCACTTAACCACTTGCCTGGTTTAAGCCCGGCTTGGCGAAGTGAGTCTGTCAGTGTTGCCATGTCACCTCGAAGTACTTCCCCGGCTCCTTTGATTCCTCTTCCAGCAGCTCTTATTGCTCTCGAGGCTTTTTTCATGTCAAGTGCTAAGGTGATTGTGCTTCTGTGGGTAGATGAATCAAGGCAGACCTGATCTAACAAGGTGTTGTACTGTGTTGCAGCCCATTTGCCGTCATGTACTCCATTTGCTTCCCACCACTCTCTCTGGCCTCTTGCTGGATCGGGAATAGTTGCTTCCAAGACTTGAATAGCTGCACAAGTTCCACTTTGGGCTAACTGTGCAAGTACCCTTCCCCACTGGGAGACACGTTGGTTCCGATCACTTTCATCTAAGAGCACAAAAGCTGGGTGACTAACCGAGAGAACTGCAGAAAGTGTGTTTCTGTGAGGGTCATGAATCATTGCAGCACCTGACGCCTCATCGATATGGACCCGCATGGAAGCTCCGTCTCCTGGAAGTGCAAGAGTGCCTGAAGCTCTCACACTTGGAATGCGCACTCGAAACTCGCTCTGCTTGGTGGCTTTCCTTGATCCAAAATGACAAGCTATGCCAGCCCACTCAATTGATGGCTTTCCTGCAATAACAATAAAGGCTGATGCCAGAAGCGGTCCCCATAGAACTCCCGAGACCACAAATGCACTTGGTCCAATAAAAAAGAGTGCACCAATTGCAATTGAGATAGCACCTCCCACTGCAATTACTCTCGGAGTGCTAAATCCAAGAAGAAGTCCACGAGTAGACCTTCTTGCGAACCTGACCGAGATTTGTTGATTTGTTGTTGTCATATTAGTTTCCTATACAGTTGGGTTAATTGGCGCATTTGCAGTTGGTGGCTTAGGCGCAGGCTGACTGGCTTGTGTAGTTGGTCCACTTTGTGGAGCACTCGTTGGAGCAGATGAACCTGGGACATAGCTTGTTCCACTTTGAGATGGAGTTGGAGCCGAGGGAGTACTTCCACTTGTGCTTGAAGGTGGACTACTTGTCGGTGTAGTACTCACCTGAGAGGTGGAAGTGCCACCAGTTGATCCCATGGCAAGACTTCCTCCACCAGTTGAAGCAGCCACCCCCACAGAAGCCGCTTTTTGAGCAAACTTGTGAGTAGCTGCTCCTCCAGCAACCGCAGTAGTTCCAAGAGCATGTAACTGCATGGCGTGATCTCCTGTGAAGTGCACCATCTTCAGAGCCATCCATGGTGCGAATCCAGCCAAAGTCAACACCAATATTCCCGCTACCACCTGAGTGAAAGTCTGTGTTACTCCTGTTCCATTTTGACCTATACCTTGGATCAAAATTCCATATCCAATGACAAGAATCAATACCAGGATCAGCTTCGAGAAAATTAGGGCTGCAGTCATCTCAATCCACTTCCTTGTCCAAGAGACCGTGATGTCAGCCAAGGATCCTGCAAATGCAATTGGAGCAAATACTGCTGTGACAACAATTAGTAGTTTTCTAATTACCAAAGTTGCATACACAATCGTGACAGCAATTATGACAGCTACTGAAATAACTAGCAGTCCTGCCGGTGATCCAGTGGACCAACTTAGGGCACCTGTGCCAATAATGAGTCTCCCAAGTCCTGCAATATTGGATCCAGTTACAGCTTGAACAACTCCCTGTGAAAGTGAATCCGTTGCACTTAGAAGAAGATTTACAACCCCAATTGCTACACCGCCTCCGATAAAAGCAATAAAGAGACCCTTTACTCCACGACCAAGTCCTCCCGGATCTCTTCGCAAGACACTTTGGATTACCTGAATTAGAAATAGACCAACTGCTACTACACCTGCAATTGTTGCCACGATGGCAATGTCTTGATCAAATCCTGGTCCACCTAGCTGAAGCGAAGTTGCAGATCCTATTTGGCCCCAGAGCCAGTTAATAGCATTATCGGCAGCGCTTCCAAATGACGCTGCAATCTGATTGAAGGTTCCACTAGCTGCATTTGAGATTATGGTACCTGGACAACCGGCCCAACTTAATGGATTATATACAGTACATGCCATTTACGATTCACTCCAGTTCCCGACTAATACGCTTCCATAGCCGTTGTGCCAGTGAGCTGAACCCACCACAAGGGTCATAGAAAACATATGCTCAGTCGTTACTCCATTTTGGGTAACTCCCAAAAATCCTGAGACATCTTCAGTGGTCATTCGAAGATCACGAGGCTGCCATCCTGCATCAATCATCTTCTGCCACTGTGGATCAACTGATGCTTTCAAACCATTGACGCTCCAAACCACACCGTTGGAAGCATTCGAGTTCCATTCGGCAACAGATGGAATGGGTGAAGGCTGTTGTGAAATCCCTGGTTCTAAAAGTGAAACATAGAGCGTGCGATTTTGAAGTTCGGCTGGGATGCCCGGAAGATCTTCTGGTGCTTCCTCGGCTTCGAGCCATGAACCAAGAGCGACTCGACTCTGATTGGAAAAGTTTATGTTTAGGAGCCCACTAACAAAGGCAATTGACCAACTCTCCGGAGTCTGAGATATTGGAAGCCCCACCCAGCCACCACCAATGGCGGGAGTTGGAAGATTTAGAGCAAGAACTTGCGCATTTTGTTGCGAATTGGCTGAGAAACTATTTTGGAATGCTTGATCATATTGCATCTGGACTGAAGTCAGTGGAGGGATCGTAGTAGCAGGAACTACTGCCACCAATGAAGTGGCAGTAGTTCTAGGAAAGAGCTTTCTCGATGTATTGGACGAACTTTGCTTCGATGCATTACTACCCGAGCTCCCAGCTAGCCAAGTGCCTGCACTCACAGCAATCACTGCCACAAGGGCAATAGATGAAAGCAACAAGCCTTTGCGAGGAATCATCACAGTTGCGCACCCGCCCCGGCGAAGAAGTTGATTAGAGTAACTGCTCCACCGGTCAAAGCTGCTGCAATAAAAGCCACCAACACACCAGTCTTTCCACGTCCTGCAAGAACAGGATTAGCTGAGTGCGAACCTATGGCCCAGACAATTGACGAAACAGCTAAGCCTGCTACTGAAGCAACCAACCCTAAAGTCAGAAGTGCACCAACTATGTTCTGCAACTCGTTTATCCCCGGCAGTGCAGAGGAGTTGGGCGCAATGTTTACGCTAGCTAGTAATTTGGTCATGAAAATTTATTTCCCTTCTCGGGTGTTCGTATAACACCCCTCACTTATAGGGATAATTGGAATCCAGAAGCATTTTCACAAAAGAGAGCAGGTGATCGATCTTCGCCTTTGAAGTCAAACTATCTCGTCACAAGGTCAGAAGTGACACGACAGTTTGAGATCTAGAACAAAACATTTATCAACATTTAAGTTTTTTCACTAACAGCACCGACCATATGACTCAGTGCATTTTGCTATGTATTGCCGTTCTCGGATGATCACTATAGCTTCAAAAATCTGGTTCAGATTTAGCACTATTCAAAGATGCATCAACGATTTCACAAGCTACATGGAGCGTGCAATAAAGTAAATTCAAAAACGATAGCTGCTTCGTTAAAAAAGTCGTTATGCAAATTATTAAGCGTGAAGTGTAAGTGGTTTAGTTGAGAGTTCGGCCTTGAAAAAAGCTATTGGGCTTCCCATCCCACCAAGACATTCAAGTCATCAACAAAGTACAGAATGTTTCCATAAAGGTTAAGGCTGGGTCTTAATATCTTAAATATCTTTAACGGCTCAAAACTCCTGCACAATTCCATCGCACATTTGCAACTGAGCAAAAGTCATTTGTGCACAAGCAGAAAATGTTTGCAAATAAGCAGAAAGCAGTGCCAAAGCGAGTACTCGTCTTAACTACTTAGTTTGCTAGAGCAGAATTAGGTGATGATTCAAGCGCCTTGCGATAAAAAAGTCGGAGCAAAAACAACAAAAGCTAATCAAGCACGCGGCGAACTCGAGCCGAATTAGATCAGGCTATTGAACAGATGATTCTAAGACTCTAGATAGGAGTGTTGGCCCTGCTCGCTCAGTTGGGAGAGTGCCGGGAGGTGATCCGCCAAATTGGCGAGGTGAAAGGTTTTCCAAGTCGACCAAGTCAATTTGGAATTTATTCTTCTCGAGTTGGATAATTAGGTCTTTGGGATCGAGCTCTGGATGCTTTGCAACAAGCTGGCTTACGATGGAATGGATACGAGAGGCAACAAATACTGGTCGAGCGGTTAATTCCGAATTAAGCCCAAGGTCCTCGGGAGTTGGAAGCTTGCCAATTGTTTGAGCTAACCAGCGACTTTCATTTTGGTATTGCTCGTGATCTAGCTTTTCCTGTTCTTCCACCAATCGTCGCTCTTTGGCACTGGCTTCTGATTGAGAGGCTTTTTGATCATTCGATACCTGGGCGAGATGAAAGGACTCCGCAATAGATCGAACTCGTGTGACAAGCACCGCAACTGGATCTCGTGCGCCACTTAAAGATCCTAGTGAGGTTACTTGATTCAATACTTGCAACTCATTTGCTCCAGTTGCCAGTACTTCACCAAGAGCTCGGATCAAAGTTGGCGATGGAGCGACTTCGAGCTTGTAGTGACTTATGATCTTTCGGGCAAGATCGGTTGCTGGTCCCCCTTGTCCAATCTTTTGATTGAGAAGCGCTCTTCTAGGTGTTCTTTGGAGAGGAGTCGGAGCACATGGCTCCACTAGTGCAGATCTGGCAAGTAATTCAAGTGTCATCTCTTTGCCTCGAGAAGCGTTAAAGGAAATAAGGCCAGCTTTTTCTAAGGCATCAAGTCCAGCACTCAAAGTTCGCCATCCTATTCCAAATTGATGCGAAATCCTTGTCTTAGTCCACCCATCTGGAAGCATGGCGCTGTTGTGGTCACAGAGAAAGAGAAGTAGGAGCAACATTGAAGCTGCACTCCAGGAAAGTGAGTGTTCTCGAAGTATCTGTGACAGGCCTACTCGTGAAATCGGAACAAAACGTTCATGTTTTCTTGCCTGGTGATGCAACAGGCTCTCTTCGTTTTCCCTCGTAGTGATCTCAAGGCTTCCTGGTCGAAATGGTTGGATGGAAAAGGTTGTGAGATTGTTTTCAGAGAGTTTATCCAAGGCACGCCTAGCTCTTCGATAAGGAAGAGCGTGACCAAATGCCCAGTTGACTGCTTTGAAGGGAGTTAGCTTGTTATCCCACCAGTTCACCTCGTTTGCAAGTAGCACTCCTACGAAGAACGCTGAGAGCAAGTATCCCTCTCGCCTGATTCCAGGACTGCCAAGTCTTGATATGGCATCCAGGCGAATGGGCACGAATCCACTGGTCTCCACTGAGGAGTCTTGGGGCTGTGTTTCCACAGAGTTTTTGAAAATTGGGCTGATCAAGCTGCGACAGTTGGAGCTAATTCAATTTCATTTGTCTCAGATACATGAGTTACTCGCTCAATGAGTTCCGTGGTAGTCCTCCATGCACGAACTACTGGTGCCGGTGGATTTTGATAATCATCTCCAGCCTGTCTAGATCTGCGAAGACCTAGAGACCAAAGTACAAGAGATGCCTCATTGCCGCAACTTTTCCGTGCCAGGGTTCCCCATTGATCGCCACCAAGCAGAAGAGACACAAGTGGCCTAGAAGCTTGTCCTGAAAAATACTTTCTTAACCTTGTTTTAGAGCTCAAGGACTCAGAGTCTCTGGCAGTAGAGAAAATACTGCAACCTGTTAGGTTGTTCCGTGTGGAAAAATCATCTAGCCAGTCCACAGCAATATCAATTCCTTCAGAGACCAGTTGCCAAGTTTGGTTGCCAACAACTATTCCATTTTTCCTGAAGAGCTCAGACGCTTCTTCTGATAGTGAAGTCGGATTCGGTCTGGATTCATCGATGCTGGCTATGTCCTCGCTGAGAGGTAGATCTTTTGAATTCTGACCACGGAGTGACCGTTTGGCCGCAGAGAGTACATAATTAGCAGCACGATATGTAGAAACCTCATTGGTTCTCACCTGCTCAGCCAAGCGAACTGCATGTATTGCTGGAACAACTGGATCACAGCCTGGAACATTTTTAGTTATCCACTGCACAACTTCTGCCCATCCAGGGTGAACCCAAGTGTTGCATGCCCTAGTGGTTGAGATCTTACGCAGTTCTCTTGCAAAAGAGATGATGTTTTCCCGTGGGAGTTCTGGAAGAGGGTTTCCAAGAATAAGAGCTAGGCGACTCAGTGAACCAGAAGATGAATCAAATTTTGTTGCTTCAGTTATTTCGGCAAGAGATGACGAGATTGAATTTGAAAATGACATGAACTTAGAATCTGCCTTTTTTATTACCTTCTCTACCCCGTGGCAAGACATCTCTAGAAATCTTGCTACCCTTGAGATGTCCATAGATGTCCAACCGGGAGGAAATTTATAAATGGTAAACGAACGACTTCGTGCCGCAATCTTTTCAAATGGCTTTGATCCAGACGGAATAAGTAGCAACTTAGGAGTTGATAGAAAGACAGTAGATCGCTGGATTGGTGGAACAGTTCCTTATCGCCGGCACCGTCATTCTTTATCAGCGTTACTGAAAACAGATCTTGGATATTTGTGGCCAGCTGAAACGCCCGAACAGTCAAACCAGATGAGCAAAGCAGAATTAATCTCGATTTGGGCCAAGCGCTTTCACGCACCATCAAGTATTTGGCTAGACCTTTTTGAAAAGGCTTCTAAAAACATAGACATCCTGGTATATGCAGGATTTTGGCTCTCGGAGGATCCAGCCATCAGAAAGGTTCTTGAGAAAAAAGCTAAATTAGGTGTTCGGGTGAGATTTCTATTTGGAGCATTAGACGGAACGGCAGTAGCTAGTCGAGGTATTGAAGAAGGCATTGGTGATTCACTTTCTGCCAAGATTCGAAATGCAATTCACAACTACCGAAATATTGTGGACCTTGAAAACGTTGAAATTCGATTTCATGACACGCCACTTTATAGTTCCATCTATCAAGCTGATGAAGCAATGCTTGTGAGCTGTCACATCTATGGTCTCCCAGCACACATGACCCCATTGCTTCACATTCAGAAGATTCCAGGTGGAGAGCTCTTCACACAATACTCAGAAGGATTTGATCGGGTCTGGGAAAGTGCGCAGTTGTTTTCAGAAAGTGAGTTTGCTGCATAATGGCTCGACGTGACTACTTTGACGATCCTGATGCTCCAGCGCCAAACGCAATGGTTCCAGCAGCAACCGTTTTTGTTTCAGATGGAAGCGGAAAAGTTTTATTGGTCAAAAGAGTAGATAACGGCCTATGGGCCCTCCCTGGTGGAGTAATTGAATTTGGCGAAAGTGCAAGTATGGCAGCAATTCGTGAAGTGAAAGAAGAGACCGGCATAGACGTGGAGGTTACGGGACTAGTTGGAATTTATAGTGACCCACGAAGCCTTATTGCATATGACGACGGCGAGGTCCGACAGCAATTCACTATCTGCTTTAGAGCAGATGTGGTCGGCGGTGAGTTAAGTGGCAGTGACGAATCCACAGAAGTCAGGTGGGTTGATCAAGCGGAACTCGCAGATCTTCAAGTGCTTCCAGTACAGAGGTTGAGGATTGATCACGGATTTGAAAGAGGGGCAGAAACGCCATTTATCGGGTAAATTCCTGATAATCGTTCCTGGAAATCTAGGGCAGTAGTCAATAGATGGTCGTGAGCTTGGATAATTGCACGATGAACCACGGTCTTAGATCCATAACGCTCAAGTATCTCGTCTAATCGCTCTTGTGGAGAGCATTTCTCTCCCGTGGGTGATGATGTGAGATCAGCCCAGGCAAGTAATTCCCTTGCCTCTTTTGGTGGCACTTCAAATTCATTTACCAGTACTTGATCAAGATCACGCATCTCAGCTTCAACTTCAGCATTTGTATGCCACGCAACAAGGCGGCATATTTCCATTGACCAACCCTCGTCCCGAAGGTATCTTGCGCCATCAAGCGGATGGAATTTAGTAATTCCAATGTCTTTGTTGTAGCCAATGTCATGCAACCAGGCAGCCGGCAGGAGGGCAGACCTCCAAGGTTCTTCTAGCATCTCTATGGCAAGTTGAACTTGCTCGACTACACGTCTACTGTGATCCAGCCGGGTTCCGGTATCCTGGAGAAGAAAAGTGGCGAGCTCTTTGGCCTGAATCACTAAGCTACTGTCATTAGGCAGAGTCATTTGAAACCCGCAAGTTCAGACGCCCGATGCGGTGATGAATTCTTAATACCAGGTGATTCAATAAACTTCTGAGTCTGGAGGTGAAAATATAAGTAATATGGCGTCGACTCATTTCCAGCATTCCAATAACTTGAAGAGATGTGGGGGCTTGCAAGATTAGCCAAAGGTCTAATTTTTGCTTCAATATTCACGGGATGGTGGCTTTTCAATGGATATCTCCAACTGGATTGAGATAGGTTTACCCTAAGTGTAGTTCTCAAACTTTCTGCAGGCCATTGGCCTTGACTATTGCTTTGGTGGGTTGTGCAATACAACGAGAACGGAAATGTCATGCCCTAAGACGCCGATTTCTTAGCATGAGATTGCTTGAGATCAGCCCAGGGCTAAAGAAAAAAATGACTAGTGGCTGGCAACCGACTCGAACTAGAAGTTCTTGAGGTTCAATTTTGACTTAGGCAACCGAAGTATGAAGTCCCAAGTGAGAAAAAATTGCTTCTGTTTTAAGTGCTCGCTAGATCAACGATTAAACAGAGCGGATAGTTATATATTCATTGCAGCTCTAGCAAGATGGAACTCGTCGCACTTGCTAATTGTCTGATTTCATTATTCGGCGTACTTCAATTAGGTCAAGGCCAATTACATTGGCAGTCAGTTCAGGTCCCACACCTTTCGCCATCTCTGCCACAGACTGTCTGACTTCTTGCTCGACATTTTCGACTAACTCGTTTTGAATGCACAGGAGTTTTTCGCGACGAGATTTTGCTGCTTCAAGCTGCAAAAGAGCACGTTGGTGCTTCCCAGCAAGAATTGAAAGCTTTTGTTGATATTCTTTCACTGAAGCCTTAGTCATTTTATTATTTTCCTCCCTCGGATTAGCTGAAGAGTCCCTTCAGTAATAAGTCGAGTAAAGAGCCAGAGCTCAAATCATATGCCGGCGGCGGCAATATCCTTTTCACGACTAAGCCGGCAAATGATTTCTGCATTGATGTCTAATTCAATTTCAGAGCCTAATGGCGGTTGCCTACCATGCCAGACAGAACGAATGCCGGTCACAGTAAGAATCAGGCTAGCTAACGCCTTGGTTATCTTGTCGTAGTCAGGCTGCTTAGGATTTCTTCCAAGTTAAATCATCTGTAGCTGCATAAAGGCAGACTTAGTCCAGATCGCTAGCTTACATCGTGAAATGGGTATTTTTAAATATTTAACTCGGTCGCGAAATCAATAACGTTGCTGTGCCTTCTAAAGCTGTGCCTGAAGAAACCTGATTTGAGATACGCTTTCGGATCGAAAAATGGGACCTGCTAGTATGATGGACAAATGACAAATGATTCCGGAGATCTGCAAGATTACACTACAACTGACATGCCAGATAACCCACCTAGAAATCGAAGGCGCCTAGTCATATTGCTAGCTGTAATTGTTGTATTGCTAGGTTCAGTTGGCATTGCACTGCAGTTTTTTTCGGACAATGGCCTGGTAACTCATCCCGGACCTGAAGGTGTGCCTGTGCCTGAAGTTGTCAATCTTGCCTCTGCAAATACTGCCGCAAACGGTCAGACCATTGATGGTATTCCTTGTCGATATATTTCTAATCAATCAGTGAGTGTTCATTTGCACGTTCATGTTGCAATCTATGTCAATGGTCAACTCGAAAGGTTGCCGGCTGGGATTGGAATCTCAACTCCGAAGGCGGTAACTACGGATCTCAATGGAAATGGCCTTTTTATCGATGCCGGGGCTGTAGATTGCCTATACCTGCTACACACACATGCTGATGACGGCATCATCCATGTGGAAAGTCCAACAAAAGGTAATTACACCCTCGGACAGTTCTTTGATATCTGGAGGCAGCCCCTTACACCTGATCAAGTTGGGCCCGCAAAAGGTTCAGTGGCTGCGTTCATTAATGGCAAGCGTTTTTCAGGCAATCCAAGAGATATCGTTTTTTCAGACAAAGCAGCAATTCAACTTGACATTGGATCCCCCATAGTTCGGTTTCAGCCAGTGCACATCAACATCACAGGAAGTTGCTCTGCGTCTGAACACGGCTGTACAATCGGCTAGTCATACGAACTTGAAGACAGTAGATATTATGCCCCGATTGGTTCGTCAGCTGGTTCATATCTTCAACGCCATATATTGAGGTCGGACGTTGCCTCAGTCGATAAAACATCTAGAGGTGCTTCTCCATCCATTGGGCATATTAGGTCGAGATCAACCTATCCTTTGATCGCAGTTCCAATGACATGCGGTGAAACTGGGATAGCCAAAGCTGAAGGCTGAAATTTGAATCTTCTTGCAGAACTGATGATAAATCCAGCTGTTTCAATTGCACTTACAGTGTCACGACTCGTATGGCACCCACCTCCCAGATAGGGCCATAAAATGTCGACTCTCCTTTGCAGCCGGGCTAACCGCGGCTCTTCAGCTACAATATGTTCGTAAAATCGCAACTCTCCGCCGACGCGCAGCACGCGACGAATCTCTTTAAGTGCAATTCCAGGGTCGCTAACTGAACATAGAACCAACGAAACTACTGCGGCATCATATTCGCAATTTTCTGCCGGCAGATTTGAATCGACACCATCTACAACTTTCACATCTACTGAAGCTACTCGAGCAGAATCTATTGCCTTTTTGCGCATGAATGGTTCTGGTTCTATTGCTAAAACCTCAGTAACCGTTGGAGGATAGAAGGGAAAATTAAGTCCAGTTCCAGCACCTAGTTCAATAACCCTACCTGATAGACCGGATAACAACTCTTTCCTATGGGCATCGCCGCCAGCTTTGTTGGCTATGGGGCCTATCAGGTAAAAGAATCTCGCAAATAACGGATGTGAGACGGCTGGCTTGTTCATTGGCCAATCATACACTTCATACGCAAGTGGTTATATTTCATGAGTTGACGGTCACTAGCTGAATTTAGCTCAACACTTGACATTGAGAGTTTTGACTACTTGTGTGACGCCCGACGAAGTGAGTGCACCTAGGTGCTTGGCTACCTCTTGACCGCAGCGTGAGATAAAAATAGTCGTCGGTAATCCTAAGATCCCGTAGTTGGTCGCAACTTCGCCATTGGGGTCAAATAATAGTATGTATTTAACCCCTACTTGATTGGCAAATTCTATTGCTTGGCTCCGAGAGTCATTGGTATCAATGCCTATAAAGACGATTTTATTGCCTAAATATTCACTTGCGGACTCGAGGGCAGGCATCTCCTGCCGACAAGGGACACACCATGAAGCCCAAAAATTTATAACGACAAAACTTCCTTGAAATTGCGTAAGTGAGATCGAGTGAGCTAAGTTTTTCAGAGTCGTAACTTTGAAATATGGAGCAGAGGAATCAACCATGATGACCGATCCGCTGCTAAGCGATGTGTCTATTTTATTAGCATTGCGAATACCTTCCCCAACACTAACTATGACTATGATGCTTAAAAAGATGGAAACTAGGACCAACATCATTCGTTTCAATCGACGAAGTTTGAAAGTGACTTCAGTCGGTTGTTCAAGTGAATTGACTTTATATTTCGAGACACGAGTCACCACCTCAGTGTGGCCATCGGGACCTAAGTTCATCGGTCGTTCAATTGTTTCGTGCAACCCATTGTGCTGACTTTCCCGTGGCTTGGAATCATTGGTGTTTTGTTTAGCAACACTAGTAGGTTTTTTTATAGGCCAAAGGGAAAGAGCTAGGAGAATCATCAACGGTCCTGAGCTAGGGTCGGTACCGGTTCCGGTAAATACTCCTCCGAAATTCTGTCCTACGACCCAATAAACTATGGAGATAGCAATACTTAAAACGAGGATTCCGCGACGCTTCCTTATTATAATGACCTAAAAACCTATCGTAACCTGCAGGAGCATAAACAAAAAGACAACTAATGTGCCGTACATTCCCACAAGACTTGATGCAACCTTATCCATCTGGGATACTAGGCCAGGTTCAATGTGGCCCTGGTATTTAAGAACTGCGGATAGTGCTCGGGGAGCATTATTTGTCTGTTGCAACTCTAATAACGAAGTGCCTGCCCAAATTGCAATCCAAAGGACGAGCACACCTCGCTCACCGAGCCAGCTCATCTCAGCGATTGAGCGACCCTCATGCTTTTTCGTTGGGAAGAGGATTATGCTCAAAATTGCATAGAGCAAGACTGCGCCTGGTGCGCCATTGAACATTGACATTCCGGGCATAAACATTCCGCCCGCACCTTCTCCTATTAGCCAGACGGCAATTCCCCAAGTGAAAGATGCAATTAAAGCTGCCTTGGAACTTCGCTTCCAAATGAGGCCAATTCCGATCATAATTTGAGTGATTGCAAACAATGCGTTAAACCACTGGAAGTGAGGCAAGAGAAAGCGAACCAATTGGTTGTTTAGCTCTGCATATAATTTGAAAGTCCCCATACTTGCCATTCCCAGAACATTCAGAAAGAAATCTTTAGTAAACATGTAAGGCTGCAGTTGCAAAAACCCATCTACGACCCAAAGGGCACCCAGAGAGATTTCAAGCCCTCGTCGTGTAACTTTGCTCAGTCTTTGGTCAACCAAAACATGATGTCCATCCAAATTCGGTGCGGGCCGTCCATCCCTAAGCTCCTCAGAAGCTGGAACATTAGCTAAAAACGACATAGGTGTCTAGTTTAGGCATCTCTTGATCCTAGCCACTATGTAAAAAGATATCGAAAATCACCCCAGTTATGAGGAAAGTAGGCCCATGCAATTCACTGCCTTACCTGCTATCTGCTACACTGTGTAGTAATAGATTTGGGACATGCTGCCAAAAGGAGGATGTAAATGGATGCGGTTATAACAGGTGCCATAACTGAGTTTTTGCCAGTTTTAGTGTGCGGAGGTGGGATGGCGTTATGCATGAGAATGATGTTAGGTAGTAAAAAATCATGTGCGCATAGTCAGCACAACCCATCGGTTTCTCAGATGGAAGGTCCCATAGACCAGACTGCACGAATTTCCTATCTTGAAGCTGAAGTAGAACGCCTTCGTGTCGAGAGTAGTTCTACATTACCTGAGTAGATTCTCAAACTGGTGCACCAGCTATTTATTAGTTCGACGGTAATAGTATCTTTTCTTGGAGGAATGGTTGCGCTATTTGCACCTTGCTGCGTTTCAATCATGCTGCCTGCGTACTTGGCAACCGGGATTCAAAGGCGTCGCCACCTCATAGCAATGACATTTGTTTTTGCCGCTGGGGTGAGTACCTTAATCATTCCGTTGGCACTCGGAGCAACCGAACTTAGCCGATTAATAAATGGTGATCACTTTGCAGTGTACTTATTAATGGCCATAATGATGGTTGCCATGGGTGCTTGGATGGCACTTGGTAATAAACTTCCCATTCCCATGATCGGGATGAAAGCTCGTGAATCCAGAGGGACACTGTCAGTCTTTCTCCTAGGAGTATTCTCTGGCGTCGCAACTGCCTGCTGTGCGCCCGTACTGGCAGGTGTGGTTGCAATATCAGGTGTCGCAGCAAATTTTCTTGTAGCTTTAGCGGTAGGGATAGCTTACGTCTTTGGAATGGTTACACCTCTTTTTATCTTCGCTTTACTTTGGGATGGCAGAAATTGGGGTCAGAGCCGCATATTCACAGCTAGGACAGTTCGATTAGGAATCGGTTCTAAAAGACACTCGCTGCCACTTTCCAGCTTTATCGGCGGTACTCTCCTTATAATTATGGGGGTATTTGTTGCGTTTTTAGCCGCAACCGGCGATAACATGTCAACGAAAGGTTGGCAAGCGGCCTTGTCGTCAAAGCTTCAGCATTTGGCACATGAAATTAGTGTCTATTTAGGGCATTTGCCCGGCTGGATGACACTACTTTTCATACTTTTACTATTTGCATTCCTTGCTCGCCTAGCCATTCACCAAGCAGCAGACGACAGAGAAGATCTCGATGGGTCTCCGGAAGCCGACATAAAGAATCAGTCAGAATCTGATTATGACGATATGCAAGTCTTCTCAAAAACCGAAGGTCAAGCCGACCTAACGGTACCTAATCCAATACCTACGACAAGAGAGCAATAGTGGCAAAGAAAATCTCAACTCTAGCTTCACAGAAACTTGACAATACAGCAAAAGGGAGACCGATCGATAAGTTACGGTCTCGACAAGAGCAAGAGAAAGCTAGGAAAAAGCGGTACCGAAAATTATGGATACGCTCATCCTTAGTAGTTATTAGCGGTTCACTCGTACTACTCATAATATTTCTTACAGGAGCCAACGGTTCACCTTCTCCTTCTTCCCCTTCATCATCATCAAAGTTTGCCTATGCGGTGGGCACCCCGCGACCCGGCGGACAGGCGCCAGACTTTACTCTTCCTTCGACCAAGGGAGGCACCTTCAACCTCCAGCAGGCAGAAGCCAGTGGCAAGATGACCCTTTTATATTTCCAGGAAGGAGTTGACTGTGAGCCTTGCTGGACTCAGTTAAAGTCAATCCAGACAGATCTAGGAAAGTTTCACTCTCTTGGAATCGGAGAGATAGTGAGTATAACTACTGATCCACTAGGTCAGCTTCAACAAAAAGCTGCCGACGAAAGTGTGAGTTTGCAAATATTATCCGATTCCAACTTGACTGTCTCGAAGACATACCATGCTAACGAGTACGGCATGATGGGAACATCGATGGATGGCCACTCATTTATTTTGGTAGGTCCGTCGGGCAAAATTGAATGGCGTGCCGATTATGGCGGAGCTCCCAACTATACGATGTATGTGCCTGATGCCACATTACTTAGCCAAATGCAATCAGGCATGTCCCACCAGTCAAGTTAGCCATGAGCATCGCAATTACCATACTCACATCCAGAGAATGCAAACTATGTGAGCAAGCTAAATTGGTCTTGGACCGAGTAGCAGAAAACTACGATATCAGGGTTGAGCCTGTATCGGTCGAAAGTCCTCTAGGGAAAGAATTGGTGATAGAACATCGAGTAGCTTTCACGCCCGGAATTATAATTCAAGGAAAAACCTTTTCCTATGGCAGGCTTTCCGAGCGAAAACTACGTCGTGAACTTGATCGGATAGTTGAGCTAAATTTACAACTTCCAAGCGAATCCATGTAGCATGAGCCTTCGAATGACTTGCCTATTCATGGACAGCGAACGGCAAAAGCCAAACCAATCGGCCTCCACCTGCAAACCACTTTCGTTTCGACGAAAACCTCACATACGAACAATTATCCGAGTCCTGGCGATAGTCACCGGGACAGCTATATTTTTCTTTGGCTATTTCGGGGCACTTTCAGGAATGGCACTTCCATTTCATCAATTTCATGTACTGGCACAGTTTGTTGGGCTAACTATTGTATTGACAGCATTAACCACTGGATGGGCGGACAATTAATCGAAGTGTGCCAATTACTACACTGGAGGCCAACCGAATTTTGCGAAATATCTCTGGAGTGGGTAGAAGAAACTTCTCCAAGCACCGGTAACAAAAAGTATCCCCACTAACGTTATGAAAACTCCGCCAATTCGCTCAATCTTTTTACCCTGTCTTTGTAGCCACTTTGTTGTAACCCGAGCTCGTTGATAACCAAGGGCAACTGCAATGAATGGAAGACCGAGGCCTGCAGAATAAAAAAGCAGAAGGATCGCTCCCCACACCATTGTTTGGGTCGCCCCAGCGAGAGCCAAGATCGTGGCCAAAATTGGACCAATGCATGGAATCCAGCCCAAGGCAAAAACCATCCCGAGGAGTGCCGCCGCTTTTGGGCCACGGGGGACTTTAGCCAAATTGAACCGCTTCTCACTTGATAGAAATGGGACTTGAAGTTGAAATATTGAGATTAGACCAAGCCCAATAATGCCGACCCCGGCTATTCTTAGCACTACTGGAACGGACCTGAGAAGTATTGAGCCAAATAGGGCAAAGGAAGTTCCTAGCAGTGTAAATACGATTCCAAAACCGCATACAAACGCTATTGATGCTCGCAATGTTATGAGCCGTGCTTCACGGTATTTAAGATCAGCTACCGGTAATGCGGTTACGTATGAGAGAAAACTTGGGATTAAGGGCAAACAACAGGGCGAAGTAAATGAGATTAGTCCAGCAACAAAGGCAAAAAGCGGGAGAAGCACGACCGACATAAGACACAGTGTAGTAGATGAAACCACGATACAACTGGTCGGAGGAGAAGCGATTCAGATATCTAGCAGTGACTGGCCATTGAAAGTGCGCAATACATTTGGGTCCCCCACGAGTTAATAACTACTCCCGAAATCGATGTGAAAGTAATTCCCGGCATTAGTAGAACCAGCCACCACAGAAGAAATGGATGTGACGAATGAGCTTCGAGTGCTTCAATCCGCTCCATGAGGCCTTCAACCTTTGAAAATGTTGCCAAATATTTCCCCTGAGGGATAAGTGCAACCGAAATCAGCGCTGAACGTAATTTAAGTCTTTTTTCAAGACTGTCTCCAGCCGCTGTTTCATCTGCCCATCGCTCTAGTGCCACCCGCAATACTTTTGTGCTCACCTTAACAACCGGGTTAAATCGAAAAGTTGAATCAAATGCAGCACAAAGTGTCAAGTATTTAGAATGCTTCAGCCTAAGGTGTGCTGCTTCGTGGTCGCACACCATTTCGAGTTCTTCTCCGTCAAGAGAATCAATTAGACCTTGGCTAACGATAATCTGGTCCGGTTCTCCTGGAATGCTCACCCCAAAAGCTCGTGACTCAGGCAGTATTACAAGCGATGAACCACACTGCAGCAAACTATGTGAACCAACTCCAAATTCAATTCGACTTGCCCGGACAGCTCTGCGTGTTGTTGACAGGTGAATAAAAATAGAAATCGGTACGAATATTGAAACAGCAACTGCCCCTACCGCCAAAGGAGCCCCTAGCGGACTTAGATCTCCCAGCATGTGTCTACAAATGGCAGCAAGGTTTGAGAAACCGATGAAACTAAGAATGGGTGGTGCAGAAATTAGTAAAAACCCAAATTCAAATAAAAATGCCCCCGAGACTAATGAAGCAGTTACTAGTTTCGCCCAAGTTCCCGGTTCCATTTTTTTCCCGATTGAATTCAACAACGCAGGCACCATGAACATCGCTAGACTACCGGCAATAATCCAAAGGGTCATTTCTTGTCTCGATCAGACAGCATTCGGCGCAATTGAGTCCGCTCTGCATTACTTAAAATGCCCACAAAATGGGTTAAAGTCGAGGTTGGGTCCTCAACCTTGGCGAGGATGTCTCCCATCCGGTTTGCGGTCCATTGGGCAGAAGTTAGAGTCGGATGATACGCATATGATCGGCCGTCTCTCCGGCGCTCCAAACGACCTTTTTTACAGAGGCGTGCAACTATTGTCGTCACTGTGGTATATCCCAGTGGTCTAACCTGTGAAAGTTTGGTCTGTATTTCACTTGGGGTCATCCAGCCACCGTTTATCCAAAGGACGTCCATTATCTGCGACTCCAGAGCTCCCATTGGGAGTTTTTTCTTAAGCACTTACGGTCCTTTCGTAAACACTTCTATGTTACCTTCACCAAAATCAAGGCCAACTCTTGAACCTTTAAAGGAACCGAACCGGTGAAACTCTAAAAGAGATGTCTGCGACTCAGAAAACAGTAAAATGCTTGTCAGATAGCGTTTTGTCCTTTACAGGGTTCGAGTTGGGTCGGCTAGGTTCGATTCCGATAATTGGCGCCATTTTATTTTTCCAGCTTTGCCAGGAGGAGAGCTCATATGTGATAGTATTCAAGTAATCAATAGAATACTAGAGAAGAGGATCTAAATGGAAGGCAGAGAGTTCAAGAATTCAATCTTTGAGCAGTTTGCTCGTGCAGCAAATGCATTTGCTTCTCCTAAACGAGTTGAGATCATTGATCTTCTTTCTCAAGGCGAACGCAGCGTCGCATCGATCTCACAATCTACAAATATGGCCATTGCTAATACCTCCAGACATCTCCAGATTCTCAGAAATGCTGGAATGCTATCTACTCGAAAAGACGGTTTAAATGTCCTCTACCGTATAGCTGACGATTCAGTAATAGAAGGCTATAGGGCACTTTGTGTATTAGCTGAGTCTCGGATTAGCGAGGTGCGTCATCTGGCAGAAGCGTTTTTCGGCGAATTAGATGGAGCTGACCCGGTTAATGTTAACGAGTTACTAAAAAGATCCAGAGCTGGTGAGGTTGTAGTAGTTGATGTGCGTCCACAGTTAGAGTTCGAAGCTGGTCATCTGCCGGGTGCTATCAATATAGCGCTTGATGAACTTTCAGATCGGGTTACTGACTTTGACCCGGATACCTCTGTCGTAGCTTACTGTCGAGGTCGGTACTGTGTCCTAGCAGCTCAAGCAGTGGCAATCTTTCGCGCTGCAGGACTTCAGGCTGAGCGTCTCGAAGGTGGCCCTGCGGATTGGCGTGTTGATGGAATACCCCTCGCTTTTGGACCTTCCACTCATAAACCACACCATCTTCACTCACGTAAAAAGAATCCAAAAGCGAAAGGATTAATTAAATGAAGATTCAAAAGTATCACTTAGGTGGCTCTGAACAAGAAAATGTCAGCCAGCTATCAACGAGGTTTCAGTCATGATGTGGGGATGGGGATACGGACACTTTGGTTGGGAGGCATGGCTCCCGATGATGATTTTCATGTTTGCATTCCTGGCAGTCATTGTCTTTACAGTCCTGATGATCGCTCGTTCCTTTACATCTCGACCCGGTTTTCATGATCAAGTTGGACACAGCAGCGATCCTAAACAGATTTTGGCTGAGCGCTTTGCGAGGGGAGAAATTGAGGTCGATGAGTACTTAAAAAGGAAAGGTGTTCTAGAAAATGGTAAATGAGCACAATGCCCATAGTTATACAAACAACTACGAGGGGAAATAGACAATGAAATTTCTGATGATACTAAATGACCCGCCGTATGGCACGGAACGGGTATACAACGGGCTTAGACTCGCTACAAATCTGCTTGTTAAACACGATGAAGCTGAAATGTCACTTTTTTTGATGGGAGATTCAGCCAGTGCAGCAAAATCAGGTCAGAAGACTCCAAATGGCTACTACAACATAGAACGAATGCTCGACCACCTGATACGCAAAGGTGCATCGGCAAAGGTTTGTGGCACCTGCATGGATGCCCGTGGCCTTAGTGACTCCGAGTTAATAGAAGGTGTAACCCGGTCCACTATGGATGAACTTACTGAGCTTACATTCAATGCAGACAAGGTACTGGTGTTCTAATGGCTAATAACAGCCAACAAACAAGCCAGAGCATTGTGGTGCTAGGTGGCGGTATTGGAGGAGTTGCAACTGCCAACAGACTGCGACGCCGTTTAGACCGTCGGCACCGAGTGATATTGGTAAATCGGGACCAAGATTTCACTTTTGCCGCCTCCTTCCTATGGGTAATGTCTGGAAAGCGTAAGCCAAGCCAAGTGACGCACTCTCTGAAGTCACTAGAGAAGAAAGGCATTGAGGTAGTCATCGGGAATATTGAAGTAATTGATCCAGAGAGTCGAACCATTACGGTTGATGGGAAACAGATACATGCGGACTATATGGTTGTCTCCCTTGGAATCGATTACGCACTAGATTCAGTCCCCGGGCTAAAAGAGGCCGGTGAAACTTTTGCCACGCTCGATGGAGCACAGAAGTTATCTCCAGCTATAAAGTCATTCACCAAAGGCAAAGTGTTAATTGTTACTGCAGCACCAATGTATCGATGCCCAGCTGCTCCTTACGAGTCGGCATTCTTAATTGATGAAATAATAAGGACCAATAAGGTCAGAGGGCACGTGGAGATATCAATACATTCAGCCGAACCTGGACCGATGGCAGTTGCTGGCGCCAATGTCTCACAAGCAGTTATCTCTCTCCTAGCTGATCGTGAAATTAACTACCAACCCTCTCACCAGATCACCTCGGCAACAAAAGGCACTGCGGACTTTGCTGACGGAAAATCTGAGGCCTTTGACATGTTGGTATATATGCCTCCTATCGGCTTACCCACCGTATTGGCATCTTCTTCACTTGTCGGACCATCTGGGTGGATTGAAGCTGATCGCAACACATTGAGCACATCTTTTCCTAATGTATATGCGATTGGAGATAATACGCAGCTTCCATTAAGTATTGGCAAGCCCCTCCCGCGAGCAGGTGTATTCGCTCACGCTCAGGCACTAGTTGTAGCTGACAACATAAGCGCAAGCATCAACGGCAAAGACTCTACGTCTAGTTTTGATGGTCACGGAGGATGTTTCATCGAGACTGGCTTCGGGAAAGCTGGCTACGGTTCAGGCAACTTTTTTGCAGAGCCGTCGCCAAGTGTGAAAATCCGACAACCATCACGTCGTTTCCATCTCTCCAAAGTGGCCTTCGAGTTTAACGTTATGAAAAGATGGCTTTAGGTGTTGTCACTCAAACCGTATTAGTCTAACGAGACAATTTACTTCTGACCGACAGTCCATAGGCCTGGTTCCACCAATTTGAAAATCTGTTTGGAATTCATCCGACCAAATGTTTTGTCCACTCAGAACATGCATTCACACAGAAAGTCAATTGCCAATTAAGTCTGCTCGCCAACCCCTTACCTAATTACACTCCACCTGCCATCATCGTCTCCCTACTTTTCGCATTTTTGTCTCACACGTCTGGCATTCGAGGTTTTATCCGCCCATATTCTCCTTAGAGTTGACAGGACCTTCCTGACCTGGACAAATGGAACCTCATTTCCAATAATGCTCATTTCGGTATTACTACTGGTGCGAACTTGCCCTTTATATGAGAGGACCAACTTGGTTCTCATGAAGGAAAAGGTTCGAACATGATCTCAATGAGAAGGATAAGTCTTGGAGGAGGCTTTAGATATCTTATGGAATCAGTGGCACTTGGAGATGGGACTGAGGATAAATCAGTTGGCCTTTCTCGTTATTATGCTCAATCTGGTACTCCTCCAGGAGTCTTTTTGGGATCTGGTCTTAAAGGTTTAAATGATGGACTCGGAATAGCTGAAGGAAGTGAAGTTACAGAAGATCACTTAACAAATATGTTAGGTAAATGCTTGGATCCAATTACTGGAAAACCCATTGGAAGAGTCCCAAATAACTCTAAATCACTCCCGCCAGTATCAGGTTTTGATCTAACTTTTAGCCCTCCCAAATCAGTATCTGTTGCCTGG
>JAJYDO010000104.1 GCA_021777355.1 Actinomycetes bacterium | reverse complement strand
AAATTTATGTCCGAAAAAGTCGGAGCGGAAGTGATGGGATTTGGTGAAACGCTTACGAATCCGTCGCTTGACGTGTTGGTAACAGTTACGTTTATGACAACGGCACCCACGCCAGAGGCAGGTATAATCGAGGTTCCACCAGTAGCACCGGCCATAAGGAAGGTTCGTGCCTGGCCTGGGCTAAAAGTCTGCCCCTGATAGGTTGCCGGATCCGTAGCTCCCACTCTTGTATCAACCACTCTAAAAGGACTCACCGGATTAAATAGTCCCGAGGTGTTGCCGGGGGATTGAGGCGCCATATATCCTTGGATGTCTACCAATACGTCTACATTTCCCATGAAATTTGTAATGGTAATTCCTCCGCCAGCACCTAGGGGAATCACTACCATATTTGCAATTGCATACTCATTTGCAACAAAGTTCAATGACGACGTGGCGGGCTTTGGATATCCCTGCGGATAAACAGTTAAATAACCATTCATACTTGGATTTACTGCCGTGATATTGGCAACAATCGCAGTTGCATTGCTTTGAACATTATCTCCGGCGACTCCACTAATGGGAATTGAAATACTCTCGTTCCCAGTCACCAAGGTATCTCCGGCGTAGGTGGCTGGATCGGTTGCACCAGTCCTTGTATCACAAACTCTGACGGGTGAAATCGGAACATAGGTACCGGAAGAAAATGGGAAAGATACTCCAACGGTCTGTGACGCAGAACCCGTGCCTTGAGAATTTATCGAGGAAACTGAAAACACCACCTTCGTTCCTGGAGAGTATCCGGTAAATTGGTAAGAAAATGTCAGGTATGAAACCGTTACGGGGGTTTGCGCAACGCCGTTAATAGACTCGTTAATTACGTATCCTGTCACAGATGAACCGCCATCAGAAACCGGCGGTCCCCATGAAAGCGCCGCGTCGGAACCTTGAGCCGAAGCGTTGACTGCCGTGGGTACGTTGGGTGTTCCTGTCGAAAGATATGTGGAAAGTACATCCCAAAAGTATCCGCCTTCTCCAAGAGACATGCAATCGGTTGATGAGACGCATGAAACCGCTGGAATGTTGCCAAGTCCAGGTGGAGTAGTGTCTGTCACCCATGTTGCGCCACCGTCAGACGTTGAAATAGATAATCCGTTTCCGGCTGAGTCGATACCGACTGCGGTGCATTCAGATGCTGCCGCACATGAAATTGAATCAAGAGTCCCTATATTTGAAGCGATGGTCTCATTGGTCCAAGTGGCGCCTCCGTTGTTAGAGGACAGCACCGCTCCCAAGTATGAAGAATTGATCCCCACGGCGATGCAGTTCAATGCGCTTGAGCATGCAACCGCTTGAATGTATGTAGTTACAGGAGGTCTCGAGTCGGCAGTCCAAGTCACCCCGCCGTCAGTTGTAGAGATCGTCTCTCCGTTGCCGCTAGTTATGTAGCTTGTGGCCAAACAGTTGCTTGCGCTAGTGCAATATATTGAATATATATTGAATCTAGAGTTCCGATTCCAGAAGGAATAACATCTGTAGTCCATGTTGCTCCACCGTTGGTTGATGATAACACAACACCTCCATAAGACGAATTGTTCCCAACAGCGAAACAGTCTGAGGTAGTCGGACAAGATACCGAATATAATGAATTAACGCCCGAAGGAACTGAATCAACAGTGAAGGATGCTCCGCCATTGGTCGACGAGACTATCACTCCGGTATTCGACAACCCGAAACCGACGGCAACGCAAAAACCGTTTGAGGAACAGTATATTGAGGCAAGCTTAGTCCATCCCGGAACAACCGTCTCGGAATTCCACGTGTATCCGCCATCAGTTGTAAAATACGCGGCGGCACCGTTAGTTGAATCTTGACCCACTATCACGCAGTCAGAAACATTTTCGCACGATATTGAAGTCCCCGAATTAAGTCCAGGCATCAGAGTTTCTTCTGCCCAGTTGGCTCCTCCGTCAACTGATGTAACAATTGCGGCGGAACTAGACGAGTTGTAGCCTGCGGCTATACATGTACTTGAAGAAGGGCATGAAACGGATCGCAAGTGCGCAATTGAAGACGGTAATGACTCGTTAGCCCAGGTAATACCTCCATCAGTTGAAGTTAACGCCGCTCCCAAATTGGAGCTATTAACTCCCACCGCGACGCACAATGATGCCGAGGGACATGTAACTGAACGCAGCGACTCTACTCCCGAGGGCAGAGAGTCAGTATTCCAAGTGCTTCCTTCGTTACTTGAATAAATCGCGATTCCAACAGTGTTGTAATAACCGACTGCTACGCAATTATTTGAAGTGGGACATGAAATTGAGCTCAAACTCGCTATCCCTGACGGAATTGATCCCACTGACCAAGATAAACCGCCATCAGTCGACTTCATAAATATCCCAGCTCCAGACGAACCATTATTAAAACCTACGGCAAAACAATTAGTAGCTGAATTGCAAACAACCGAATTGGGGTAATCAATTCCTGTCATAACCGTCGGGCTACTCCATGTGGATCCTCCGTCTGAAGATACAACTGCCAATCCGCTCGGAGTCGAATTATTTCCGACCGCAACACAGTAACTTGAAGTGGGACATGAAACTGAACTAAGTTGGGTTGCACCAGAAGGCAGCGACGACACATTCCAAGACAGGCCACCGTTTGCGGTTGTAATCACCATCCCTGTACCTGCGCTTGAATATCCCACGGCAATACAGTTACTTGCTGTTGTGCACAAAACAGAGTTTAATCTCATGTTGGCAACCGGAAGAACGTTACTAGTCCAATCAACACCTCCATTTGAGGTCGAAATTATGGAGCCTCCGATTGTTGAATTATTCCCGACAGCCACGCAATTGTTAGCCGTTGGGCACGACACAGAATACAAGTTTTTCACAGTTGCAGAAAGTTGATCTACGGGGCTCCAGGAAAGCGGTGCCGATGCCGCAAAAGATCTCGAAGTTGATGCCAATTGTGGGAGCGTTAAAAGGGCTAAAACAAATATTAGAATACTCTTATAATTCTTCAAAGGAATCCAACCTCACTTTTTAAATTTAACTCTAAAACATCAGTACGTTTTCTCACGATATTACCAAAGATCTTTTTTCAAGCAAAATCTGCGCCTGCACCTAGTTCCGCAAATTCGAACTCAAATCAATCAGCAAATTATATGTAGTTTATACACTTTCGCGAGCAAACGCACTGAGTCATTTCCCGGGAAGACGAAAGCTGAGCCTACCCACAGATAGGAGACACCGGGTTTGAGAGATGCGCCACAGTCTTTAAGTCCAAATTCATCCTGGCTGGTGTCGCTTTTCATTGAACAAGTGCTTATAGTGTTGCAAGAATTGACCTACCAGGAAAAATTGTCTCTCAACTCATCAAAATTGCTATATGCGTAACAGGGGATATCCTCATTTCTAAACTTGCACTATTCGACTTCTTACTTTGCAAGATTAAATCAACCTCCATTAACTACAGTTCATCGAGTGATCTGTGGTTTCAGGCAAAGTTCTTTTACTTTACTTTCATTCAAGTGGCTACCTCGATCTGAATGGAATGAAGTTCTTTCAACATTTCCATTTCTTGCATCCCATTAAAACTTTTTTTGCGACATCTCTCCTGACACTTAGGGCCAATAAGATTTCGCTTCCAGTCCAATATGCAATGAGACTCTGATTTTAGGTTTGCCGAAATTCTCACTTCTTAGCCGAATTAATTTAACTGCAAAATAAGACCTTTATTCTGATTAAGTCTTCAATTTTTTTCGAGGCCTTTTTAAAGCGAGCCTTGCCGCAATCAGGAATCCCAGAAGTATGGCAAAACTCGATAAAAGCAGTTCTCCAAAAAATGGTTTTCCAGTCTGAGGAGATAGGGCGCCAGCAATCTTTATTGGAGTAGTTGTAACTGCGGGTCCCGAAGGGGTAAGTGTTGCCATCAAGACTCCTTCCATGGGAAGACCTGCGCTAAATGTCTCGCTTCCGTTTTGATAAGTTCCAATGGGATCGGGCGAGTCGGAAGGAGTGGGGCCGATCCTTGAAAAGGATAATGCGTATCCTTGAAAGTTTAAATTATTGACAGTGACATTAACGTAGGCATTTGTAGTTGTCGGCGAATTCATTCCGTAATTTCCGGAGGGATCATATGGAACAAAATCGTAAAGCAATAGATGAATAACGCCACTTGAAGCTTTCGTGGCAATAGCCCCTACTCCTCCACTGCCGAAAGGATCTTGAGCGGGTAACGCTGTATCTGACAAAATAGTGCCCGCCATCTCTGACCAGTCATAAAATGCATACCATGATGGTTTTGGGTTTCCATTTCCATCTATCATCCCAAAATTACCGTTCGGCGGAGGAGAGTTGGCTCCGTCTGACATGTCATAAAAGACCATGCGGTCAACTCCTTCACTTTGCGCTTCCCACATCGAACTTAGTATGTACGAAGCGTCAAAGTCAGTTGACATCCTTGGATCATAGAGAGCATCTAAATTCCACTCGTCTATCCAAAGTTGAGGATGCAGAGTGGGAAAATTTGCAAGCTCAGTTTTTACTACTTGAGTTTGGCTGGCATAAATACTAGTACTAAGGTCTTTCTTGTAGTAACAGGGATTAGGCGGAGAGCCCTCGTCAGATGGGATCAGACATATAGGGCCTAAGTTTGGGCTTGGACCCCCAAAAGGATCGTCTCCGTAAAGGTGCCATGAAAGGAAATCTAACGGAAGATTATTAGTAGCAACGAAATTCAAAAAAGGATCCAGCCAGTTAGTATCCATTATCCCCAACACATTGGCAAGGGTTGGACCCCCAATCATTATTTTGGTGTTAGTGTCTTGTGCGGCTTTCTCTAGTGCAAGCGCAGTCTCTTGATAAAGGGTAAAAAACTGAGCTTGCGTACCGTTCCAAAACGCGAACCAATCAGGTTCATTCCATATTTCAAAAATAGTAACACCGTATGTTTCAATCTCATGCACGGCCATTTGCGTCACTAAATCTTCCCAATCATTTATGTAATTGGGGTCGGGAGGAAGAGTTTTTGCAGGATAGGAACCTGGGTTTGCAACCATACAAGGAGGAGTGGCCAAAATTATTATCTCATCCTGAGCACCTGCTTGCTCGCCTGCTTGAACCATGGAATCAAGCGGGTTAGAGTTCCAACTTTTGGTTTGGCAATTGTAAACCGGGCTTCCATTGACTGTGTTGTCAAAACCAGCCGCAATACGTGAAGTCTTCACTCCAATTTCTTTCATCAGAGGTATGTCTGTGCCGGGATTAAGCCAATTTGTGCCGATGTAGTTCTCATTTAAGGTTCCGTTCGAAGAGTTTCCATCTACCGCAACATCTACCGAGGCGTATGTCGACGCATTTCTAAATGATCGATTGCCAGAAACTGCACTAACGACAACTAGAAGAAGCACGGACAAAAATAGGGATAAACCCACAAAACTCCGTTTATTCCTCATCTTACAAAGGTATATTGCGATTGGCGTAAATGTCAATTTGGAGCCAATTTGGTGAAACCGCGGGCAAAGGGGGTAAAGCTATGGATCTGCGCGGTTAAAGAAGTTGGCTTTTTAAGAGAACTCCACGCCTTGGCGGCATCAACCTATTTTCCCGATGGTCCGCTTATTGGAGCTAATTCTTTCGCTGAGGAATTCGAATGCGGACGATATAGAAGTAGCAGAATGTTGCGACTCTAAGTGCATAATAGCCGTGAATTGTGCTCAAAATATGGTGCTTTTAGAACCTATAAAATAACCCACTAACTTGGCGTTAAGACCTAGCAATAGTCTTTAACCAAATCCAAATTAAATGAGTTGGAGCGAAAAGATCTCTCGACGTATGATCGAAGGGCGAAAAGGCGTTACGTAATACCGGCCGTCTTATTTTATCTCTTGGATTCTAATTCGAAGTGCAACCTTAATTGTTAGGCTTGGTGAGCTGGATATCTTTTCAGCGAACCAACAAATAAAGGAAACACTTTGAAAAATT
>JAJYDO010000037.1 GCA_021777355.1 Actinomycetes bacterium | reverse complement strand
GACACCGGCAGGGATGACTGTATTAGAGGTGGTGGATAGACCTTGTCCAACTGAATTAATGGCTGAAATCTCGAACTGGTAGGAGTCTCCATTGGTGAGGTTGTTGACAAGAAAACTATTCGCGTTCCCCTGAATATAAAATTTACTCATCGATGCATTGGAGAAATTGATTTCAACAATCTCAATCTCACTGGCGATATCTCCAAGGTTTGTTGAATCAACCCATGACAATGACGCCTGTCGGTCGCCAACGGTTACAAAAAAGTGTTTTACAGCAGGCGGAACTGCAGTGGCCATCATTGGACCCTTACTTACACTATTGCCGCTAGTGCTTGCGCCAATACTTGCAACTGAAAAATTGTAAATATCACCTGTGTTTAAACCTTGCAGCAAATAAGACAAGACGCTAAGCGGAACTGTTACTTTAATTGAAGTATTTTGTGAAATATCGGTTGCCGTAATGACATATCCAAGAGCGGAATTATTGGGTTCTTGCGGCGGCGCCCAAGTCAAAAGCTCGCCGTTTGAAGTGGGAGTTACTTTTAGATCTAATGGCATGCCAAGAACTTCTCCGGCGTTGTTATTACCACCTCCCTGGGCTAGTGGAACAAAAGAATTATTTGAAATTGGCAATGTATTTTTATTGGAACCTGCTGTCACAGGTATCGGCAAAGTTCTAGGTATGTTGGTGCCGACATTTGCCACTTTAGGAGAATTTATAGAATCAATTGAATTGAGTAAGAATAGTCCACCCAAAAGTAGCAGTAGTGCTGTCAAAATCGCAATTAACCGACGGAATCCTAGAGCGGCCACTAGCTTCCCCTACCCCCTTGAAACAACAAGTTTAACGACCACACATATTTGATTTTACTATTATTTTAATATTCTTTCAATCCCCCTAGTTTGATAGCAAATATGTAAAGTCTATGAAATCTGATTCGCCCAAGGAAATTGTGATTTCAGGCTTTTAACTGCATATTTTAGGCTGGCTGCCGAGTGGCACAGGTTTGGCAGATTGTTCATATATAAAGCTAAAGTAGAGGATCAGGTAATGGCAATCTCATATAGAAAACGTCTCATTATTCCAGTTTGCCAACTTGTTGCACCTCATTTTTCAGGCTCGCTCTAACCTGAACCTGCACATCCAACGACTTAAATTTAGCAATCTCATCTGAACTTATCTATGAACAACCACAATAGGACTTTTACCACTCACTGGAAGCCTGGATGGCTCCAGCACTCGGCTTATCATAATTTTTTCTTTTAACGTACATGACTGAAATGAAAGTTGCTGCCGCGAAACTTAATCCACTAAGTGCAAAAAGAAGAGGATAATCGGAGAACCCAACATAAGTAAATGTCACTAAATGATCTCCTTTAGAGACAGTCACTGCCACCAGGGCAGGACTCACCATTTCACTCTGAGAGACTTTTCCGTCTACGGTTACCTGCCATCCTGTGTCATATGATGCAGACAGGACAACTGCGGCGGTTCTTGAAAGTGAAACGTCTGCAGTCATTTCTCCATTTGACAAAGAGCCTGATTCTGAGATGACTTTTCCAGGAATTGTATCAACCCCAAATATATTTTTCGCCGTTGGTGTTGGAGGTTTGGATCCTTCAAATGCAATTCCGTAAACTTGATGGAGACTGGGAAGCGATGAATTTAGATAACCTTCGGATTCGGTTCCCAAATCACCTCGATTAGCTTCCACGTCGCCTACTATGTCATCAATTTGGAAATAACTTGACTGGCTAAGTTCGTAAAGTGCATAGGCTCCATTAGCCATCACTAGTTTTGCAGGGACCGGTGTTGCTTGATCAGACGGGTAAAGCAGGTACTTAATGCCAAATAATGCGTAGTTTCCTAGATTTTGATCATTGAAATAATACTCGGGATTACTCATCAGAGAGGCAGTTCTGAGTGTATATCCCACTTCTGGAATATCAAATGCCTCTATATATTTAAATACAGGAACGTAGCCGACTCTAAATCCAGTTCCCCAATTGCTTGGCATCCCGGCATACACCCTTCCTCCGGCATGCGCTTTTACGTATGCGAGGATTGGTGCTATCTGCTTGCCTTCAATATTCTCCGACTGGATTTGAGCGTCAATTGTGGCCGCGTTTGACCTGTCATAATTGCCCATTTGGATTAAAAGCGGAGTGGTGACTATAACGCCAATTCCAACTGAAACGAGGACACGAACCAGTTTTCCAATTTTGGTCTTTGAAAACCAGCTGTTTGCCTCAGGCGAGTACGACTGAATTTCATTAATAATTGTTTTGGCCAGCCATTCAACTCCGACACCGGCAATTATGAGCCCGGACAGATCGCAACCGAGGAAGAATCTCCTATAGAAAATATCTGAACCGCCCGGAAATATATTGGCCAGCGAATGAAAGGTAGTCCGCCCAAAGGAAATGATTAGAGAGATTGCAAACATCGCCACTAATGCTTGGCATCTTGGCAACTTTGACCATTTCGAGAGGCAATAAATGAATCCAACTGCCAGTGCAATAGAAATTACCGGAAATCTACTGTGATCAAAGGCAGCACCTGAAATAAGCCATGCCATGGTTTGTCTGGCACCATATCCGTTTTCAAAGTAAGTTCCATTTAATATCTGATTTATTCCGGCCCACTTCCCGTCTGCAATTAATGGAACTATTGCCCATAAACTCGCTCCAAATGAAAGTGCCAATATGACAAGCGACCTACTAAGTCTCACTTTCCACCTTGAATTTCCAAATAATGAAAACATTGCCGCCCCAATTAGTGCCAAGTATCCCGTCTCGAAATGGAAGGCGACCGTCAGAGAAATAAAGATAACTGAATGAATCACATACCTGGGATTTTCGATTGCTTTGAAGCTATAACCCCAAGCAAGCGGAAGCGTCCAAGAGGCAAACAATTGTGCCCATAGACCAAAACCAATCCAAACATATGCATTCTGTTCATATCCCACCCCCGGAACTGAAACTATAAATGGAGCCAATATTGCTGAGCAAGTAGCCGCCAGCCTGCCAAAACCAAAGAGTCTCGATGAGATATATATCGAAATAGGCCAAAGTGATAGAAGCAAATATAGGCTTAAACGGAAAGCGAAGTTAGGATCAATTATTAGACCAATTGCTCCGACAATCATTGCAGGCAAGCTCTGATAGTGGAGCATATGCGGCGAACCTTCACCTAGATATGGAAACCAGGAAGTTAACGGCAAGTGGCCTTGGCTTAGACGAGCTTGGGCAAACCTGACCATCTGCTCATGCATGGATGAGTCGTCCAAGTAAGTTACAGCTCTCAACTCAGGTATAAGTTTCCATAAGCCATATGCACACACTGCTGCTAAGCCCAAGTATGAAAGCACTCTTCCGTCGTTTGGGCCGGCGCCAACTCCAACAGCTTCTGTAGCCGAATCCCGGATATCTACCGCACTTTCCATAAAGTTACTGCCTATCTAAGCACAATTTGCCAGGATGTAGATGAACTTGCTTCCGTTATTCCGGTTAATTTTTTTTCCCGTTAAAGGTTCTTTCTAATCTAAAACCAAAAAATGGATTTTTTTGCCATTGCAAAACGCTAAATTGCCGCTCCTAAGTGCGATTTGGCCGCAGAACGAATGAAATTACAGTCTGCAAGAACACCAATAAGTTGGTCTGCTTCTCATACAGCGGCTAGTTTTTTGCAAAGGTTGAAAAGTAACATTTTCAAAAAGCTCTTCACAGGTGATTGCTATTTTCAGAATTCTTTCATCTTTTTGCAAATATCCTGATTAAAGGTACTTTTCCTTAAGCCTCTAGTTCAAAAGACCGGGTTGGAATTTCGATTTTGATGACAAGGACTTTGATAGTAGTTCACTTTATTTAGATTCAGGGGTCCTTCCACTGGTACTATAACGCCGTGCCTAAAATGAAAAAAATCCTGGTTGCAGCCGCTTTGTTTTGCGCAATTATTGCGGTTGCCAAAATAGCTATACTTCTCAAAAAGAGGCGAGAGAGTAAAACCGAGGGTCTAATTTCTAATTCAGGCCGTCTTTCACGAGGGGCAGCGAGTGCCGCGCTTGCCACACGAGTAGCATCTCGAACTGCAACTACTAAAATACGCCAGCTTGTTTCTGACTCGGAAGAATCAGAACGCCTAGAGAATGAACTTGCAATGAAGACTTCAGAAGACGTTGTAAAAACTCTGGGCAACATGAAGGGAGCAATGATGAAGTTGGGCCAATTGGCAAGCTTCGTCGATGACGGCCTTCCTGACTCTGTCAAAGAAATGCTCGCCCAGCTGCAACAGGATGCCCCTCCTATGTCAAGTGAACTCTCGGCAAAGGTCATTCGAGACGAACTAGGGGGTGAGCCAGAAAAGATTTTCAAGGAATGGAACCCTAATCCGATTGCCGCGGCATCAATTGGCCAAGTCCACAAAGCACTCACGCGCGACGGTCAAATTGTTGCGGTTAAAGTCCAGTACCCTGGAGTCGCAGAGACCATACTTGCAGATCTCGCAAATATTGACCTTGCCGGATTTGCCACTCCTCTCATTTGGAAAGGTCTAGATCTCAAGGCCCTGACAGAAGAGTTAAGAACTCGTCTTATGGAAGAAGTGGACTATAGCCTCGAGGCCTCTAACCAGACAATGTTTTCCGATTTTTACGAAGATCATCCATTCATTCATGTGCCCAAGGTTTTTCCAAAACTCTCGAGCAATAAAGTACTAACAACTGAATTTGTGGAGGGTGATCGATTCGAAGTACTTGAAACCTGGGATCAAGAACAAAAGGATCTTGCCGCAGAATCAATTTATCGATTTGCGTTCCGGAGTCTCTATAGGCTTCATGCATTTAACGGAGATCCGCATCCTGGAAATTATCTATTTAGAGGTGATGGCAAAGTAGCATTTCTGGATTTTGGGTTAGTAAAGTTTTTCAACGCCGAAGAACTCGAACTCTTGTTGAACATTATTCGATTCAGCGTAATCACCCCTGACTCTGCTAAGCAGAGAAATGCAGTTGAAAAAGCAGGATTCTTGGTGCCAGGTGCTCCGGTGAGCGATGACGATGTGGCACAGTTTATGGAGGTATTTATGGCGCTTGTCGCTCAAGACGAAGACATGCAGCTCACACCTGAGTACGCTTCTTCTGTGGCCAGAAGAGTGCTATTTGGAAGAGCTAGCCATGCATCTGTTGTGACATATGCAAATATTCCACCTACGTTCGCACTTTTGCAACGCATTAATTTAGGTCTCCTGGCAATTTTAGGAAGACTTCAAGCAACAGCTAACTGGAGAGCAATTTCTGAAGAAATATGGCCTGAGATCAGCGCTGAACCTAAATCAAAGCTAGGCAAGCTGGAAAATGAATGGTGGCAAGATACAAAGAAAAGAATTGCACAAGGAGAATTCATCCATTTAGGCACCAACACGCCTGCCAGCTAACTCCTCAAGCACTTGATCTGGAACTAAAAGATCTCCAAGCCCAGTCCCAACATTTAAGTCAGGCTTATAGCTCCCGTGGTAATCAGAACCTCCGGAAGGGACTAGATCGAGATCTCTTGCGAGCGAGACAAGAGCTTGCCTCTCGGATTTCGTGTAACGTCCGTAATAAGACTCTAAACCTACGAGACCGAAGCTCCTAAGTTCTTTGAGCGGTTCGATCAAATCCTTGACACTGTCAACCAGAATTAAAGGATGGGCCACTACCGCGATTCCACCCGAGGCGTTGGCCAAGTTGATTGCATCTAAAGGAGTCAGTCTTGCCTTTGGGATATAAGCTATTCCGGAAGATCCCAATATCTGGTCAAAAGCATCTTGTATGCCTTCGACATATCCATGATTTACTAGAGCTTGCGCAAAATGGGGCCGGCCAATACCTTGTCCTTTTGCAATGAGAGATACTTCCTCGAGTGAAATTTCGAAGCCGAGTTCATTTAGCTTTCCTATTAGTCTTTCATTTCTGGTATCTCTGTCGTTTTGCAGCCTCAATAGTTCACTTGAAAGAGGTTCAGTGCCCATTTCAACAAAATAAATAAGCATGTGGCATGAAACTTCTTTTTCTCTGGAGCTAAATTTCCAAACACAGGAAAGTTCACATCCTGGCACCAAAGTAATTCCAAGCTCACTAGCCCGGACTCTAGCTTCACCCAGACCATCTAGGCGATCGTGATCTGTGAGAGCAATCGCACTAAGTCCAGCTTTCTTTGCCAATTCCACAACTGCTGAGGGCGATTCTGATCCATCAGAAAAATATGAATGGGTATGAAGATCTATCACATTTAAGCTCAGCTTCCACTTTGCCCAAGTGGTCTTAGGGTTGGAAACAACACAACATCTCTTATTGTTGGAGTGTCAGTGAGCAGCATAACCAGCCTGTCGATTCCGATTCCCAAGCCAGCCGTTGGAGGCAGGCCATACTCCAATGCTTGCAGGTAGTTTTCATCCAACATCATTGCCTCATCGTCGCCTGCTGCTCTCTCCAGTGCTTGGGCCTCAAATCGTTCACGCTGGTCATCTGGATCGATCAATTCGCTAAAGCAGTTTCCCAGCTCTCTTCCCGCAACTATTAGCTCAAATCGCTCCACTAATAGCGAGTCATCTCGATGTTTTCTGGCCAATGGAGACACCTCGGCCGGGTAATCACAAACAAAAATTGGACCGAACAGGGCGCTTTCGGTAGTTTTCTCGTAGATCTCCAAAAGCACCTTCCCGGGACCCCAACTGTCATTTATCGGAATGTTGAAATTTTCCGCAATACTCCGTAGGCGATCCAAGGGTGTGTGTACGCTCACCGTGAGCCCTGCAACTTCCTCAATCAACTCGACCATGGTTGCCCTTCTCCATGGCGGAGTCAGATCTAGCTCTCTTCCGCCATAAGTTATCTTGGCGGTTCCGTTGATTTCAATGGAAAGATTTGCAACAAGATTCTCCATTAGCACCATTAAGTCTTTATAGTCTGCATAAGCCTGGTAAAGCTCCAGCAGAGTGAATTCCGGGTTATGCCTCGTGGAAAGACCTTCATTGCGAAATGCACGTCCTATCTCAAAGACCTTTTCAAACCCTCCTACAACGAGTCTTTTGAGGTAAAGTTCCGGAGCAATTCTAAGATAAAGTTCCATATCAAGGGCTCTGTGGTGGGTTGTGAAGGGCTCTGCATGGGCGCCTCCTGGAATCGGATGCAGCACGGGAGTCTCAACTTCGACAAACCCGTCCTTTTCCAGGAATCTTCGTATCAAAGAAATAATTCTTGCTCGCTTTAGAGCAACTTCCCGCGGCGAATCATTTGCCCACAGGTCAACCTCTCTGTGCCTAAATCGAAGTTCCGGATCAGAAATTCCCTTCCACTTGTCACCAAATCCACGTCTGGCTTGGGCCAAAAGCTCCCAACTTTCAACTTGAACGCTTAACTCCCCACGCTTGGTCCTAACAACTTCCCCATGCACGCCAATCCAATCTCCTAAAGACAGCTTCACAAGTTCTTCGAAGTTTGCTGCTGTCTTTTCAAGCGCGAATAGCTGAATCTTGCCATTCCAGCTCTCAAGTGTCCCAAAAAACAGTTTGCCTTGAGGTCTTGAAAGCATAAGGCGCCCCGCGACACTTACTGTTTCACCTGAATCTTCACTTGGCTGGAGCCTGTCTTGATACTTTTCAACGATGTCGCCTATGGACGTGGTCGTTTCGAATTTATAGGGAATCATTGCTCTGATCACTTCTTTATTTAATAGCTAGGGAATTAATCTATTTAATTCTATTTGGAAAATACCCTGCATAATTACTTGCTTTAAAATGGCTCGCCAACGTGATTTCAAACCGGGCTTTATACCTCCACCCAGGCAAATAGATCATTGATTTCTGTCATAAATGATTCTTAGGCCGTGTAGTGTCAGCCAAGGATCGTGGTGATTCACTTTTGCCGAAAGTGGGGTAATTAACCCCGCTAAACCCCCTGTTGCCACAATTTCAGACTTTCCGAGCTCTACTTCAAAACGTTCACAAATACTATCCACCTGTCCGACAAATCCATAGAGCGCCCCGCTTTGCAATGATTCAACGGTCGACTTGCCAATGACTCTTTTTGGCTCAATTAACTCAACTCTTCTTAGTGCGGCGGCTTGTGAAAACAGCGCATCCATTGAAATTTGAATGCCCGGTGTTATTGCCCCGCCCAAGTACTCCCCTGCACCCGATATGGCATCAAATGTTGTTGCCGTGCCCATATCAACAACTATGCAGGGTCCGCCATACCTTTCGAATGCACCAACTGCATTTGTGATTCGATCAGCGCCAACCTCTTTGGGATTGTCGTAAAGAATTGGCATCCCGGTCTTTATTCCCGGTTCGACAATAACTAAATGACTTTTGAACCAGCGCCCGGCCATAATTCTAAATTCTCCGGTCACTCTAGGCACCGATGACGAAAATGCCATTCCGGAAATCCTTTTGGAATCGTGATCACCTAGCGAAAGCAGCTCTGTAAGCAATAGCGCATATTCATCCGCAGTCCTTTCTACGACTGTAGAAAGCCTCCAGTGCTCAATTAGTTTATCTGTATCGTGTTCGAATAAACCAATTACGGTCTGAGTATTTCCTACATCAACTGTGAGTAACAACTTTGCGACTTTCTCTCTATGAAATAAAATCTAGTCCGACATCAAGGATTGGCGCTGAGTGAGTAATTGCGCCAATGCTGATTAGATCAGCTCCAGCCAATGCGTATTCGCTCACGGAATCAAGGTTCACGCCGCCCGATACTTCAAGAAGAACTTCGTTGGCGGCTTTTCTTACAATGTCTCTAGCCTCTTTGACCAAAGAAGGTTTCATATTGTCGCACATGATGACAGTGGCACCGTGACTGGCTGCCTCCTTTACTTGATCTATCGAATCACATTCAACCTCAATCATTCTTCCGGGCCATTTAGCCTTTGCAAGCATTACCGCACCTTCTATGCCGAGAGATGCGACATGATTATCTTTGATAAGTATTGCCTCGCTCAAATTACCTCGGTGATTTGCTCCCCCGCCGGATCGAACAGCGGCCTTTTCTAATGACCTAAGCCCAGGAGTGGTTTTCCTCGTATCCCAAATGACCACATTTGGATTAGCAGCTTTTGCAATATCAACGAACTTCCTGGTAAGGGTGGCAACTCCGGAAAGGTGAGACAGGAAATTAAGGGCTGTCCTCTCTCCTGTCAAAATATTTCGAAGTGAGCCGCTAACTCGAGCAATGACATCGCCTTTCCCCACCAAACTTCCGTCATCCAAGAGGCGTTCGCACCTTATAGTGGGATCAATTATCGCGTAAACAAGCGGGATGCAATATGAGCCTGCTACAACGCCATTTGACCGTGAAACAAAAGCCAGTGTAGCGACCTTATCAGGCTCTATCAGTGACGCAGTCAAGTCGCCATTTGGCATCAGATCCTCTTCCAGTGCAAGTCTTATTATCTTTTCGGCTGCAATTTTAAGGAAAGCATCCACAGGTTTAACCTCGGGCATAATACAATCTTAGAGAGTTAGGAAGCGTCGCTCTGACTGCCTCATGGCAAATGGGTGGATTATCATCACGGCTTATTGAATAGGATTCTATGAGGGGGCCTGGACTCGTCCAAACCCGGATAATCTTGTCGAGTGTGCGCTCCTCTGCTCTCGTGTCTCATTAGGGCGGCTCCTGCGATTGCGTGAGCTACTTCAGCTAAATTGAGTAGTTCCATATTTTCGTGAGTAATGGGTAACTGATTTTCATATGGCTCGAAAAGCTCCTTGACTCCATAAGTAAATTTCCAAGCGGCAAGAAGCGATGATTCATCTCTGACTACTCCGGCATTTTTGCTCATATGATTTTGGAGAGAAACCTTTAACTTTTGTAAATCACCGCCAAATCGGATTCTCGCATTTTCGTTTTTCGAATACTCAAGTTCAAATGCGATCCCTTCAACATCGTGCGGGCCGCGCTCCGATCCCTCCCTTTCCTTAATTACAGCTCTCATGGCTCCGCTAGGCTCAGGTCCTACTTGGCCGCTTAACACTGCCTCGCTTACCCGTCCGGCAAATACCATTCCTTCCAACAGAGAATTTGAAGCCAGTCTGTTAGCGCCGTGTACCCCGGTACAAGCTACTTCGCCTGCAGCGAAAAGTCCCTTAATGGTCGTGGCGCCGTTAAGGTCGGTTAGGACGCCGCCGCATGTATAGTGAGCAGCCGGGGCGATCGGCAACCAGTCTGTAGCCGGATTAAGCCCAATGTCAGCTAGGGACTTGGAAATAGTTGGAAATCGAGTGTCAAATTCCGCCAAATGGGTAGCGTCTAGCCACATGCACTCTGCATCTTGCTCTGCCATCTTGATGGCTATTGCAAGGCTCACAACGTCGCGCGGAGCCAGTTCATCTACAAAACGCTCACCTTTAATGTCTCTGATAAGTGCTCCGTGTCCTCGTAGCGCCTCGGAGATTAATGGCCGCGGCATTGCTTTGTGATGAAGTGCCGTAGGATGAAACTGGACAAACTCCAGATCCCCTACCACTGCTCCGGCTCGAAGCGCCATGGCAATGCCATCTCCGGTGGCTTCCTTGGGATTGGTAGTGACGGAAAAAACCTGTCCGGCCCCACCTGTAGCTAAAATTACATTTGCGGCTCTAATGCTTTGAATTTCCCCTTCGGTATCAATAGCACTGACACCTCTGCATTTTCCGTCTTCAACAATTAAATCAAGAGCAAACCAACCTTCATATAGCCCGGCAGCACTGTCTTTAACCGCCTTCACGAGCGCACGTTCCACTTCGGCTCCGGTTGCCAGACCTCCAGCATGTAGTACCCTGGCATGGGAGTGACCTCCCTCCCTGGCCAATGAAAGTCTGCCTCCTGGCTGGCGGTCAAATTCAGCACCGAGTGTTATAAGTTCTTCCACCCTTGAGGGACCTTCGCTTACGAGTACCCTAACCGCGTCTATGTCACACAGTCCAGCCCCTGCGCCAAGAGTGTCGGCCAAATGCAGATCGGTAGAGTCTTCATCTCCACCTAAAACTGCAGCCACTCCTCCCTGTGCCCACCTGGTAGTAGAGTCATCTAACGCAGCTTTGGTCAAAACTCCAACCTTTAAATTAGGCTCGCTTGTAGCAAGCCTAACGGCAGCTGAAAGTCCTGCTACCCCGCTTCCCACTACGAGCACATCTAGTTCGATCTTAGAATTACTTCTTTCAATGTTCATCTTGGAAACAGCAATTCACATACGCCAATCAATACTTGCCAAATCAATCACTTATCTGTTCGAACTTTATCGCTGCCTCACTTAAGCTTAATTTTGCAAAGTTAATTCAAGGCTGCTTCAGCTTCGACTATCAAAGAAGTCCCGGCCGTTGGAGTGTTTGACGCATCAACATGGACAACCTTTGGTTTAAAGTCATTTAATTCGGATTCGTCATAGTCGGCATACGTAATAATAATAACTTTGTCGCCGCTTTGTACAAGTCTTGCGGCTGCTCCGTTGAGACAAACTTCACCTGGGCCGCCGACTATTGCATAAGTTTCGAATCTGGCTCCGTTGTCAATATCAAGAATTGCAACTTGCTCATGCTCTTTGATGTCAGCTAAGTCCATGAGTCTCGGATCCAGTGAAACTGAACCCACATAGTGCAAATTTGCATCCGTCACAGTTGCCCTATGAATCTTGGATTTCATCATTCTTCTTCTCATTTATCCTCTTTCAAGTCTGAGTGAGTCAGCTTTGACCACATCGTTATTTTGGACTCCACCGCCAGCCCGATTAATTGGTTCGGGAAAATTTGCTTTCAAGTTGTCAATAAGTCTTACGTCGGAAAACTTTGCGGCAACCAGAAGCTGGACATCATTTCTTATTACATCGGGAACTAGGAGCGTTTTTGGATCTACGCATGTTGCGTAGTCGAGTTCCGCTCTAACCTCGCCTTTGATTAAGGACTCCATAGCTCTTGTAACGGTAATCGAGTTATTTTCCCCGCTCTCAACTAGCTCTTTTCCTAATTGAAGGGCCTTGTACAAAACTAATGCTGCCCGACGGTTATCTTGGGTGAGTCTCACATTTCTAGACGATGCAGCCAATCCGTCTGCTTCTCTTATGGTCTTGCAGCCAATGACCTTAACCGGAAATGAGAGATCAGATGCCAGCTGTCTAATTATTGCCAGCTGCTGAAAGTCCTTTTCGCCAAAGTAAGCGCTGACTTTTCCTGCCATTGCAAAAAGTTTGGCCACCACTGTGGCAACTCCGTCAAAGTGCCCGGGTCTTGACTTTCCATCAAGAACTTCTGAAAGTTTTGAGACCGAAACTTTCGTGGGCAGTGCCTCGGGGTAGTTAGGGTACATCTCATTAATTGTCGGGGCAAAAACAATATCGGCTCCTGAGTGCTTAGCCAATTCCACGTCCCGGTCGAGATCCCTAGGATAGGTTGAAAAATCTTCATTCACTCCAAATTGGAGAGGATTGACAAAAACGGTGACTGCTACAAAATCATTTTCACTATTCGCCCTTTGAATTAGTGACCCATGGCCCTCGTGGAGATACCCCATAGTTGGCACAAGTCCAACTGTTTTTGACAAGCGCGCATGGTCAAGAGCGCTTTGGAACTCAGAAACGGTTGAAATTACCCGCATATCTGATCCTTTGAGTTTGCAAAGAAATCCGTTCTTTCGTGGATCTTTACTACATTGTCAAGCGGTTTTTCCGAAGGCCGCAATCTTGCCGCATAATCGGAGAGCACCTGGTACATTCGGCCACTTTGAGAATCTACAGAGCTAATGGCTTCCAAGTGGGCTTCAATTGTCTCATAATCGCCTCTCGCCGCCGGTCCGGTGATAGATTCTTTTGCTCCAAATGCTTCTACGTCATTTATTGAATTTCTTGCCAAATCAAAAAATACACTCTTTGGAACTCCTACTATCTCGGCAATCTTTGCAACTTGTGCCATCAATGCCACAGTGTGATTCGCCGCGACTGTTGCGCCGGCATGATATAAAGCTCTGAATTCGTCGGAAACTTGAAAAGCACTTCCATTCAAAGCCCTGGCGATATCAAGGACTTGAGGATCACCTGAAACTGCCATAGATACTCCGGAAATAAGTCTTTTGGATCCAATCTCGGCACTAGGCAGTGCACATAGCGGATGCAAACTGGCCTTTCTGAGGTGGGGTTCCAAGGCAGTAAGAGTGAGTGAGCCGGAGAGATGCATTATCAGCGTTGAATCTTCGGGATAAAGATTTTGCGCCACTTTGGCAACACAGGAATCTGGGACTGAAAGAACCAATACATCTGTGCCTTTTGCAGCGCTTCTGGGATAGTTGCGATCCAAAGGACCCTCGACAATATATCCCAAGCTAGACAAAGCCAATGACAAAGCCCCGCCTGCTCTTCCATTACCTATCAGACGCACTCGAAGTGCTTCCATCATTTTCCTCCACGTTCCAGCCCCAAAAGGGTGCCGTTCGCCTACAGGATCATATTATCTAATTTCGAGACGGTTCCGCGCGCCATTATGGATTTTTGCTCCGTTACCAGGTCCGGCCGCAAATCAGCCAGGGGTGCCAGGACGAAATTGCGTTCCCACAAGCGTGGATGGGGAATTACCAAAAAATCGGTGTTGACTTCCAATTTTCCGAAAAGCAGGATGTCTAAATCCAGCGTTCTGGGTCCGTTCCTTTCTTCTCGTACCCTATTTGCCCAGTTCTCGATGGCTTGGCATGACCTCAACATCTCCTCGGGGCTCCCATCGAAATCGATCTCTGCAACTGCGTTTAAATACTTTTCCTGACCCTTTGGCCCTCCCAAGGGTTCGCTCTCATAAATAGGCGATAGTCTCTTGAACCCGGGAAGTCTCTCAATTGCGCCTTTTATAAATTGTTCCCGAATTCCCAAATTGGATCCGAGACCGATATAGGTTAACCTTGGCACGCCTAACTCTTGAACCGCCGAGACCGATCCAACATTTGCCACAGGAGGCTTAACCTTCTCTACTTTAACTTTCGTCGAGTAAATTGGAAGTTTCGAATCACTAAGAACTTCATTGATACTTTTTGCAATCCTGTATGCAAGTGCTTCCAGCAGATTGTGTGGCTCGCCTAAAATGACTTCACGCACTTTGTTGACAACAATTTCGTAGTCCAAGGTATCGGTCAAGGCGTCGCTTTGGCCGGCTCGGTTTAGATCGCCAGATAGTTCGACATCAATGCGAAAAGGTTGGGAAGATACTTTCTCGGACTCAAGTAGTCCATGGACGCCTTCAAGTTCTATCCTATTTACGAAGATAGAACCCTTATTGTAAGCCACTATTAACGAATGGAGTTAGTTGACGATTTAATCTTTAAAGGGGTCTCAGGCGGCGCAAAATTAGTGACTATGGCAACAATGCTGCGGCCATTAGAGCCCATCTTTCTGCTCACTAGCCTTTCGGTGACTGCAATCGCTTGGGGTCCACTCGGCAATAGTCCAGTCCAAAGTAGATAACCAGCCATTATCCCAACAAGCTGATCAGAAACGTCCTCATTGTGCACAAGAACTTTGTCGCCATTTTCCATCCAAGACGAAAACATGGCGTAAAGCTCTGGGAGGAAAATCTTTAAATCGGCGTTTGGCGAGAGCGGAATATGGATAAATGGAAGCTGGAACTCATCATATACATAAAGGTTGTGAGGGGATGACATTAAAGAAATGACCCTAGTGAATCCCTGGGCCTTAATCCATAGAATTTCCTCTTGCCTCCGAACCTTCCTGTGATTGGGAGCATGACCGCCCGGGCGCTCCGCAATGGCCAAATGATCCTCTAAGATCCAAGAAAAGTTCCTGGGTACAATACCTGCGGCCCACCTGCCTCTCATGCCAATTCCTTCTCAGACGTCATTAAAGATAAAAGCCCAGCTGCCTGAACTGTCTCTTTGACATCGTGTACTCGAACCATTTTTGCTCCTAATGCTAGTGCCCACATAGCACTAGCAAGACTACCCGGTAAACGATCCTCTACGCTCACCGGCTGTGTCGGATCAGTTGCACCCAGTACTCCTAAGAATGATTTCCTGGAAGTACCTACCATCACGGGATAATCTGACTCAACCAGTTTAGTTAGCCCTGCCAACAAGTCTAGATTGTCTTCCACCCGCTTTCCAAATCCAATTCCGGGATCAATCCAAATTTCACAAACACCAAGTTCTTTGGCGTGCTCGGCCTTAGAAAACAAGTATTCACCCACCTCTTCCAGGACATTTCCGTAAATTGGGTTAACCTGCATATCCTTTGGGTTAGATCTCATATGCATGGCTATCCAGCCGACTCCGAGCTCGCTAGCTTGTTTTGCAAGCGAGGCAGTGACGTCATTTATCAAGGACGCTCCGGCTTTTACAGCCGCCTTGGCTACTTCGGGCTTATAGGTATCAACTGAAATCCTCACAGGACATTCCTGGCTGAGCCTTTGAATTACTGGGATGACTCTTTTTATCTCTTCCTCATAGGGCACCGGTGTCGCTCCTGGTCTTGTGGACTCCCCGCCAACATCAATTATGTCTGCCCCTTCATCTGCCATTTCGATACCCCTTGCAACAGCGTCTTGAACGCGATAGTACCGCCCGCCGTCTGAAAATGAGTCTGGAGTCACATTCAAAATCCCCATAATCAAGAACTCTTTTTTGTTGTCAATCATGTCTTTTCAAAAGCCCCATAGCCTCACTCCTCGTGGAGAGATCACTTCGGAAAAGTCCTCGCACGGCCGAAGTAATAGTCAGAGTGCCCGGCTTTTTTACTCCCCTCATTGACATGCACAGATGTTCAGCTTCCATTACCACCAAAACCCCGCGCGGCGCCAAAACACTTTCGAGTCCATCGGCAATTTGAGTAGTCAAGCGCTCCTGAACTTGGAGCCTTCGCGCATAGCCGTCAACTAGTCTTGCCAGTTTAGACAAACCTGTTATTCGACCCGTTTCATTTGGAATGTATGCAACATGGGCTCTCCCGATAAATGGGGCAAGATGATGCTCGCAGATTGAAGAAAATGGAATATCTCTCACCATGACCATCTCGTCGTGGCCAACGTCAAATGTCACTACCAAATGATCAGTCGGTGTCTCAAACTGGCCGCACAAAAGTTCCTCGTACATTTCTGCTACTCGCCGGGGCGTATCTAAAAGCCCAACTCTCTCAGGGTCCTCTCCAACAGCCAATAGGAGATCGTGAATTGCCTTGGTGGCTTTTTCAATATCAACTTTTGTCTCTTCTGGGTCATGAGTCATTGATCTGCCTTATTTTTAAGACACCAGATTCCATTCAAATTTCGATACTTTTCATCCACGTCAAGTCCGTAACCTACCACGAACTGGGCAGGGATTGTAAATCCCACATACTTGAGTTCAAGAGGTGCTCTCTGCTGACCTTGTTTGACAAGCAGCGCACAGACCTCTACGCTTGCCGGCTTCCTTGCCTGGAGATACCTTTGCAAGTACGCGAGAGTCAAGCCTGAATCAACTATGTCTTCAACCACTACAACATGGCGCTCAGTCAGATCCACGTCTAGATCCTTGACAATCCTAACTACACCCGAGCTTCGAGTTGCAGATCCATATGAAGCAACCGCCATAAAATCCATCTCAATTGGAAGCTTTATAACGCGAGCCAAGTCGGACATAAAAAAGCTGGCACCCTTTAGGACGCCTACTAAAAGAGGAGGACGCCCCCTGTACTCAGTAGTAATAAGCTCGCCAAGTTCCTCGACTCTTTCTCTAAGAGCATCCTTTGAGATGACCAGATCGCCTAGGGCTTCGTGGGCCCATTGCGGGTGACTTATATTAGGTTCCACTTCGGTCCCGCTTAACTTAGGTGTTGGCACTTGACTCCACCAAACTTAACTTTCCCAAACTTCTTGATAATCTTCTTCCACCGCAAAGTTCTGTGGCTTTTATTTCTCCCTTTACAACGCGCCAGGCCTTATTTAGTTCTTCATAAGAAGGTGGGTAACCCTGGCTATCTTTAAGAAAGTTTCTCAGTGCTCTCTTGGAAAGAACTTCGTCTGCACTTTTCAGCACTTTTGTGTCTGTTGAATCTATTCCGACTACCAGAGAATCCAGAAAAGCGTTATCTCCGGCACATAGCTTTGCAACCCTGGCCAAAAGAGGCACTACGTCTCTATCTGAAATATTATTCATCAAAGGGACAAGTTCTTGCCTTACTCGGTTTCTCTTGAACCTACTGTTGGAATTAGACGGATCCAAAAGAGGCTCAATTTCCATTGACTTCACGACGGCCAATGCTTCTTGTCGTCTAATACCTAGTATCGGATGAGAGTACCCTTCTCTCATTGCGCCAAGACCTGAAATCCCGGCTCCTCTCATCAACTGCAATAACACGGTTTCTGCCTGGTCGTCCATTGTGTGGCCTGTAGCCGCACCGGGAGGCAAAACGTCGAATCTGGCTTTTCTCAATCTGGCTTCAAGATTAGGTCCATCTTCAATCGACAATTTGTAACTATAAAATTTGCTTGCGAACCTGTTGGCTAAATTGCTTACAAAATGGGCTTCTGCTTCTCCGTTCTCTCTGAGCCCGTGGTCAACATGGTGAACGGAGATAATTAGTTGGGCCAAATTTGCCAGAATCAACATTGCAGTTGAATCAGGGCCTCCCGAAACAGCAAGGTGGATCTCACTATTAGGTGGTGGAAAGTTGCACTTGTTTAAAATATTATCTAACTCAAGTTTTTGGACCATAGAAGTCTTTCAATTTCATTCCAAATTAAACGGCGGCCAAATTGCCAACTCGCTCCAACCATAGTTTAGGTTCTGCAATTTCGGCCAAAGTTGGAACGTTGTCGGAGCTTTCCCAAACTTTGGACATAGTTTCCTTGCCCGCAACAGACTCAACTTCATAAATAAATCTTTCACCGGCGGCATACTGATTAAGTTTGGCTTCCATTCCAATAATCTGCATCATCAGTTTTGTGATACCGCCAGCGTTCTTTCTTCGCTGCCTTAAAATTCTGCTAAATCTTTCAGCATCGGGAATATTTAACTTTCCGGCCCGGTCCATTGTGACATCGCCATGTCCTTCCAAAAGACTCATAAAAGCTTGAATCTTATCGAAAACCGATCTCTGTTCCTCGGAAGCTATTACTCCCAAGATTCCAGAAGCTGCAAATGGATTTTTGCCCTCTTTCAGATCGCTAAGCAGGCGTTTGATGATATCCATAAACTGTGTCGGATCAGGTGTAATCCCGGTTATTCCTGCTTCAACAAGTGATTGGAAGTAGTTTCTTGTCCATGGAACACCGGTAAACTGCGCTCGATGGGTAACTTCGTGGAGGGCAAGCCAGAGTCGAAATTGCCTTGGTGGCAATGCAAATCTTTCTTCAAGGGAAACTACATTGGGTCCCACGTAGTAAACAATGTCTTGATCCTCCGGGTTCTCATCCTCAACCAATAACAGGTCGTATTGTCCCAAAACTCTAGTTGACATCCAACCTAAAATCGCACCTACTTGTAGACCTGAGGCAGCCCTTGATACTCCTAAAAATCTGGAACTTGGACTCTGTTGCGCAACTTTTTCGGCCAGTGGACCCATTAACCGCTGGAATGACGAGACGTTTGCACTTACCCATCCGTTGCGGTCTGTCACTCTGGCTCTCGCATTTCCTGAAAGGGAAACGAGTCCGGTTTCTTTAGCTACAAGTTCCTCGGCTTGAGCTGTCAGCTCAGTGAAATCCTCCTGAAGGACCCTGAGTTTCATCGGCGAGAGTTCGTTGCCTGAAGAATTAACCCTCGAGGCCACTCTTTTGGCGACATCCCAGGAGACTAATGCCTGGATTGCCCTCTTGTCTTCTTGGGGATTTGACACAAAAAAAGCCTACGACATTTTAAAGCCCATCGTGCCATTTTTTCAGGACTTTCTCAAAAAAGTCAAGACTTTATGTCTAAATTGCCCTAAAGCTTGCTATCACTAGCAATTTCGTGGTTGATTATCGAGGCTATTTTTTCCTTCAGTGAGTCAGGAACCCTGTCACGACAGTGATCGGCTATGACTTTTCTTAGCTCCGTCTCAAACTCAAATGCTGCACCGCACGGGGGGCAGTCGTCAAGATGCTTTGCAATTTGAGCCCGTCTTTCATGGGTTAACTCGCCATCTAGAAAATGATAAATCTTATGTATTGCCTCTTCGCAATCATTTCTGCTGTGGGATTCATCTTCCACTATGGCTCTCTTTCTAAATTCGTCTCGCTGCCTTTGTCCGAAGCAACACCAATGCGCATACGACCTGGAACCAAAGATTCGTCATCCAAAACGACGCCCGTCTCTTCTCCAGGGAGGAGGCCGCGCGCAACGGCATACTGGTGCAACAATTTTTGGAGCGCTTTTCTTCCCCTATGTATCCGGCTCATGACCGTCCCGACCGGAGAGTCAACGATTTCAGAAATTTCTTGATATGAAAACCCTTCTACGTCTGCCAAAAGAACAGCTATCCTAAACTGCTCCGGGAGCGCTTCCAGGGCTTCTTTGACTATGTCGTCGGTCAGTCCATTTAAAACTACCTCTTCGGCGCTTTTGCCTAAACTATTCGAGGATCCGCCGCTTCTCCTGTATAAATATAACTCTTCGACCTCGTCAAACTCGGTCTCGTCCGGCCGCCTTTGCTTGGCACGATAGATGTTGATGTATGTGTTGGTGAGAATCCGATACAGCCAGGCCTTTAAGTTTGTTCCCTGCTGAAAAGAACCGAAGGCTCGGTAAGCTTTTAAATAGGTCTCTTGAACTAAATCCTCGGCATCGCTGGGATTCCTGGTCATTCTAAGTGCAGCAGAATAAAGCGCCGGCATATGCTCCATTGCCTGTTCTACGAAAGCTTGTTGATCCGCCATATATACATATTATTACCAATTTTTGAGTTGAAATTCGGAACTGCGCCAGGAGGCCGCATTGGAAATAAAAGCTCGGTTAATTGGCCTGCCAAAAAGAACTTGGCACGTTTATACTGGGTTTTTCAGTGATTGCGGTTAAAATAGTTGCTCTATTTTGTATTGATCTCACACCTTCTACTGATACCCGGCCTTTCCCCTCTTGCTTGGCGGCATAAAGAAATGCGTCGGCACGATTCAACAACGATGTACAGGTGTCTCCAGGATGCCAAATGGCCACGCCAAGAGAACAACTGTGCCTACACCTTTGACGCGCCCGCTCTAATACTGCAGGCGCGTCCTGTCTCGAAAGATCCGGAAGCACAAGTGCAAACTCATCTCCTCCGAGGCGAGCAATAACATCTGAGGCCCTTAACGAGCGTTGCCAGTCTTCAACCACCCCAACTAAAAGACTGTCACCGGCAGCATGGCCGTTCAAATCATTAATAAATTTGAAATCGTCTAGATCCAGAACCGCCACACTGAGAGGAAATTCATTCCGTTCAGATCTAGCAATTTCCCTTGTCAAAACCTCCTCCAATGCCGCCCGATTCCCAAGGCCGGTTAGCGGGTCGCTTCTCGCGGCATTTTTTAACGAGTGGGTAAGGTAGCCCGTGACCAGACCCGACCCAGCTACAGTTGAGGCCAAAAGCGTAGCCTCGGCACCGTCGTTGCCTGAGCCGGCATAAAAAATGGCACCGGCAATGACTGCTTCGAAGGTGGCCAGGTGAAATAGAGCTGCAACATCGGAAAAGAAAAAGAAAACATAAAGCGATAACCACACGAACATAAGCCCCGCGCCTATTGCACCGGAGGAGTTTCTCCAACTGATTGCACCGGCTCCAAGTGCCACTGAAGCAGTTACTACTAAGGCGTGATAAACCCAGTCTGGCAATTCCCTCCAATCTTTGGACAAGATCAGTGCGACTGCAATTGCAGAGCAAATCACTACGACAACTGTCTGAGTACCTAAATGGCTTTGGCCGGGAAGCTCGCCCACGACAAGAATTAGTAAAGATCCGACGATCCACATTCCGGCTAAAGTGTGGGCTTGAAGCCTTGGCAGCCAGCGAACGGATGAGTTCATAACAAACCTATCGACACTCTAAGTGCTAGCTTAAGCACTCTAGGTGGTATTAGTATATAAAATTAACCTTTTCTCTCTCGGGACATGCTGCTCTCTGTTCCAAGATTTGTCTCATTGCGTGGCGCAAATTCTCGAGTGTATCGTTACTAAGGTTTCCTGTAAAATGCTCAGTTATTCCTCGTAGATGGACTTTAGACGCTTCATTTAGTTTTTCAACACCTTTGTCGGTCAGCGAAACCCATACAACTCTTCTATCGGAAGGACACATTGATCGCTTTACTAGTTCGGCATCTTCTATCCGGTCGATTAAGCGTGTAACGCCACCCGTAGTCAGTGCCACTGTTTCAGCCATAGTCCCCATTGACGCCCTTTTATCGGGACTTCTCGACAACCTAAGAAGTATTTCGAACCAAGTCAGGGGCAGACTGCACTCATTTTCGAGCTCATTGTTTAGCACCCGGGTTAGAAAACCCATTACGTCGACAAACAGCCCGAAGTCAGTTAGCAGCTGCTCATTGGCTAAATTTTGGCTTTCGTCCATCAGGTCCGTGTCCAACTTTAAGCTCCCGGGGGCGTCCGGTTCAGAAACATACTCCACAATAAAACATCTTACAGGAAAAAAGAAAATTCTCTGCATTGGAAATATTTGTTGATACAAATATTGTTGATTAAGATAATTGGCATCTCCAATTTGAAATTGAAAACTTGAAAGGAGTTTCAAATGAGTGAATCATCACTACCACCCGCAGGAAAATGGACAATCGATACAGTGCATTCAGGGGTAAATTTCTCCGTCCGCCATATGGTCGCAGCTAAGGTAAGAGGTCGTTTTAACTCTTTTAGCGGCACCTTGGACATTGCCGACCCCATTGAAAATTCAAAGGTAGAGGTTAATATAGATGCAGCCAGCTTCGACACCGGAACTACCCAGCGTGACGACCACGTTCGATCAGCAGACTTCCTTGACGTGGAAAATTACCCGACAATCACGTTCAAAACTGAATCCCTGAAGCTGGATGGGGATGACCATGGCAGGCTCAATGGTTTACTCACGCTTCGAGGAAAGTCAGTGCCTGTAGAGCTTGAAGTGGAGTTTCTTGGCACTGAAAAACACCCGGATGGAAGCGTACGGGCAGGATTTTCGGCCACGACGGAACTCGACAGAGATGACTTCGGCGTTTCTTGGAACGCAGTGCTTGAGACCGGTGGACTTATGGTTGGGAAAAAAGTCAAAGTAGAGATCGACATAGAGGCAGTGAAAGTGTAGAGTTAACTATTAGTACTGATTATGTATCAAGTAATTGGAACTCTGCCTTTCGGCAAGCAGCAAAATTTTGTAGAAGGTGACTATAAATGGTCGCCTTCTACTATTAATTGGCTAAGATCACAACAAATCTTGCTTAATTTCACGGTTGGTAAAGGCAAGAGATTTGGAGACAACATGGATTCACCGGCTTGCTCAAATGATGAGTGGAAAGAAAAACTAACCCCTGAACAGTATGCAATATTGAGAAAAAAAGCTACCGAAGCACCTTTCAGTGGAAAATACAATGAATTTCACGGTTCCGGCAGGTTCATTTGTGCCGGCTGTGGGGCCGAACTTTTTGATGCCGAAACTAAGTTTGATTCCGGAACCGGGTGGCCCAGTTTTACAAGTCCAATAGATAAAGGCTCAGTAGCTGAAAATCCTGACAAAAGCTTAGGCATGACTCGAATAGAAGTTGAATGTTCTAAATGTGGAGGCCACTTAGGCCATGTTTTTGATGACGGGCCGGGTCCAACCGGACTGCGGTATTGCATAAATTCCATGGCTCTGGAGTTAAAGCCGGACCAGTAAAGGCAGCTATATCGCTATTTTGAGCTACATCTCCCAAAATGCAACTACTCGGTTGCGGCCTGACTCCTTTGCTCTGTATAAGGCCGCATCTGCATTTGCAATCAAACCCTCTTCATTTAGTTTTTCAATCGAAGAAACACCTAGTGACGCAGTTGCCTTTAATGTGTGATTGTTTTCAAGGGCAAATTCACTTTCTCTAACTGACTCACATATCCGTCGGCCAATTTCAAGAACTTCCTGAGCTGAAGTGGCGGGCAAAAGAACACAGAACTCCTCTCCGCCGTAACGATAGAGTTTATCCTGCGGCCTAATCGACTGTCCTAGTGTTTTAGCGATACCTTTTAACAACAAGTCTCCGCCTTCGTGTCCCCAAGTATCATTGACATTTTTGAAGTGATCAAGGTCGATCATTATTGCCGAGAGAGGAAAATTTTGGCCATCAGAACCCATTGACAATAAATCGGCATCCATTTTTCGCCTATTGCCAACCTCTGTCAGTGGGTCTATAAGAGATGCTTCCGAGAGAGCTTTGGTTCGATTGGCCGAACTTAAAGCAGCAGCGGTGACAGGGGCCACAGCATTAAGCAGTTCGCGCTCCTTTTCATTAAAAGGGAGACTCGCATCCCTGACGACAATTAACACGCCTTGAACTTTTCCCGCGTTTACAACCGGCACCGCCATAAAGGCCGCCGGAAGAGATCGTATGGACGGCTCTGTCGCACTTACCATCGAAATTGGCTGAGCGGTCTCGGCAACTCTGGCAATTACTCCCCTCCCAAGGGATTCGGTGGCAAGCATGTCATTGGGTGAACTAATCTCAATTCGATAAATTCCATCCTCAACATTTACATACGCAGCTCCCGTGGAAGAAGTTAGATTTCTTGCCTCTCTGATTGCTATCCGGAGAACTTCGCTGGGGTCTTGCGCATTTGTAATCTGCCGACTTAATTCAAATAAATCATTAATATTTGTAGGGATACTCTGCTTGCTTGGCTTTGATTGTTTCCTCCTTCGAATATAAAGCCAAAATAAAATGAGGAGAAATAGTAAGACAAGTAGAACTATAAGTATCATCACTAATGATGAAATTCCAGAAGGAGGCGGAACTATGGAAGCACGTCCAATAAACATGGTAGTTGTCGGCTTTGACGCAGTTCCTGAGCCCGGAAGCGTCAACGGTGTGGTGGTAGAGCTTGAGGACACTAAGGCATTGACATACTGAGCGAGCTGGCTGCCGTCTGGATTTTGGACTCCGCTTTGAGGCGGCCTTCCACCTCTTGAAACCAAATCATCAATAGCATAAATATATGTCTGGGCAGTTAAAGGCTGCAGTTGATTACTTACAAAATTCGCTTGCGAAATTGTTGCTGGGATCTGGAGACATATAATGACCTCACGCGCAGCTTTGGGACTTTCCGATGAGTAAACATTTAGCATTTGCAGACCTTGATCTGCGCTAGCTGAGAAGCTTGAGAAGTAGTTCTGTGAAGAACTGGGCTCCAAGTGCGTAGCTTCTGTAAAGTCAATAAATGACTGCGGGGTATTGCTGCCGAATGATTTATTAGCAGCTAGTATGTCGGCTTCGGTAGAAATGGCAATAATTGCTTGGTCCTGATTCGATACAGATGGCTGGGTGGGAAGGCTTCCACCACTTGGCACGGTGGTTGAAGGAGGCGGTTTTGGCGGAAGGCTTCCGCCACTAGGAAGTGATCCAGCAGTAGCTAGTGCGCCATAAACTGCTTCAACCCGCCACAGGGTAAGTACTATTCCCAGGCCAGCAACTAAGACTATGTAGGCCAGGTTTTTTCGGGATGCCATTCTCATCTTAATTTATTCAAAATTAGCAAAGAATGAGAGGCAATACATAATATTGTCTAAAAAACTACTCTCTCATGCTCGGTAGCGCTATTTTGGATTGCTAGCACCAGGTTTTCGAGCCACTTTTAGTTTTCCATCTATTGTCAAACTATTAAACCTTTAGCTGGCCTCAATCAACGGTGAGAGCTTCACAGATGACCAAATTCGCTTGAGAGGCCAGCTAAAATGTCACTAGGGTGTAGAGATGATGGGCATCGCAAATGTTGTTGCACCTACACAGTAGACGTAATAAATTTCCGAAACATTAAATTTAAGTAAATTTAAATTGTAAGATATTTTGGATCACGTTTCATATTTTTGCCACTATAACCCCGGCACAAAGACTTAATTACCTTTTAAATCCTCCGCTTGTTGCTAAAGATTCCAGCACTCAAGATTTAAGTTGGATTTCGAAATTCGTTCTCCCTTGATTTTCGGCTGGAAGGTCAAAGGTGACAGACTCCCCTTTAGAAGAAAATGGAATCGAAATACTCCCATCGAAAACCCGAACTTGGGTTATAGACGTACCTTTTGGCAGCGAAACTCTGATCTCCAACTTCGAACCATTGTTTGAAGACTTCGAATTCATTGCATTTTGAGTACCAGCGACGCTTGCTTGCCTTCCCCTTGTTACAAAGTATCCCTTGATCCAGTTAGAGTTTCGTGACAGGCCGATATCAGGAAACTGAACGGAAAAATCCGAATCAGGCCAGTGAGGGGTAATGTCAAATCCATTTGCCGTAGGAGCGATTCCAGAAAGAGCAAATGTGTCAAAAAGACTCCAGGCTGGCTGGTGCATTATTTGGCCTCGATATCCACTTTCTAATGAGATGCCACATTCTGAGGGATTAGTGGAATAAAAGGAGTTGCATGCGTCATCTACTGAAAGAATGCCATCCCAACTGCTCGGAAAGGCAGTTGCATGCGCATATAAGGTATTGCGCAGGTACTCGTCGAAAGCGTCCTTGGCCGCATTTGGAGTTCCCGGATCCAAATTCGCCATTCCCCAAACAAGCACTCCATTTAGGGAATACCAGGTTCCACCGACAAAAACTGCGTTGTTCGTTCCGACGCCTCCCGACGAGCCGCTCCATTCGGAAACTCCGGGATCATTTCGTGCCGGAGACTGGGAAGAGCCAATTTTGGAAGGACCGTTCAGATAAGAAGGTGCTCCAATTCCGGTTAGATATCTTCTAATATTGGAAATTAGCTCACTTGATTTATCAGCGTCATAAATTCCGGCCAGCATCGCCCACGGCTGAGGCTCTTCAAAAATAACTCCGGTACCGATAGCTTTGTTATTATCCCATCCCCTAATTTGCCAGCCTTTTGGAGTCCACTCAGACGCTAATACGTTTTTTGCTCTTAAAGCACTGGCATTTAATTGTGATTCGAAAGTTGTATCTCCAAGTGCCGATGCCAACTCGGCCATCAATGGATATATTGCTGCCACTTGGGCTGTTACAAGTGACGACTCAGTCATGTGGAGAAAATAAGTAGAAAAGTCAGACCAATCACCCGAACTGCCGGCAAGATAGTCGCCATGTGGTCCGATAAGTGATTCTTGGTGTTTATATGCAGTGATTAGATGATCAAGAAGAGTACCTGAACCGCCCCCGTAATACGGAACCTCTTGGTTGAAAAATGCAAAATCTTTCGTAGCGAGGCCATATTCTGCCGCAGCCAGCAAAAGCCAAACGTCATCGTCATCACTTACTCCAACCGATTCCTGTTGACAAAGCGACTTCATGCCATAGGGTGTCGAACCCGATTGCGACTGCTCCTTAGCTGAATAGAGAATTATCTCACCTGCAAGTTCGGGATCTGAATAGATAAGGGGAAGCGCAAATTGCAAGGGGTCTCGATATGCAATCTGCATTCCTCCCGATCCATACTGATAATATCCACCCTGACTAATCACATGTTCCCCCGCACATTCCTCATAAGTGGCACCAGATCTCAACATATATGCATCCCAAGCAAGCTCCCGGCCAAGCCATGGTTGAGTTGTGCCAATCGTAACTCTTGGGAGGTATGCGTTCCATTCCTTTTCGGAAGACGCAAAGCTATTTGTAAGTGAGGAATATTTCCTTACAATGCCGGACACTTCGCTGGCATCTGCCGATCCATAGGCGTACCTTAATGTAGTTGCAGAATTTGGCAGAAGTGTAACTTCGGACTTGAACACAAACACAGTATCTCCAACTTCTCCGTTGGCTACAGGTGGGGCAAGACTATCTGTAACGGAATTAGTAGCTGTTTCCTCGGGAGTCGTTTCACTTCCATTCCCAAAAAAGTTAGTTAGCGAAGTTTCGAATCCGCTTAACGGGCCGCCTAGCGAGGCTGCGTAAATGCTCATTGGTTGAAAGTCTCCTGCCATTGAGTCCTGTGTGACTGAAAGTGTCTTGGTGGAAGGATCATAAGAAGGACTTGAAAATCCCCTGTTCGTGCTGCTAGTGACAAAATATGGATTGACGTCAAAGTACTCATACCAAGTTGCATTCAACTTGGAAGTCGTTTTGTTCTCCAAAGTAACATCATCAAGAAGAACTGGATCGTTCCCAAAAGGAGCAAATACAATATCGCTGACATGTACATTCGATGCAGTCATCACCTTTTTTGAATAGCCAACTCCAAATGTTGAAGAGACTGCTGGCTGGCCGGATTTACCTGAACTGAGGTCGGAGAATACCTTTCCATTAACATTAAGGTATCCAAATCCCCCTGAATAATGTTTGTTTCCACTATCGTAATGGTTAACCCATTCATACAATCGATCTTGGCTCCAAAGAGATACATAACCCTGAGGGGAAGCATCTGCAACAATATGGTCATTTCCGATCTGGTGTTCAAATTCGCTGGCCCCTCCCACTTGCAGTGGAATTTGGGATAAAGAAGAATTGTCATTTTTCAATACATATGCAGGCAAACCAAACCCGTCTGAAATCCAATTGCCATAATTCCCTCCGCCAGCCGAACTAGTTGGAATGGGTCCACCTATTGTCATGGCCGATGGCAAAGAATTCCCGCTCCGATCTCTAATGGAAATAGCCGATGAAAGCAAAATCAAAACGACAAGGATAGCAACAATTAAGAACTTCCCTCTTTTCCAAGAATTTGCATTCTTTCCCATTAAACGAGACTAGATCAATTGTTAGTTCTCGGCAAAAAAGGCGTTTCTAGTCAGTTTCTATTTACGATCTGTATATTCCTTATTGCCTTCTGTCGCCGAGAATCTCTTCACATGGGCCAGAATAGAACCCATAGATTCAGTCTTTGACTTCCAAGCATTTTGAGTAGCCTAAGAGAAATTCTAAGAGTGGAATTGATCCAAAGATGAAGATTTCTCCAGCCCCAAGACTGACATCTCTTGAAGAAAATTTCTATCACTCTTAATACTTGAGTGCCCTCTTTAAAGTATCTGCATTTTCTCTTTTTATGGCGAAATTAGTTTCACTCGGTTCAATTTGATTAGGTGTCGCTACGTGTCACAAATAACAATCTAGACAGATGGAGATTTCGTGCCATAGGAACATTGCTGACTTTCGTTCTTGTCGATTACCTCTGGGTGCGCTCTTAGTGGAAATAATAACTGCGTCATCTGCTACGGACATGGAAAAACCTCACAATCTTCCTTTTCCTCCTCACAAAATTTCTACCAACTTTCTTTGAAGTTAGATCTTTGTTCTCTAGCTACCTTCGTTTGAATCCAAAAGTCATCAAAAGTTAACTGTTTTAGGATCCTTCGGGTAGTTCATCACTTCCCTCTTTGCAAGGGAAACATGGGACATGGACTTTTAAAATAAGACCACAGGGCGAGTTAGGATAATCAGATGACAATGCAAGAATCAGTGCAGGT
>JAJYDO010000036.1 GCA_021777355.1 Actinomycetes bacterium | reverse complement strand
CTGGACCGAACTTCCATCGGCAGGTTGTTGTGAGCTTGTCGCTCGGTTATGTCATACTTTCTCCTTTCGGATTATGGCGTCCGAGCTGCTGGACGCACGGATAATTACATCCACAGTTGGAATCAAGCGCACAGTCTGAAAATTGAATATAGAAATTTGAGTTCGCCTATTTCAAGACGGAGACAGAATAGATGCCAAAAGCCAGCCGCGAAATAGACATGTTTTGCCTATGCGTTTTTAATTAAATCTCAACTATAAAAACAAACAGTAATAGAAACTACTTTGCAATACATTACTTTGTCCTATTGCAATCCAACAGATACTTCTGCCAAGCTGCGCGCATTTAGAAATGAGACTTTACAATAATGAGCTTAGAGAAATCAGTTGCCTTGCCCTCAAACTTCTAGAGAATGCAAGGTCTTGGCGTTGAGCCTCAGCAAATGATGAAAAGTCGGTGGCCAGCTCAGTCATGTTTGATTGCGCACAGTTTCTTTGCGCACATATCTTATGAAGTATTCTCACTTTGAAGCGTCATTATTCTTTTACATAGAACTATTAACCACCTGCGCTTCCGGCCGTCATAAAAGCATGAGTTGACTGAATTGCAACCATGCATTTCGCAGGAGGCCCTATTTTGGAATCTACTGGACCCGATACTTGCCAGGTTCCATTTCTATCCATTATCGAAGGATGCTCGTTCATCAAATTGACAACTTGCAGCGCTGAATTTGATGAATCAGGAGAAGTATATGCATAAAGCTCAACAACGTCACCAGATCTAACATACGATTCCGAAAGCTGCAATCTGAAAGTGCCAGTTGCTGAAAGGACTCCATCTTGAAGAGTGCACGACGTGGGTAACAAAATCGATGCATCTTGACCATCTGAAGACAATTCATTACTTGAAGTAATTGGAAGATGTTCAGCATTAGGAAAAGGCATTCCAAGTGACCCGCCGCTTCTTACGGTCGATTTTGTTGGTGCCACTGACGGCTTAGCCATCGGGGAACTATTGCCGCAACTCGCTAACATTAAAATAGATAATCCGGCACAAATTAGGTGAGTTATTCGATGGCAAATAGATCTTTGCGAAGCATTTTCAGAGCTAGCTTCGGCTTGCATGGCCGACGAATCATTCTTCGATGTCCGAAATGCCGGAGCTACAGACTTGACGGTATCGTGCATAATCACGACTATACGTCATTATTAGTTTCGACGTTTGCCGCATAAATTGAATGTTCTCCGATGCTATGCAAGCTGATCGATCAAGTTTACGAAGAACAATCAAAGCAACAAAATTAGATTAATGTAGCCAGCCTATTTCAATCGCCTAGAAGCCAAATGGGGACTGCAATTGCGTAATTTCGGAGGGAAGTGTGGGAAAATTCTCTATTTATTTCGGATATTCCTATCGAAAATTATTGGTCGATGCGAAATTGGAACAACCAGGGGTTATACCACTTTTCGACACCTAAAAGTACCACTTTTCGACAATATTCCGGGATCTTGAGCCATGCCGTGCCGTAGCAAACATCTTTCGTAACTTCTCAGACAACTAAAGTCGCTAACTTCTATTCACATGGAAAAGTTGATCTTTTGTTTTTTTTTGGCGGGGGTTCTTTCTTTCAACATGAACGATCTGGTGAGTTAGCGCTAAGGAGCCAAGAAAGGGCCACTCACTTTAACCATTACAGATCCTGGAGACCTATCCCAGGAATTGTTCCCAAATGCTTTTGCTTTTTCTTAACTTATCGTTACTTTGACCTGAAAACCTTTTGTGTCTTTCAAAGTCCATCCAGGAGAATACTCAGTTATCGAATTACTTGGCCCAAGCTTGATTGTGAAAGTCAGGCGGCCTTCACTATCAGATTTAACAATCTGCGTCTCACTTGAGTGCTGGTTAGAACCAAGTATTGTGATTGTTGCCGAATAATTACTTGCAGGCGAGTAAAAAGCAGGCGTGGCAAGAACAGCGGTCCCGCTGCCTGATAAATTAAATCCGCTTTGTCCGGCATCTGAAAGTGTTGCAAACTCACTTACCTTCCTTTGAAATGACACTGAATAGCCCCACTGCGAAAACGACGGATCGGCGGTAGTGAAAGTCACTTGATCCGGCCAGGGTTTCGTGCTCTTGAAGTCATTCATGATACGAGGAAGGACATCTAATAAGTCACGTCTCCAATAAGGCCACGAATGCGTGCCGGCACCATAGTTGTCGACAAAAGCTGGGATGTGATAGGTGGCGAGTTGCATTTCAAATCCGAGATTGGACTCGTAAACAATCTGTTCAATTCCCTTCGAAAAATCCGAAACCGTTCCCGGCGTGTCCAACGGACCGGGAGTGCCATTCCCGCAATATAGATATAAGTTGGTGTCTTTAAGGTTTTGGACTAGATCTGCCGGGTCGTGGTTGCGCCAGACAATTTCATTTTTCTCAAATGAACCGAATGGCGAAGTAGGGGTTCCACCGTCGCCCGATGCCATAATGCCGACAATCAAAGATGCCTTTGGCCCGGCAATCTCCGGTGGATTGCCAATATCAACAGCCCCTGAAAATGCCGCGGCAGTTCCAAACAGGTCGGGATGACGCGCTGCGTATTCCATCACGCCATAGCCACCCATTGACTCTCCCATCAATGCTCTGCCGTTGCGATTTGCAATAGTCCTATAAGTTTGGTCTATGTATGGCACCAGCTGGTCTACGTGAAACGTCTCCCACATTGGAGAACCGCCTTTTCCATTGTTAAACCAATTTGTATACCAGCCGCCGGAACCCGCCTGCGGAAACACGCAAATGACATCCAGGTTCGCCGTACCCTGTGCAATTCCTCCGGCATCAATCCACTCGCGGTACTCTAATCCGGTATTTGGACCGGGGCTTCCTCCATGAAGGACATAAATCACGGGATAGCGTTTAGTTGGATCTTGATTGTAATTGGTGGGGAGAAGCACGTATGCATTAACGGGAAACGACAATGCGGGAGTCGTCATTGTGAGATCTTGAAGCCTTGAATTAACCTGAACTTCCTTTATCACTTTAAGTCCTGGCGATACAGTTTCTGGAATTATTGGAAGCGGCGCATTTTGATTGACCGGTTTTACAACATTTGATGAACAGCTTCCAAGAGCGCTCATTGCGATGCCTGTAACCAGGAACATTGTGGCGACCTTCAACCAAGATTTGCTCATGGAACGAACTCGGAGTAGTCTAAATCAACGTCAAATGTCAAAAGAAATCTACTGACCATCATGTAGTAGCCGATTGAAATGACCAGTTCCACAAGAGTCTCTTCGCCAAATTCGCCTAAACACTCAGCTACTAAAGACTCACTAGCACTGCTTTGGTTCACAATTTCATCAGCCAAGCGTAACGTCAAGGCCTCTTTTCTTGAAAGACCAGGATCTAGATCTTTATCTACATTCAAGGCCGCTTCAATTGAAAATTCACTCAGTCCGGTTGACTTTGCAATTGGGATGTGATGGTACAATTCATATTGAGAACCTGTGAGTGAGGCGACACGGAGAATTGCAAGTTCTCGAAGAGTAGGTGCCAGCTTGGAATTTAAAAGTATTGACGAGCCTAGTTTCAAAAATGGTCTGGCAAGTGATGATGAATGCCCAAGCATCAGCGCCAAATTCAATTTGACAGGCATTACGTCATAAAGTTCCTTAGTCTTGGAATCCAGATCCTCTGGGTTTGGAAATGGTATTCGAGCCACCTAATTCTCCTTCATTCCTACTGAGTTACAGATAAACGAGACTATTCTCTTTTTCAACTCCGGTAATTTATTTGTTTCCCCGATTGCCACTCGCATCGTTACTAGCGAGCGGATTGCCCCCACTATCATCTCAACGTCCGGGTTAACTTCACTTTTGATTTCTCCCTCTGATTTGAGCTTTTCGATCAAACCAAGAATCGCTGCTTCAAATTTCTTCGCGCTTTCAACTTTTTGAGCTATTGAGTTTTGACCCGCGCCATAAGCGTCAATCAAGATAACTCTAGCCATTTCGGGTTCGTTTGAAAGTGTTTCCAAGTAAATCCCTACTACTTTTTCAAGCAGGTCAATTGCTTTGTCGTGATTGCTTGATACAGCTTCTATGCGTTTAGTAAGGGCGGAATAACAAGAACCCACTAAGTCCACAAAGCAAGCCTCTTTGTCGCCGTATATTTCATAGAAAGTTCTTCTCGACACGCCAGCCTTGGCCACTACATCGGAAACCGCCACTCCCAAGTATCCCTTTTCACTGACTGCTTGTGCCATTGCCCTGAGAAGCCTTCTTCTTTGGATTTCGTGAACTTCACTCCGGCTCAGCCTTATGGGACCTGGATCTGGGAGAAGAGCTTTTGAAGCGGAGATTTCGACTGTCGATGTGTTTGCTTCTGCCATAGTGAAATGATAGCATACCAGTAGTAAACAAATATGTACCAATCTTGGTATTTCCTGTTGGGAGAGGTTAAAAATGGAAAATGAACAAAATCTCGAGGTAACTTCAGCTCAAGACTTGAAGGGGAAAAAGTTGTTAGTCGTTGGAGGTGGGTCTCCCAATCACGATGGAAATGCACCCGTCAATAACGGTGGTGCGATTGTGCAATCATGTGCCAAAAGAGGTGCAGTGCTCGCAATTGGAGATATAGACGGAGAAGCTGCTGACCGATCTGTAGACGATGCACTTTCGCTCAGAGCTAAGGCAGTCAAGGTTGTGGCAGATGTGTCAGATGGAATTGCGTGCGAAAATATGGTTAAAGAATCTTATGAGAAATTGGGCGGCTTGGACGGGGTGGTTGTTAACGTAGGAATAGGAATGGGCATGTTTCTCTCGGGCACTACAGTCGAGATTTGGGATAAAGTAATGGCAATCAACTTGAGGGCGCCATTTATTGTCTCTAAAACCGCCCTTCCCTTGATGGAGATGGGATCCATCGTATTTGTGGGATCCGTTGCTGGTCTGCGCCCGGGGACCTGCTCGCCTTCCTATGACGCTTCAAAAGCGGGACTCTTTGGACTTTGCCGCCATGTGGCATTTGAAGGTGCAGGCCGGAAAATAAGAGCAAATGTGGTAGTGCCTGGTCTAATCGATTCGGAAATGGGCCGCATGGCTTCAAAACATAACCCGGTGCGTGACAAGATCCGCATTCCCTTCGGGCGGCAAGGCACACCCCGAGAAGTTGGAGAAGCGGTTGCTTTTCTTCTTTCTGAAAACGCAAGCTATATAACAGGCCAGATGCTTGTCGTCGACGGCGGACTTTCAACTATTTAATCGGCTTCATGCAAGTCGGAGGCTAAGTGCATTTGGCTTTGGGATATTTCGTCCTCTGACAAATTCAAAATGGATTGAGAGTGCCTGCAACATCGCAAGTATCAAACGCCTTGAAGTTGGATATTACTCAACCCTGTTTCGCTTTTTTGGCAAGCCTTCCTTCTATGGTTACTTCGGGAGACAGATCCAAAAGTGACCATTTATCTCTATCAGTTTCTTCCAAGATAAACTCAGGTACCAAACCAACCAACTCCGTCTTAGAAATCTCTCCGCCAAGGCTATGTGCGAGTTGTTTGACATAGGTAAAAGCTTTTTCAGGACCAAGTAACCACGGGGCCACCAAATTGCAAGATACTTGAGCAATTCCGTTTACTTCAAATCCCAGCATGCGAAGCTCCGGGGAGCGGAGCTGACTGGCAATCTCTTTAGCTGCGCTCAAATCAAGACCATCTAAGTAAAGGTTGTAGGCAATCAAAACATGCCTTGCTCCACAAGCTACTGCTCCCAATTTTTTGCCTGGAATCTTAGGGCCTGCATCTGCAGGCTCTCCTATTAGGGCAGCTTTTCTCGTCTCTGGAAGGGTCCGTTCCGGCCCGTACCGAAAAAGCGACAGGGGAGTATTCTCAAGGGCCCATTTTATGAAATCTTCCCGGGCAGCTATGGCGGGTTCAATTGGAGTATGAGGAGTCCCCGGGAGGTTGATAAATGGAACTACGTCAATTACTCCAAATCTTGGATGCACTCCAACGTGTTGCTCTAGATCCATTCCTTTAATTGCAACCGTGACGAGATTCCTGACATCTTGTTCCACATTGGCGCCGGCTAAGGTAAACACGCTTCGATTGTGCCAGGGATCTGAATGCACATCCAATAGCGACTCTGAGCAAGAGTTCTTGAGATCACCCAACAGAACTAGGTTCTGTCCTTCACTGATATTGACCACGCATTCAAGCATTGGATTCTCCGGTTAGTTGGATGCTGCCCCGATCTTGGCAAGCCTTCTGGCACGCAGAATACGTCGTCTTTCACGTTCTGAAGAGCCCCCCCAAACGCCATGATCGATATGGTTGGCTAAGGCATATTCAAGGCATGACTCTCGAACCGGACAATTATGGCAGATTTTCCGAGCTTTGTCGACGCCAACTCCGTCGCTTGGAAAGAATATGTCCGGATCCATAGTTCTACACAGCCCATGAACCATCCAGCGCTCCGCTCCCGCCTCCGTAACATCTGTCGGGTAAACTCTTCCCAAAATCTTCTCCACCTTCTTTATAACCATAATATCCTCTCAGTCCTTCCCAATGCCTGAAAAACCTATTCCCACTCTATTGTGCCAGGTGGCTTGGACGTGATGTCGTAGGCTACTCTATTAATTCCCGGCACCTCGGATATAAGTCTTGAAGAAATAACTTCAAGAACCTCATAGGGCAGCCTTGCCCAGTCTGCAGTCATTGCATCTTCGCTGGTTACGGCTCGAATAATCACCGGATAAGCGTAAGTTCTGCCATCTCCCATCACCCCGACTGAGCGAATGGCAGGCAAAACAGCAAAATATTGCCATAAATCCCTATCCAAACCGTATTTGTGGATCTCTTCCACTACTATTGCATCGGCTTTTCTGAGTATTTCTGTACGCTCCCTGGTAACTTCCCCAATAATCCTCACTGCGAGTCCAGGGCCGGGGAACGGCTGGCGCCAGGTAATCTCATCAGGAAGACCAAGTTCGCTTCCAACAGCCCTTACTTCATCTTTGAAGAGAAGTCTTAGGGGTTCAACGAGTTCTAAGTCCATATCCTCCGGCAAGCCACCCACGTTGTGGTGACTCTTTATTACCGCAGATTCACCCTCACCGGACTCTACTACGTCTGGATAAAGGGTCCCTTGCACCAGAAACTTTGCATCGCTGTGGTCTCTGGCTACTTCTTCAAAAATTCGAATGAACAACTCGCCAATGGTTTTTCTCTTTGTCTCGGGGTCAGTGACATCGCTCAAAGCTTCCAAAAACCGATCCTCCGCTTTGACGTGGACCAAGTCGACGTTAAAATCCCGCTCAAAAGCTCGTTCAACTTGCGTACCTTCATTTGATCGCATTAGCCCTGTATCTACAAAAACACAAGTCAGCTGGTCCCCGACTGCTTTGTGAACGAGGGCCGCTGCGACAGCCGAGTCCACTCCGCCACTTAGTGCGCAAAGTACTTTTCCGCCCTTAACCTGTTCTTTTATAGCCTGCACCGCATTGTCGATTACAGATATCGAAGTCCAGTTTCTCTTGGCGTCGCATACTTTAAAGAGAAAACTTTTAATGAGCTCCTGCCCAAATTGGCTATGGACTACTTCCGGATGAAACTGGGTTCCATAGATGTCCATCTGGGAATTTTCAAAAGAAGCTACCGGAGCGAGTTTGGTTGACGAGGTCATAACAAATCCGGGTGGAACTTCGCTTATTGCGTCAGAATGGCTCATCCACACTTCGATCTCATCAGGAATGTCGTTAAATAACTCCGACCGCCTTTCCTTGTTAATCTCAAGCAAGGTGCGTCCGTACTCGCCTTTATCTGTTTTTGAAACCTTCCCGCCTAAGTCCTTGGCAATTAATTGCGCTCCATAGCAAATACCGAGAATCGGAATATTGCTTTCATAAATCTTTGGGTCGATGCTGGGCGCACCTTCGGCATAAACAGATGATGGGCCACCAGAAAGTATTATTCCCTGGGGATTCAATGACAACAGTTCTTCGGCACTTTTTGGACTAACTATCTCAGAATAAACATGAGCCTCTCGCACCCTTCTTGCTATTAGTTGAGCATACTGCGCGCCAAAATCAACAACCAGAATCGGTTTTTCGGGCCTGTGATGGCTGAGCGCCGACATTTAGGCACCCATGCCAACGCCTTGCGAGCGCTGAAGGGCTTTTCCCTCGGTTTGCAGTGAAGGGGCGACCATAACTTCTGCTTTGTGGAACTCCTTGATGGTGGCATAACCACAAGTTGCCATTGAGGTTCTAAGCGCTCCAAACAGGTTCATCTTGCCATCATTTTCATGAGCCGGACCCAGGAGGATCTCCTTCAAAGTGCCACGGCTATCTACTCGCACTCTGGTCCCTCTAGGCAGGGTTGGATGAAATGTAGCCATGCCCCAGTGATAACCGCGACCCGGAGCTTCGTGAGCTGCAGCCAAGGGAGATCCGATCATGACGGCATCAGCTCCACAGGCAATTGCCTTAGCCACATCTCCGCCTTTTGACATGCCGCCATCAGCAATCACGTGGCAGTAAACTCCGGTTTCTTCCAAGTGTCTCATCCTCGCGCCCGCGGCATCTGCAATGGCAGTTGCTTGGGGAACACCGACTCCCAAAACTCCCCTTGTGGTGCATGCATTCCCTGGACCCACTCCAACGAGTACTCCGACGGCTCCTGTCCGCATAAGGTGAAGGGCTGCCTGGTAAGAAGCGCAGCCTCCGACAATCACGGGCATGTCAAGTTCCCTAATGAATTTTTTGAGATTCAACGGTTCGGATGTCTTGGATACATGCTCTGCAGATACAACAGTTCCCTGAATGACAAGCAAATCCAATTCAGCTTCAATTATGGCTGAGGAAAACTCCTGGGTTTTTTGAGGAGTCACTGAGGCACATGCCGTTACGCCTGCGGATTTGATCTCTTTTATGCGCTCTGTCACCAGCTCAGGCTTAACAGGCTCCTGATATATTTGCTGCATCCTGGCGGTTGCTTTATCTGCGTCAAGCTTAGATATCTCTTCAAAGAGGGGCTCTGGATCTTCGTACCTGGTCCAAAGCCCCTCGAGATTTAATACTCCTACTCCTCCTAAAAGGCCGACTTCGATAGCCGTATGGGGAGACACGACGCCATCCATTGCAGATGCCATGAGGGGCAACTCAAACTTAAACGCATCAATCTCCCAGGATATATCGACATCCTCAGGATCCCTTGTCCTGCGTGACGGGACAATTGCTATGTCATCAAACCCATAAGCTCTCCGACCGGACTTTCCAATACCGATCTCCACTTCGGCCACAGTTGGCTACCTCCTAAACACGAATCCTTAAGTATTAGGATACCGTACTCCAAGAGCCTGTATTCACCTCATCAAATGTAACGGTATTGAGTTTTACTAATCTCTGTCATTATGGGACTGCATTTTGGCCACCCGTGTCGGCTTCTTGGACGGCAATAGTGCAACCGGAAGGCGGAGGGCTAGTAGACACGGTGGTCGAAAATACCCCTGATGAATTCGTATTACCTTCCAAATTAGCAATCGTAAATTTGCCCTGGCAGCCAGTTGATGGTGTCACTGCTACGGGGTCATTCGCGACATTTATGCCGTTTGAGTTTGTAACGGTTACAGTAAGATTTAGCCCGGTTAAACTCGGAATCAGCGTATATGAACTCGATGGAGCCACCTCTAGCTGAGGAACATTCATCACATATGAAAGCCCTCCCTCAGATTCACTAATAGTAACCGTACAAAAACCAACGGTTGAAGACGGCGTGTAAAGGATCTGAGACGCACCGGAAATCGAGTAAGGCAGAGTTGCAAAAGCAACAGTCCCGCAAGTACCTGTTTCTCCGCCCATTGGAGCCACCGAAACTGAAAGCGGATCACCACTCAAAGGGCTTGAGTTGCCCGTCACCGATACATTTATCGGCACTGCGCTGCCTCCTGCAACCGGACTGTTGGGAAGAGTTGCGGAGAGCCCAATCGTTGGAGCTGGCGTTCCCACCGGCACTTGGAGAACTATCGCTGGACTTCCACCTAATGTGTTGGAATCAGAAAATAGAACCGCACAAACACCGGGTGTGCTCGAGGCCACAAATGGAACGGACACTTCGCCATTTGCATCGGTTGAATACACTCCCAGTCCCAAACCGTCAGTCTGGGCAGAGGCAGGAAGACCACCGCAAGTCGTAGAGCCGCCTAACGATACGGGAAGGAGTTTCGGATTCAAAAATATAACCGTGTCTCCAACAACCGGGAGGCCCGAAGAATTAAATACCCTGGCATGTAAAATTGTCGTCGATTGGCCATCTGCAGGAATCACGGACGGTGAAGCAACGACAATGTCTTTATCAGGAGATGCAGTGGGATTGGCAGCCTGAATAGCCAAGACGAAGAAAAGTCCAGGTACTTGGCTACTTCCAGCAAGTACTGCGCAGTAGCCTTGACCATTCGGATTATACGTTGTTACAAACTGTCCTTGTGCGTCGGTCGTTCCCATATTGGATGCAAATGTTCCACAAACACTGGATTTCCCAGACGGTGTCAGACCAAGTGAATTCAAAGTTACATATACGCCTGGAAGTGGGTTTCCATATCCGTCTCGAGCAGTGATTACAACTGGAACATTTGTCTGTGATGAACCCATCGTGGCAATAGGAAGCGAAGTGGAAGAACCATTTATTGAAATTGTCAGCGCTGACGGCGGAAAAACTTGCGTAACTGTCCCAAAACCAAACTTCCCAGAATTAGATTCGAGTACCGAAACCGAACAAGTCGAAGGCATGTTACTGCCGTTGTAAGTGAATGATCCAACTCCACTTGAATTAGTAGTTGCGCTATTTCCACTCAAAGACCCGCAACCACCGGCAACACCTGAAACCAGTGTTGCATACAAAGTATCATTAGCGACAGGAACGCCGCCATTAGTCACGGTGACATTTATACTTCCTTTAGTGCCGGTGAGGCCGGTCACGCTTAGATTTGCAACCGACACAATATTGAGACTAGTTGCAGATGTGACAGCAATTGGAGTTAGCCCGGATCCTCCAAAATCAGACTCAGTTCCCGTAATAATACAAATTTGCGAAGAACTTGGAGCCATGAAAGCCGAGTAAGCAAGACCGGAATTATTTGTAAATAGTGATGTTGCCTGCAACCCGGTACATGGCGAGGAAAGCGTTACTGTATCTCCAGACACAGGACCCATTGGCGTTGTTACTCGTACGGTTAATCCTATTGGAGCAGTGCCGCCAGAAACAACTGCGCTAGAGCTTGGAATTACAGTGACGTTGACAACTTGTGTTTCAGTCAAGTCCGTGGTAGTGGAAGCACCCGTATCTCCTTCAACTGCTGAAATTGTACAAGTCGGATCTGCCATTCGACTTGAATTAAGAGCAATTTCTGCTACTCCAGTCGAATCTGTTGTAGCTACCGAATTAGAAGGGGTTGCACAACCATTTGTCGTGAATGCAACAGAATCACCACTAACTGGAACACCATTGCCATCTTTAACCGTAAGCTTTGCCGCGGTGGCCGATTTGCCGTCTGCGGCAATACTGCTTGGTACCAAACTTAAGGTAACTCCGTAATGAGATGTATAAGTACTAACGCTTTGCACCAAATCGGTAGTAGAAATAACACCCCCTGGGCCAGTGGCAGTGATCACGCAAATTCCAGGGGTTGAAGACGATCGATATTGATCGGTTCCAACACCCGCCACTACATTTATCGTTGAGCTTGTCACCGTGCCGCATGATCCTGCAGGATTGGGGGACAAAGCCAAAGTGACAGAACCCGAGGTAGCTGCACCGTTATTTGTTAAGCTGACTTGCAAGTTAACTGTATTGGAACCATTGGCACCAACTTGATAGGGGGTAGAGGTGAAGCTCAGATCATCGGGAACGGCAGTCTGGGTGACATCCATTTGGCCGTAGCCAGCACCAGTGCTTGTAATGACTGCGGAAATATCGCAAGAACCGGCAGTGGCTGAGCTTTGATATGTGAATGGAAGCAAGCCTTGAGCATTGGTAGTTCCAGATGTCGTTCCCAGCGTGCCACAGGCTCCTGCTACAGAAGGAGTTTCACTAATAGACAACCCTACGCTTGCCTGTGCAACACCTACTCCATTTGTTACGGAAATCGTTAAGTTACTTGTCGTTTTTCCATCTGCCGGAACCGAGTTTGGTCCAACTACAGAAACGTTGTCCGCTCCAGGTGACGCTGGGGTGAAGTATCCGTTGACATCAACAATTACATCAGTGTTGCCTTGAAAGTTGTAGATGTTGGTCGAAGTGCCGATTAGAGTTGCGATATCCATATTGGGAACAGGAGTGGAACCCGCGAAGTTTACATCCGATGCATTTGGCGGAGCCGAAGCATTGGAAGGATAGACCGTTATATAGCCTGCAGATGCCGTTGTATCGGCTTCAGTTACGTTCAGGAGAACTGCGTCTGCCGGATTGGCACTAGTAGCCGAAGGAACGCCCTGTTGTCCGGCGATTAAAACGCTCAGAGACGAATTCCCAGCTATTGGCGCGCTGTTTCTAGTATCGATAATTCTCCCCGGAGATAAAGGCACAAACAATGATCCGGCACTCCATGAACCAGTGGCATCACTGAAGTAGCCGTTGACATCAATTATCACATCCGCACTACTGTGAGCAGATGCAACATCAATATCACCTGCTGCATTGACAGGCACTATGACTCTGTTGGCAACGGTTTGACCCGCTACCCAGTTCAAGTTTGAAACTACAGGCTGAGTGCCACCCGCCGGCCATACAGTCAGAAATCCGGCATTGCTTGTATTTGTAACAGTTACGTTCATTACCACTGCCGATACTCCGGAAGAGGGAACTCCCCCGTGTCCGGCTACGTGAACCGGAAGCTCGCCACCCGAGCCGAGAGTTTCACCGGCATAAGCATTTGGTGCACCTGACCTAGTATCAACTATTCTCCTCGGTGACAGTGGGAAGTAGTGGCCGGAATCGCCTGTTGTAAGAGCGGGCGCTAAGTAATAGCCCTGAAGATCGACTACGACGTCGGTGCTTCCAATCGAGCCATTGGCAAAGTCAACCGAATTTGAAGTTCCCAGTTGGACTGTAACTAAGTTAGGTACAGTTTCTCCCGCACTAAAGTTCAGGTTAGACGCATTGGGCACCCCGGGAGATGTCGCACTTGTCACCGGCGTAACAGGTGCAGGGAAAGCAGTTAGGTATCCGGAGTTTGTCGGCCCTGTGACGGTCACGTTAAGCACTACCGCGATTGCATTGGAAGGAACACTGTTTGGCATGGAGACTGTCATGATGCCTTCTGGACCCATCGTGTGTCCAGAACATGGCGTCCCGGTTCCGGCTCTGGTGTCACATATGCGCACGGGACTCAACGGAACATAAGCACCTCCGGTTGCAGAAGAGATCTTTATCATGGCATTCGCAGAATAAGGTGAAATTGCCAGACCTGAAAGAACGCTGATCAGCGTAATGACCGTTGCTATAACAACCTTTATAGTTTTACCTGTTGCCGAATTATTCGCAGTAAGTCTCGGTTCATCCACTTCGGGAGCCTCCTTATATAAATACCCTTGCTTGTTGACTTGAGTCAATTGATGACCATAGCCCATTTATAAAACTTTCGCAAGTGATTCTAATAATGAGACAATTATTCTCGCAGTTGCTCCCCATATAGTTTCACCTTCTATGTCAAAAAAATGGACATTAATCTCTTCTCCCGCCTCATTTTCTCGGCGCCAGGTCTCACTGTGATAGGTGGTTCCAGTCCAAAGCTCAGATATACTGGCCGTAAATATCCTAGCTACCTCGTATTTGTTTGGAGTGAGTTGAGGTAATTCATCTAAGGAAGCAAGTACCGGGACAATTGTGGCGTTGCGTGAAATTGTGCTAATTGGAGTTAGCGTTCCATGTACTTTAGTTAACTTGGAAGGCAGGCCAACTTCCTCGGCAGCCTCACGCAATGCAGTCTCAATCGGATTTTCTCCCGGCTCCCTACGTCCCCCGCAAAAAGAAACTTGACCGGAATGATTCTTCATCTCGATCGTGCGCCGCGTCAAAAGAAAACTTGGCTTCCCTTGAATACTTGTAATCGCCACGAGAACAGCCGCATCACTTTCTTGACCGTTTTTGAACTCGGCGGAATATGAAGCGCTCTGAGGAGGAACCAATATATTGTCTTGGCTACTTTCTATCTGGAATCTAATCCACTCATAGAAATTATCAAAGGATATTGAAGCCCTTAAGTCTTTGTCTATCTCTACCCAGGTTGGAGATGGACCATCCATGACAAAAGCCGGACGAGGAATCGCCACATTAGCGATATCCTCACCCGGCTCAAAACCGCTTAGGCGGTCTGCCATTTACTACATACCCATCATGGAACCCATGCCGCCGCCGCCGGGCATAGGAGCTGGTGCATCCTTTTCTGGTTTATCGGCAATCAGGACTTCGGTGGTTAGAAGAAGTCCGGCTACCGAAGCAGCATTTTGCAGAGCTGACCGAGTAACTTTTGCCGGGTCAACAACTCCAGCTGCGAGTAAGTCTTCCAACTTGCCAGTCAATGCATTCAAGCCGACATTTCCGGTCGCAGAAGCAACTGCTTCAACCCAAACCGCTCCTTCGAGCCCTGCGTTAGCCGCAATTTGGCGCAATGGCTCAACAATTGCCTTGGCAACAATTCTAGCCCCTACTGCTTCGTCGCCATTAAGTTTCTCAGTGGCATCCAGTACTGCCGAACGGGCCCGGACAAGTGCGGTTCCTCCTCCTGCTACTACGCCTTCTTCGATCGCGGCACGAGTAGCGCTGAGTGCGTCTTCGATTCGGTGCTTCTTTTCTTTTAGCTCAACCTCAGTTGCCGCACCTACTCGAACAACAGCTACTCCACCTGCCAGCTTGGCTAGTCTCTCCTGAAGTTTTTCTTTGTCCCAATCTGAGTCAGTCTCTTCGATTTCACGCTTGATCTGTGAAATTCTTCCGGCGACATCATCTTTAGAACCCGCCCCTTCAATGATGGTCGTATTGTCTTTGGTTACAATTACTTTTCTGGCTTGACCAAGCAAGTCAATAGAAGTGTTCTCAAGCTTGAGACCAATCTCTTCAGAAATAACCTGCGCTCCTGTGAGAACAGCCATGTCTTGCAACATTGCTTTTCTTCTCTCACCAAAACCAGGAGCTTTGACAGCTACACAAGAGAAAATGCCTCTTATTTTGTTAACTACCAAAGTTGCTAGAGCTTCGCCTTCAATGTCTTCTGCAACTATCAACAAAGGTCGCCCGGTCTGCATGACTTTTTCAAGAACCGGAACCAAATCGTGCACTGATGACACTTTCGAATTGACAAATAGGAGATATGGATTCTCCAGTTCTGACTCCTGGCGTTCAGGATCAGTCACAAAGTAGGGGGAAAGGTAGCCCTTGTCAAACTGCATACCTTCAGTGAACTCAAGTTCCATTCCAAAAGTATTTGACTCCTCGACTGTGACAGTCCCATCTTTTCCAACTTTGTCAATTGCTTCGGCAAGGATGTCGCCGATGGTGGTGTCGGCGGCTGATATAGCTGCGACTTGAGCAATCTCAGATCTATTGTCAACTTCTTTTGAAAGTTGAGCAATGGCTCCGACAGCCGCTGTCACTGCTTTATCAATGCCTCGTTTCAGGGCAAGCGGATTTGCACCTGCCGCAACATTTCGCAAACCTTCACGAACAATAGCTTGGGCAAGCACGGTGGCCGTGGTAGTGCCATCTCCTGCAACATCGTTAGTTTTGGTAGCCACTTCTTTAACGAGCTTGGCACCCATATCTTCATATGGGTCTTCTAGCTCGATTTCTTTGGCAATTGTGACGCCGTCATTAGTGATAGTTGGCGCACCGAACTTTTTTTCGAGCACAACATTTCGACCTTTAGGCCCAAGTGTCACTTTGACGGTATCGGCCAGCTTGTTTACGCCTGCCTCTAGCCCTCTTCTTGCCTCTTCGTTGAACTTAAGAATCTTTGACATTATCGGGTTACCTTTGCCAGCACTTCCCGACTTGAGAGAATCATTAGTTCTTCACCGTCGACAGTGATCTCAGTTCCTCCGTATTTGGAGTAGACAACGGTGTCGCCTACGGCTATGTCAAGGGCAATCAGTTCTCCTGTTTGCTCGACTCTCCGTCCTGGACCTACAGCCAAAACTTCACCTTGTTGGGGCTTTTCCTTAGCCGTGTCCGGGATCACTAGGCCTGACGCTGTGGTCTCTTCGGCTTCAACCGGCCTGACTACAACACGGTCGTCCAAGGGATGCAATTTCATTTAAATTCCTCCTTATTTTTCTCGAGGGATTAGCACTCTTACTATCTGAGTGCTAATCGTAGCGGATATTGAGACCCCTTGCAACACGCCAAGCACCGCCATTGCCGGTTTTTCGCGCCTTTCCCCATTTGACGTGGGATTTTTTCTGAAAAGTGAACTTGAAATTAATGGAATTTAGCGATAAGTGAGCTTCATATTGGACTTAGCACCCATAAAAGGATCACTTGGACCCGACTCCAGATATCTCCAGATTGCCGCGGCTCCAATCATGGCTGCATTGTCTGTACAGTCTTTCCGGTTAGGTATTCGATGTGCCACCCCCCTTGCCTTGGCCTCATTTTCAACCGATTCCCTCAAGAGCGAATTGGCAGCAACGCCTCCGGCGATCATTACTGTCTTGGCCTCAACTCTCTCTGCCCCTTCAAAAAGCCTTTTGGTTAGGGCTAAAACAGCATTGTCTTGAAAAGATGCAGCTACGTCGGCATTAGTGACCTCGGGGTGAGCATCGACAAATCTGATTACCGCAGTCTTGACTCCGCTAAAGGAAAGGTCCAAATCATGGCCCGTCATGACTCTGGGAAGTGGAACGCTTTTGGGACTGCCGACTTTGGAAAGCCTGTCAATCTCAGGACCTCCCGGATAGCCAAGCCCCAGGTATCTTGCCACCTTGTCAAAAGCTTCGCCTGCAGCATCGTCGAGAGTTTGTCCCAAGAGAATGTAGTCACCAGGACCCACAATTTCGAGCAAGATAGTGTGGCCGCCACTTGCCAGCAATACAACTGCGGGAAATTCCGGCGGCCCCGATTCATCCAAAAAGCTGGCAAACAAATGTCCCTCTAGGTGATTTATCCCGATAAATGGCAAATCCCATGCAAATGCCAACGCCTTTGCGGCACTAACTCCCACCAGAAGCGCTCCTATTAATCCCGGGCCACAAGTCGCTCCTATGAGATCAATTCCTTGGCGCCCTGAGAATCCCGCTTCGCTTAAAGCAGCTTCAATTACTCCGTCAATTCGCTCGACATGAGCTCTTGAAGCAACCTCGGGAACTACTCCGCCGTAAACTGAGTGAATATCAATTTGACTTGAAACCACAGATGACAAAGTAAAGTAGCGATTCGCCAACGAGTCATACTTGATTACCGCACAAGCTGTCTCATCGCATGAGGTTTCAATTGCCAATACAGTCGTTTCAGTTGTCACTGTTTTTGCCCTAAAGCCATATTATTTTTCCTGTAGTCCCTTGTGGTCAAAGTGGTATTTTGCAAGCAACTCTAGCAGTCCCTCTTTAAATCCGGAACTATCCAAATCGCTAATCCACATTATTAAGGCGTCCTCTTTATTGTCGGGATAGTAATTTGGTCTGACTCCAACCGGGACAAAACCAAATTTAGTGTAAAGATTAATGGCAGCGTTGTTGGAAACTCTCACTTCTAATGTCGCGCTGGTGAAGCGGCTTTCAATAGCCGAAATCAAAAGCGCTCCTACAATGCCAGTTGCAATTCCAAGTCTTTGTTTTGCTGGCGCCACGCCTATATTAACGATATGGGCTTCATCAACCATTAAAGCAACTCCACCGTAGCCTAGAACTTGATCAAAAGATTTTGAGTCATTGGACTTTGCCACAAAATATCTCCGATTGGAAAGTGCCAGTTCGTCTCTGAACACCTTCTTTGACCAAGGAGGTTTAAACAGTGCGTGTTCAAGGTCATAAACTTCATCTACATCATTTAGTGACATAACTCCGATGGCAAAATCATTTTTAATGTTAATTAATTGCAACAAATTTTGACACTCAATGCTTTAAAGACCTGCTCGACCATCCGATTGAAGTATCTGGCGGCCTTAAATATATGGGAGCTACATCCCGCGGTTCCAAGTGTGCAACTTCACTTGTGAATGCAATTTTGCAAATCGTCTCTACGTTGGGACGGAGCGGGAAGCTTGTAGAAGAAACTACATCATCATTTAGCACGCCTCTATACTTCTGATATCCCGAGCCAAAAACATAACGCACATCATACTGAGACAATTTTTCTGGCAATAATTCTGGCTTGGAGACTTCATGTTCCCATAAGGTCTTGCCCATGTCTGATGAATACCCCGCGTGATAAATTTCGCCGCGCCTTCCGTCGATAATCGGAACAATTACCGTCTGAGCGGGACTTTGGCGCTCACTAATTAATAGTGGTGCCTGAGTGTCTACGAATTGCGATGCCATAGCTTCAAGTGAACTTACGGGAACTATTTTGATATTTAATGCAGCCGCCAAGGTCTTGGCGGTGACGACTCCCACGCGAAGTCCGGTAAATAAACCTGGTCCCACATCGAGCGCTATTAATTCAATGTCACTTTTTTTTAACTCGGAAGCTTCTAACAAGCTAGCTAAAAGCGGAATAATCGACTCCACATGCCGTCTGGGTGCATGAAGGGTCGACGCGGCAATCATTTCACCGTCTCTTAATATCCCAACTCCAAGATTTGAAGTAGATGACTCAATTCCAACTATTACCATCTGTCCATGTATCCTTAAAACTTGTCAGATAAATTCAAGGCCTGCGCCTCACTCTTGAATAAGAAAAAGTCATCTGAGCCTCCAAAGTATTCAATGCGGATCATTCGATGCCTTGTATCTCCAACGTTAACTAAGTCTTGGTAATCAAGACCCTCTGGCGATTCAGATATTGCTTCAACAGGGGAAATCTCTACCCTCCACGTAATCCCAAATAGCATATCTTTAATCTCATCACCCCATTCCACTACTGTCACTACTTCACTGATATCTTCGTCCAAACCCAGGTCGTCAACCTCGCCTAATGTTTCCAATCTGTATGCATCCACATGCACCAAAATCTCGCGGCCTTCATATATATTTGCAAGAATAAATGTCGGGGAGGTAATCACGTCGTTAATCAAAAGACCTTTAGCTATACCCTTTGTAAATTTCGTTTTCCCCGCACCCAGCCCTCCGGAAAGTACCACTAAGTCACCGCGTTTCAAGTGGTTTCCCATAACCTCCCCCATGGCTTCGGTGGCTATTTCTGATTTGGAGAGAAACTCAAATGTGTTTACTTTTTGCTCCATATCTATCTCTGGGATTGCTCTATGTAGTGTTTGGCGGTTGCAAAGTCTGCTCGCATCTGTGCAACTACAACCGCTCCGGATCTTAACGCTGCAGCCGGGTGAAAAGTAGGCATAATATGGAAATCTGAAAATTGAAAAAAGCGGCCTCTTAATTTAGTTATTCCCTCCTTGGTTTCTAGCAAGTACTGTGTCGCAACATTTCCAAGGGTAATAATAACTTTCGGCGAAATAATCTCCAGCTGTTTGATCAGAAATGGCGTACAGCTTGCACTCTCTTGGGGGAGTGGGTTTCTATTGGCAGGCGGGCGGCACTTTACAATATTGGCTATATAGCAATCTGACCTTGGGATCTCTAGTTCTTCTTCAATGAGCCTAGTAAGCAATTTCCCGGATCTCCCCACGAAGGGAAGGGCCTGTAAATCTTCTTCCTGCCCTGGTCCTTCGCCGATAAAGAAAATTTCAGCGTCAATTGATCCGGATCCAAATACCACATTTGTTCGCGTTTTTGCCAATTCGCAAGATTGGCAGCTATTGGCATTTGTTTCCAAGCTCTTAATTTGTTTGAGTTTTTCGGAATGTATCACTTTAAATTTTAAACCGGTGTAAAGTATTAATTGGGAGAGTATTGGCCGGGACGTATCTGCAAACGATTTGCCATGTGAATCAAGATTTCATAAACAATAGTATTTGCCAATCTAGCCCATTCATCTGCATATATTGCCTCGCCCTGCATGCTGCCAATCAAAACAACTTCATCGCCAACTTCTACGCTCCCTTTAAGCCCAGTCACGTCAACCATAAGTTGATCCATTGTCACCCAGCCCCTTATGGGACATCTTTGGCCCCTTATCAGTACGCTCCCGTTTGAACTGTTGGATCCTATAACCCTTGGGACGCCATCTGCGTATCCAACGGGGACTGTAGCAATCAATGCCAGGCTATTTGCTACATAAATATGTCCGTAGGAAATACCTTCATTTGGCTTTACCTCCTTAATCATGGAAATCCTTGCCTTTAAAGACAAAGCCGGCACCAAGGATCCCGGCTTCCCGGAGCTAGCAGCAATTCTCTCAACATTGCTCGATGGAAAGTAACCATATATCCCAATTCCGCAACGAACTAAATCCCTCCTGGACTCAGGCAGGGCAATAGTGGCGGCAGTGTTTGAAATGTGTGTTTTTGGCCTGAAACCCAATGTTGCCGCCAAATCTTTTTCAAACTCGCTAAATCTTTCAATTTGGGTATTTGATATTTCTTGATCATTTTCATCTGCCGTTGCAAGATGCGTCCAAAGCCCGTCTAAATAAACCTTGTTAGATCTTGCAGCTCTCACCGAAAGATCGAAAGCAACCTCCATTGCAGCTCCTGCCCGATTCATTCCGGTTTCAACCTTGATATGAATTGGTACCTTATGATCCAAGATCCGGCCAAATTTACTGGACCTACTCAATTGGCCTTTCGAGGCATCTTTAAAGTATTCCTCCCATTCAACATCTAGATTTTCAAGTGCCAAAAGGGCATCGGGAGAAGTTATAGTGGGAATAAGTCCCCAGCCTATGCAGTACTCTAGTGATTCTATAGGAGGCTGCGACAATAGCAGAATGGGATCGACAATACCTGCTTTCCTAAGTTCAATACCTTCTTCCACAAGTGCGACTGCCAAAACACTGGCACCGCCGTTAATGGCCCCAAGTGCGGCACCTATTGCACCATGGCCGTATCCTTTTGCCTTTACAACAGCACAAAGTTCACTTTGCGGGGCAAATGATTTCAAGTAGCTAGCGTTGTTTGAAATTGCAGCATGATCTAATTCAAGCCATGCTCCTCGATAATGACCTGCATCATCATTTGAAAAAGTATTATTCATCGCTCGTGGCTTTGTGCACTAACAACTCTGATAATACTTTAGAAACTAATTGAGGGAGATCTGATGCCACGAGCCCCTCTCTCGGGCCAATGGAAGCAGCCATTCCGTGCAAATGTGTAGCTATTGCAACCTGGTCTAATATATCTGGTGCTTTTTGACTTTGCACATGGGCTCTATATCTCGCCATAATGCCTGCAATTATCCCGCTTAGTACGTCGCCGGTTCCAGCGCTTGACAGTCTGGGCGATCCGTTGGTCACTAACCGTGTAGCGCCCTCAGGCGAACTTATTACCGTTGGGCTTCCTTTTATCAATGTAATACAACCGCTTTTTAGAGCTAACGAATTCGCCGCCTCAATTTTGTTTGAGTCAATTTTGTTTCCGGTAAGCTCTTTGAACTCGCCTTCGTGAGGAGTGATAATTATAGGATTAGACCTAGAAGATGTTGCTTCTTTTAATTTTGAGATCGTCATTCCAAAAAGACCGTCGGCGTCTAAAACCACTGGAATATCAATTCCTTTTAACAGCTCCAATACTGCCGGGCCGATTGATTCATCCCTCCCGAGTCCGGGACCAATGATGCAAACTTGGCACCTAGATGACTCTTCGATTGAACGCGACACCCAATCACCGGCTCCACTTATCCGGACAACATCACTTGGCATCTCGCTAAGCCCATCAGTCCCTGGAGTTATTAATCTGACCATTCCGGCACCGCTTCGATAAGCTGTTAAAGCGCTTAAGTGAGGCGCCCCCATCATTCCTGGCGAACCTCCAATAACTAACACGGCCAGGTTCCATTTATGGGAATTTCGAGGCCTGTTGGGAACTCTCACGTCACTGTCTTGGAGCAATCTAACTTTAGCCTCAAAAGGTTTCTCTTTGCTTCCCAGGAGACAAGGGTCTAATCCGATATCAACACAGACCACTTCTCCGACTAGTTCGGGTCCTTGGCCAAAATAAAATCCGATTTTTGGAGAAACAAATGTGACAGTAGTATCAGCTCTCGCGACGTTTCCCATCACAGATCCGCTGTCTCCATTCAATCCCGATGGGATATCGACTGCCAAGATTGGCACTTCGAAATTTATTTGGGGAGCGTTATACTCCCTGGACAGTCCGGTGCCAAATGCCGCGTCTATTACAAGATCCCACGAAACCGACTTCCCCAATAAATCCTGGGCCTCATCCGGAGAACAAACGCAGGCTTTTATCCCTCTTTGAATCAAATATCTTGCGGCTACCCTTCCATCGCTTCCATTCATCCCGGGACCACAAATTACTAATACCCGCTTCGCATAGCTGCCCTTCATCATTTTGATTGCTTGACGATATGTTGCATAACCGGCTCGATCGATTAGTACTTCAATCGGGTTTTCTTTTCCATATGCTTTGTCTAGCTCCCTTGATTCATCTGTAGATAGGAGCCCAATCATGCTTTTTCATTTCCGTATTTATAGTTCTTAGCTATTGCGATGGCAATTGCAACATTATTTGTATGCGTTAACGATATGGAAATATCACGCACCCCCTTTGAATCGGCCAATTTAAGTGCACGTCCATGCAGGAATATGACGGGCTTTCCCGATTTTTCAGACTTTATCTCAACGTCTTTGAAATCAACTCCTCCGAGTCCCACGCCAAGCAGCTTCCAAACGGCTTCTTTTGCTCCGAATCTTGCCGCAAGCCGCAAGTGCCTGCGCGGAGAATCTGCGCACTCCGAAAGCTCGCTCTCGCTAAATAACCTCTCTAGCATTCTTGGAGTTCGACTTATTGAATCTTTGAACTTCATGCAATCGACTGCGTCTATCCCTACTTGATATCCTTCGAATGAATCTGGAGCAGTTGGAAATTCACCGGCCATGTTATTCAACCGTAACGGTTTTTGCCAAATTCCTGGGCCTATCAACATCATTTCCATGCTGGAGAGCCAAATCATAAGCCAAAAACTGCAGAGGAATTATGTCAATTAGCGGCGCAAATAGTTCATGGGTTGATGGCACTTTGAATACGTAGTCTCCAAAGTGTGCCGTTTGGGTATCGTCTTCATTTGCAACAACGACAACTCTGGCACCCCTGGCTCTGACTTCTTCTAAGTTTGAAAGGACTTTAGACCAAAGCCTTCCCCTGGTGGCAACTCCTATAACTACAGATGACGAGTCAATCAAAGCGATCGGACCATGCTTAAGTTCGCCCGCAGCAAATCCCTCAGCGTGGAGATAGGAAATCTCTTTGAGTTTTAGAGCGCCTTCGAGTGCTGTCGGATAACCGACATGCCTGCCTAGGAAAAAGAAGTCTTTGGAATCGCCAATTTCTTTAGCTACACTTCGATACTCACTCGCCCTCGCAATTGCTCGCTCAACTTTGAGTGGAATAGTGAGCAACTCGTTCATTAGCAGTTCTGTTTCTGACTTGTAAAGCGTATTTCGCAATTCAGCCAAAGAGAGCGCAAAAGCCTCCAAGATAGCTACCTGTGCCACAAAGGTCTTCGTGGCAGCTACGCCAATCTCAGGTCCTGCCCTGGTATAGAGCACCCCGTCAGCTTCTCTCGTCATGGAAGAATCAACCACATTTGCCACAGCTATTGCATGGGATCCAAGCCTCCTCGCTTCTCTTAGAGCTTGAAGAGTATCTATTGTCTCACCGCTTTGGCTTACGCCGATTACTAAGGTTTTCCCATCTACGACAGGATCACGATAGCGAAACTCACTAGCAATATCAAGTTCAACGGGAATCTTGCACCAATGCTCGAAAGCATACTTGGCAACCATTGCTGCATGGAAGCTTGTTCCGCAAGCCACCAGAAAGATCTTGTCTATCTGGCGCAATACGGCAGGATCAAGATTCAACTCATCAAACATTTCAATGGCTTCAATCCCGCGCATTCTCAACGTGTCGGCTATTGCTCTTGGCTCTTCATCAATCTCTTTAAGCATGAAACTTTCATACCCGCCTTTTTGGGCCATATCGAGATCCCAGCTAACTTCGAGAGGCATAAGTTCACCGGGAGCCTCTCCAACTACATCGACTTGGAGATTTTCGCCTTTAAGTGTGACTACTTGGCCGTCGGCTACGGAAAAGTACTTCTCTGCCCGACCGAGAATCGCTGGAATATCTGAAGCTACATACGAAGCACCCTCCGAAACTCCCACGATTAGAGGCGACACGTTCCTCGCAGCAACTACGGTTCCGGGCTCATCGGATCTGACAGCCGCTATTGCATAGGTCCCTTCAATTACTTTCAGCGTATTTAAAACTGCCTGGGTAAGAGAGCTTCCGTCTCTCAGGTTTTCCTCAACCAAGTGTGCAATCACCTCAGAATCTGTATCTGAAGCAAGGTTATGTCCATCCTCAATAAGTCTTGAAGACAATATGGCATGATTTTCAATTATTCCGTTGTGCACGATTGCAACTTTGCCGGTGCAGTCAGAGTGTGGATGGGCGTTTCTTTCATTTGGAGCTCCATGAGTAGCCCACCTAGTGTGGCCTACTCCGGCATCCAAAACTTTTGGAGCATTAACAACGGCATCGGCTAAAGATTTCATCGAAACTGTAGATACCGCGGCTCGGGTCCTCCAAATCCCCCCTTCTACGACCAAGGCCACCCCTGCCGAATCATATCCCCGATACTCCAGGCGTTCTAATCCCTCTATCAGAATCTTCGCTACAGGGATTGGACCGGTTGCTCCTATGATGCCGCACATACTCTAAATTTAGGTGGTTTTGGAGCTGAGTTCGGTCAATTTGACCACTAAATTACCAACTATCTCTTTTGCCCGCACTTCATCAGATGCTTCAACCATGACTCTAACCACAGGTTCTGTGCCGCTTGCTCGCACGAGAATGCGTCCTTGGCCTTCAAGTTTGTTCGTTAAATCATCAACTAACGTAGTTATTTCTTCATGCTGTGCCAGCATTTTTGCTCCGTCTTGGCTAAGTCCATTGACCCTTAGGGACTCAAGCACTTGAGGATAGATCGAAATATTTGCCATCTCATTTAAGGACGAATTGTTTCTTCCCATAATGTCTAGCAATAAACAAGCGGCCAAGAGACCGTCGCCGGTAGTTGAATGATCCCGCCGTATGATGTGGCCCGACTGCTCTCCGCCCAATGTCAGATTCTCACGTTCCATAACTTGCAAAACATGGCGATCACCAACAGGTGTGACAAAAACTTTTATTCCCGCTTCATCCATTGCTTTATGAAATCCGAGATTAGACATCACCGTGACTGCTACGGCAGAGTTATCCAACTTGCCTTCCTTCTTAAGATCGAGTGCCATTAGGGCAATTATTTGATCTCCGTTTACAATTTTTCCGGATGCGTCGACTGCCACCAGACGATCGCCGTCTCCGTCAAATGCCAGACCTAAATCGGCGCCGTGTTGAACAACTGCCTCTTTAAGCCCCCTAGTAGAAGTGGCTCCACAGTTTTCATTGATACTAGTGCCGTCATTTTCCGCATTAATTGCAATAACCTGTATTCCAAAGCGAACCAATAGAGGTTCTACGAACTTAGCTGTGGCTCCGTTTGCCAAATCGACAACTGCCTTCAAGGCAAAATTCTCTAATTGAAAAACGTCGGCAATGCTCTGAAGCCAACTTTCAAGGAGCGCTGTGCCGTCACTTTCGCGTCCTATTAATCTGCCAACCGGCCTTTTTCCAGAAAGCGCATTTTCCAGGTATCCGTTTAGCTGCCTCTCGATTTCAGATTCGGCATTATCATCGATTTTGGTTCCCATAAAACCAAACACCTTTATTCCATTATCGCCAAATGGATTGTGAGATGCCGAAACAACGGCGCTTGGGACTTCTAACTTATTCCCAACGTAGGCAACAGCAGGTGTTGGTGCAATACCTACATCGATTACGTCCACACCCTCGCTCATAACCCCCGAGGCAAAAGCATTCGCCAGCATTTTGCCTGATATTCTGGGATCCCGGCCTAGAACCAAACTATTTGGGTTAAGCACTTTAGCCACCGCTCGACCTAAATATAGAGCTATCTCCGGAGTGAGTTCCTCATTGGCTACACCCCTAATGCCGTCGGTGCCAAAATGCACGGCCAAGGTGTTTTATCGTTTCGAATACTGAGGCGCTTTTCGGGCCTTCTTCAGTCCGTATTTCTTGGACTCTTTTTCCCGAGCGTCGCGTGTCAAAAGGCCGGCCCGTTTTAGTTCAATTCGCTTCTCTGGAAGCAATTCAACTATTGCCCGGGATATTCCAAGACGAAGTGCTCCAGCCTGACCTGAAGTGCCACCACCAATGATGGTGGCATCTATGTCGTAATTACTTTCGGTTCCCGAAACCTTCAATGGCTCGGTAATTTGAGCTACATGCACCTTGGAGGTGAAGTATTCAGACAAAGGCTTCCGATTAACCGTTAGAGTGCCTGTTCCCGGCCTCACCCGGACTCTTGCGATGGCAGATTTTCTCCTGCCGGTGGACTGTAATAGTGGAAGTGACATTTCTTACTTTCGCTTCTAAGATACTCGGCGGCTTGTCGAGATTACGTGTTCTTGCGGCTTTTGCGCCTGATGGTTATGAGTGGGACCTTCGTGCACATGCAATTTCTTGATCATTGTTTTTCCGAGGCTGTTTTTGGGGAGCATTCCCTTTATTGTTCGCTTCACAAGATCTTCAGGCCTATTCTTCAAAAGTGAGGCATAACTCTCACTTTTTAATCCCCCGGGGTATCCCGAGTAACGGTAGGCAAATACCGAGTCGGCCTTACGCGCTGTCATTACGACTTTTGAAGCATTGACAATTACGACGTGGTCTCCCATGTCCATATGCGGAGCGTAACTGGCCTTGTGCTTGCCCATCAAAAGAACCGCAACTTCAGATGCCAAACGACCAAGCACCATCCCTTCGGCATCTATCACATGCCAAGATCTGGTGATCTCACTAGCTTTTGGGGAATACGTCCTCACGCTAAATCTTTTCCTTTTCTAATTTCATTACCTGCACTTGTTCTGACAAAGTAAAAAACGAGCCAACAGGTAAAATCCCTCTTAGAGACAGATCCACGCCACAGCGCATGGCACTAGGGCAGGTTTCTATCATAGCGCACTTTAATAAGGCACAATCCAGAAGGCGGGGCTAATGGCAGAGAAGCCGACCTGTCCCTGGCTTCAAGAATGGATTTAACCTGGGAGGGTTTTACTTTGCCTTTCCCCACCTCGACTAGCAAACCAACTATCGAGCGGACCATCTGGTGACAAAAAGAGGTTGAGGTGATCGTGAACTCAAGCAGCCCTGAGTGTTCTTCGAAGCGGCACTCCAGCACTTTTCTCACTAAGGACCCTTCTTTATCAGGAGGTTTTCTGCAAAATGAGGAAAAATCATGTTCGCCGACCAGCGGCGTTATCCCAAGGTCCAAAAGACTTCGATCCAAATACTGGCCCACATGCCAAACAGTGTTTTTCTCCCATGGCACAAAATTTGGACCTTCTCGTATTAAATACCTGTAGGTTCGACTCAAAGCGTCTCTCCGTGCATTAAATTCACTGTCACAGAGTGAAATATCAAAAATGGAGATCCTGGGGTAAAGCTGACTGTTTAGGCTTTTTTTCCACCTATTAAGGGTCTCAACCGGATCTTCGCCCAAAAGTTCGGCGGGAAGGTCAAAGTGGACTACTTGACCCAGTGCATGAACTCCTTTGTCGGTCCTGCCAGCACAGGTTAGATCAACCTCTATTTTTGTGAGTTTTTCAAATGCTCCAATAAGAGCGCCACCGACAGTTTCATGTTCTTTTTGGGGTGCAAATCCGTGAAACGTGGTTCCGTCGTAGGCTAATAACAGTTTTAAGCGAAGTGTATCTAAACCACTCACACGAATTCGATGCGAGCCATCGGAGCATTATCTCCTTGGCGTGGACCTAACTTGAGAATGCGAGTATAGCCGCCAGCACGGTCGGAGTATCTTGGCCCAATTTCATTAAACAATTTGTAAGCCATATCTTTGTCTCTGATTAAAGCGACAACTTGACGGTGCTTGTGGACTCCGCCTTTTTTGGCAGCTGTAATAACTTTTTCAGCAACAGGACGAAGCGCCTTGGCTTTAGCTTCGGTTGTGACTATGGATTCGGCTGCAATCAATGAAGCAACTAAGTTTCCCATCATTGCCTTGGCATGAGCTGCATCTCCGCCAAACCTTCTTCCCTTTTTAGGCGTTCCCCTCATCTCAAATTCCCCTTTGTCCTCTGAGAGTAAGTCCTCTCTCGTCAAGTTTTACAATAACTTCGTCAAGAGATTTTTGACCAAAGTTAGTCAAAGTCAAAAGCTCTTCCACACTTCTCTGGAGCAGTTCGCCAATTGTGTTTATCTGAGCACGCTTGAGACAGTTTCTTGGCCTTTCAGTTAGATCGAGGTCTTCGATCGGAAGATCTAAGTCAGGCGATCCGGTGGAGGCCGTCGAAACGTCACCG
>JAJYDO010000103.1 GCA_021777355.1 Actinomycetes bacterium | reverse complement strand
GGTTGCATCGTGACCAAATCCTATTTGACAATTGCCGTTCGCATTGCACCAACTGCCGTTTGGAGAACATGTCGCCTCTTGTTGTTCAATCCATTTAATAAATTTGGGATCAGGGGAATATGCGCCTCCAGTAAGACATCCCATATCTTCCGCCACGTTGTATCGATTTCCAACGGAACATTGTAACACCGCACCAATGGAAGCTGAACCGTTATATGGATCAATCCATGCAGTTCCATTGGGCTGGTAGCACCTACTCGAATACTTGCCAGTACAAGATGTATCCCAAGAATTCATATCATTCTCGCAAAGAGAACTGTTTGAACTAATTATTTTTCCATTGGCACCCTTAACAGTACACATTCCACTCGGGTCCCACCCATTCACAGGATCCCCTGCGGAATGTAAGGGATCAGACGCGACTTGGCATGAATTTAAAGATGTTTCTGCTGGCTTAGCTGGGATTATGTAGAAGTTTTGAACGGCTAAAAAAGAGTGATTTGAGAAAAATCGCGGATACGCGTTATTTGAAGTTGTGCCTTTGAATTCTTCTCGGATCTTAGTTAGTTGCACTTTAACTATCTTGGCACAATTTCAGTAGTTGACGAGGTGTTTAAAAGGCTTTAGTCAACTGCTTCTTGGTTGGTGGCACCAGGATGAGTAGCTGAGTGGACCTTGGCTAATTTGTCAGGTGTGAGATGGATATAGATTGTTGTTGAATTTAGATCCCTGTGTCCTATGAGTTCTTAGATGTAACTGATGTCGGCTTCAATTTCATCCAGAGATCACACTTGGGTTTCTGGACCCGTCCATGGTTGATCGGTGTACCACTCGGGAGGTTGACGCCTTGCTCCGAACCAACCCCAATCATTTAATGGCGCTATAAATGGCGAGCGATTGCAAAGAGAATGCGACTCCTCGTCTACCAATGATAAGAATCTCCCTTGAGTGTGAGCGATTGATTGTGCAGACTTCGGCGGTGTGTGACGGCCTAAAACGACAGTGCCGTTGGGCGAGCCAAAGTCCTCTACTAGAGCAATGCAGTGAATCGGTTCTCCTTTGGACTCAACCTTAAGTACAAATGGCGCATGAATCACAATATCGAGATCTCGGCCAGCTTGAAGCCATGTGGCGATAGTCATATTGGTTGTCATAATTATGGTTCCTGAATCTGAAGAGTCCCTTTTGGACCATCCCTCGTGGTGCAGTTGATATGAAGATATTGGTGGGGGTTTGGAGGTTGGTGTGCATCATCGATTCTCTGGATCGAGCCACCGCTATTTTCAATCAACTGCTCAGCTTGCGCTTGAGTCGGAACGATACCTCCAACTTCTTCGATCGTTCCACCTGTAAACGCCAGTCAAATAATTAGGACTTCTCCGATCAGAACGTCCGGCATTTCAATTCCGAACTACTTGCCTGTGACTCCCGACACTTAGCTCCGGCGCCAAGGCGCCTTCGCCTCGCCGTCGGGAAGCGAGCCAGAGGTCTCGATATCTGCTGGCTGAATCAGTGGGAATGCCTTGGCTCCAAGATGCCTAAAAGCGCTTTTTTGACACTCTCTGAACTTCGATGATGGGAAATTACTCGGCAACCCAAAATGGCCAGAATCGGCTCTTTGTGGGAGGTGACACAATGATGGACATTGCCATTTTCGACTGCAGCGCGTTCAAACTTTCTTTACATGTTCAAGATTCGCCTAGTTGAAGTACGCCGACAGCGGGAACAGGTTCGTCTATGAGAATCAAAAACACATTCATTATCTTTGAACACGGTGGGTGACCTCTCCCTTATTCTAATGAAGGAGATGGATCACAATGCGGCCGCAACGCTCCAATACATCCGCCTGTCTGGAAAATAAGCCCATAGCAAGCTCCGAGAGCGAAGTGCTTTGCATGATTAGCGCCTGAACTGGTGCATCCATTTATTGCATTCCAAACATCCGTTATTTTTCCGCATCCAAGAACCCATGAAGTAAATATAATCACCCACTCAGACCACTTGATTTCGCAGGATCCCTGTTTCTAGTACGGGAATCTGGGAGTCTCGATTGCAAAAATTGCCGTTCCCTGCCAGCCTGCCTCAATACAATAGGAACTCGACGCGCAACTGATCTGGCCACCTTGTGGCAGATATGACCCGCTAGTAACAATCCACTTGTTGCCGTCCCACCTATACGGCTTATCAGAATCCCCTATCGCCATACAAAACGGTCCACTTATGCAGGATACGGAATAAACACCGGGAAACGGCACACTTGCTAGTTTCCAACGTTTTCCATCCCACATTCCTACTTGCGAATCACTCGGGCCTAGAGTTAGACACCAGGTGTTGCTCGAGCAGTGTAACTCGCTAAAGCCTTTAGGGCCCGTACCAATCGAAAACCCTGCTATTGCGTTACCTGCACTCTGCCACTTGTCCCCTGTCCATACAGTTGTCTTACCTGAGAGATCAATTGCCATGCAGAATGTCGCAGAGACACATGAAAGTCCCGAGAGATCATTAGCACCTGGCATCGTCCCGAAGGACCAGCTTGAACTCTTTGGTTTCCATATCCCGTATCTTCCATCTGTATCCAGGACCATACAAAAATTCGACCCAGCGCACGACGAATAGGCTACCCCAATTGGCAGAGAGGCAGTCTTAGTCCATGCGTAACCATTCCAGGCACTTGCGCCAAACCCATAGGTTGCATCATCTACCCTAATTGCCAAGCACGATTCCCTGCTACCACACGACAATTGAAGAACTTCACCGACGCTTGGCATTGGACGACTTTCAGACCATGCTCCCCGTTCCCAAAAAGAATAGACCTGCGTAAGAGCAATGTGGCCAGTTCGCTGACCAACAAACATGCAATAGTTGTCTGGTGAGCAGCTCGCAATGCCTTGTATCAAACCTAGCTCATGTTGGTACCATTGCCCAAGTGGGTCTCTGGATCCCGAGGAACAAGCAGCCATCGTAGCTAGACTTACGACTGTCAGGAGTCCGATGAAAACCCGTTGAGTTAGATGGCGAACGAATCTCCTAGTAACTGGTCTTACACTTCTCCCTCCCTTTTGCATAACCGTCCTATTCATGCAATGGGTATGGCACAAATGATTATGAGTTGCCATTGGTATATTCGCCTGAATTCCATAACTCATAAGCCGCGCTTGCTCGGGTCGGATTGCCGATCGAGCTTGATTCATATCCTTGTTTGGAAATAGCTCTGCCTGTCATGGCGATCTGCTCTTGATAGCTCATTGAATTGGGGTTGCCATTCCACGCATTGTTTAGTAATCTCATTGCGGTCTTTAGAGCCGACGGATTATTGAACGCAATAAATGAGAGTGCGTCGAATTGGTATTGGGTCAATTCAATACCCGGTTTACTAAACGCAAGGTGGACTGCCTCATCAGATCCCAATTGGGTTCCATAACTTTCCTGTTTGCCAAAGATGTCATCCAAGAAGTTTCTATATACCGTGCTCATTCCCCCAGAACATTGGTGTCCGAGCTGGTCCGACGTACAAGGTACATGAGAGCCATTTGGTGTATATCCGTATCCAACAGTACATGTGCCACCAGTGTCATTGTTCTGATTACAGCCACTCTGCACCACGCAAGCGCTATTGGAATCATTGTAATAAGTAGACAATTGTGACGGATACTCGCCGGCATATGTCTCGAACGCGGCGATCATGTCGTGTGCCGCCCAACTGCTCCATTCTTCGGCAACGGGATGATAGACGCCGAAGTCAGCCACATCAGTGCCCTTATAGTTCGGACCAGCCGGATTCCCAACACTAGGACCGCACGGCCCGAATAAGCCACCCGGAGACACATGTGTTGGGAATGAAGGGGGATTGTCGTGGCACGTAGGGTATGGGGTTAGTCCACTCGGGTCCCACCCATTCACAGGATCACCTGCGGAATCTGCAGAATAACTAGCTCCTGACCGTATTGAGATCCAAACTGAATGAATACGGCGAGTTCCGCATTCCATTGCGATGCAGGGATTTGCTCTTGTCGAAAGGACAATTTCTTTTTTGGTTTCTCCTGAATTGTTTATGAACCTATAGGTATTACTCACGTAATCGTGGGCACAAATTGCTGATTCCGTCGCTGTTAAATCTCCGTGGGAGTCATAAGTGTATGCATTCAAGTTGTAGGTGATTTCGAAACCCTTGTTTGGGCGACCAAATTGGCCTTTAAAGGTTGATGCTGTGGCACATTGAATAGGTCCGATGAAGCTTGGAGGATTTACCTGTACGCCTCTAATGAAATAGTTATAACTTGTTTCACGAGCGAAGGCATAGTCGTAAGTATAGGGTGGAAGCACAGTTCCACAATGAGCTTGAAAGATTTCCAAGAAGTTCACCTTTTTTTCTTGAAGTGATCTCTCCACTTCTTGGATAAATGAAGCCGCTCCCTGCCTGATGGGTGATTGCCTTAGACTCAAAACAGATATTGACAAATGCTCGACGAAACTAATTGAGTTCCCATTAGGAGTAGAATTCCAAGTAACGGCATTAAATGCCCATGTCAATCCCGAAAGCTTTCCTCTTTTGCACTTCGCATTATTAATCACACTTAAATTTCGCTTATTGCATCGTATAACTCTTGACTCGCTGGCGGATGCTAAATCGTGCGGGTGGGCAATTAGTCTCACATTTCCATCGTAGCCAAATGGCCAAGCGGGTGGCAGCTTTCATTGCACAACTGTTATCAAATTACAGTCGCCTCAATAATCTTTCCAGCAAGGTCGTGATGACAGGTTGAGAAAGTTGCAACCTAGCGAATCCCTGTGACTTTAGCTCCAGGTGAGATTACAGCTACCTGTCTTTTTCCAGTGAAATAAATGAAACTCAATCGCTCAGTCATTGCATAACGTATCGCGTTTTGGTGAAAGAGCGTGGCTCACCACTCGGAAGTGGCTTTAGCTAAAACTGTATATTTGTGCCATTTGGTGGGTTTGGGTCAAATTCAGGCGCAGTTTTTTCTTTCAAAGCTTTAAGTCCACTTTTTGCGTCAGGTCCCAAGAATGTGAGTATTTCTAATGCCATTGAGTGTTCAAAAGCAGGAAGTGCCTGTCTGAACCAATCATTAAGGGCTCTTTTCGTGAAACGCTGAGCAAGAGCCGAACCTTTTGCCAACTTCTCTGCAATTTCTAATGCCACTGGCAGCACATCACCGTTTTCGACACACTTGGACACCAGTCCGATTCTCTCGGCTTCCCGGCCATCGATGAAATCTCCGGTCAATAAGTAGAACTTTGCTTTAGCCATTCCACATAAAAGTGGCCAAGCAAGCACTGCGTGGTCTCCCGCTGTGACTCCGAAGCGAAGGTGGCCATCGGTTATTTTGACGTCTTGTCCAATGACTGAAATATCTGCTAAAAGAGCTACGGCTAGACCTGCTCCAACTGCTACTCCATTTATCGCAGATATTACCGGCTTGTCGAGCGCCAGCAGTTCGTGAACGATTGATCCTGCGTCAAAATATTGATTCATTGCGGCCTCAAAATTCTCAGTCATATCTTCAATGAGGCCAAGGTCTCCACCTGCAGAAAATGCTCTTCCCTCTCCCGTTATTACTGCCACCCTCGTGTCTTGATCTTTTCCAACAACTCTCCAAATCTCACTTAACTCTCTGTGGCCCCTTAAGTCCAATGAGTTTAAAGTCTCCGGATTATTTATTTTAATTAGAAGTACGCCGTCGCTTGGCTTTGAAATCTTAAGGAACTCAAAATCGTCATAGTTCATTAATATCTCTCGCTTTCTCAATTAATTCAACTACAAGTTGGCAAGCTTCTTCCAGCTTTTCCATCGAATCAAGAACAACTTCAAGTTCAGGATTCCCTGGCGGTTCATATGGGCTTGAAATTCCTGTGAAATCTGGTATTTCTCCTCGTCTCGCCTTTTTATACATTCTTTTGGAATCACGGCCTTCACAGATCTCGATTGGAGTAGAAACGTAAACTTCTATAAATTTTAGATCTGAGTTGCTATGAGACAATCTGATCTGGTCTCTATCTTTAGAAAATGGGCTGACAAGACTTAATAGTGCTACTAGATC
>JAJYDO010000035.1 GCA_021777355.1 Actinomycetes bacterium | reverse complement strand
AGTTCACCATTAATTTTGCTTGCCGGTAGGATGCGCAGGGAGGTGAATGGTTACGACTGGAGGCTGCTAATAAGAAACTCATTGGAGTGGCATTTAACCTATTGAATGATAGTCGTAAGAATAAATTAGACGGGCTAGTCATTTAGCTCCTCCTACCCCTACATCTTGTGGGTCAGGACCCACCATAACCCCCACATCTTGGGGCAACATGGAACCAGGAGGAGCAAGAGGTGTAGCCCGTTAAATTAGTTTCAATTCGCCCGACTATTGATATGGACCCTTCCGACGTAGAGGTATATGGACCCAAAAAAGAAGGTGCCGCATACAACTACCAAGGACAGCGTTGTTATCGTCCTCATCTTGTAGTATGGGCTGAAGCAGGATTAGTACTGACTGGTGAGTTAGGCTCTGGTAACGACAGTCCTAGTCCACAAGCTCCATCACTAATCAAAAAAGCAGTTGATAATTTACCTCCAGGACTTCTACGTCCAATAGTGCGTTGTGATTCTGGTTTCTTTTCAAAAAGTGTTGCTGACGCTGCACTAGATAATAATGCTGATTTTGCTATAGCGGCAAAGCGTAACAAAGCCGCATGGCATTTCCTGAGACAGACCAGTGAGGACAGCTGGAAAGAAGCTATTGATATGCATGCAGAAGTAGCTGAATGCGGCTATGTGCCATCTCATTGGCCATCTGGTACCAGGACTATCGTCAGGCGAGTTAGGTACGGAGCAGATGAACTCAAAAAGAATTCAAGGTCCAGAAGGAGACGCACAGTAGATCCTGATCAACTTGCGTTATTAGAAAATAATGAAATTCCTTTTGCCTACGCCTATAGCTTCATAGTTACAAACTTAGATTGGGATATCTTGCAAATTGAATCCTGGTTTCCTCAGCGTGCATTAGTTGAAGAAAGAATAAAAGATTCAAAGCTTGGGCTAGCTTTACGTCATCTACCATCAGGATATGAAGCTGTTAATGCTATGTGGATGTGGGGAGCATTCTTAGCCTTGAACATATCAACTTGGCTACAAGGATTGACCGGTCACGATGAAAGCAGGAATGGTCGGGCACATGGCAAAAGACTTCGGCGTGGACTCATCTCAATAGCGGCAAGAATCACTAATCACTCAAAATGCTTAGAAGTCCATACTTCCCAACAAGACTTTAATGGAAGTTTTGGAAATGCCTGGAGAAAATTAGATCAACTGCTAAGTGCCAGTAGTCCCTGACATCAAAACTAACTATCGGCAAGAGAGATAACACCCAATGCCGATAGCACCATAAATTACAAAAAATCTACAAAATTGTAAGAACACGCCCAAAAACCAATTTGTCCCTCTTCTTCGCCACACCTTTAACATTCAACAACTCTAATGTCGCCAAACTAGGCCTCTCCAAACCTTACGTGCGGATTTAGGTCTGAGCAATTGATACTGACTTATGATCATTACCATCTAGTGCTACAACAAAAGAAGTGAGTAAAACTACCAAGAGCATTAAACCGATTATCGGCAATATAACGAGGCGTGAATATCTGTGCGGAATTGGTTTTCTCTTAGAAAGAGATTTGAGATCTGGTTTTACACTAATCTCCTGAGATAAATTATGTAAACCGTTTATAATACATTCATCATCATTTGTCATATGTCATCATCCCTTTTAGTTGAATTCGGGCTCGAGTAATTAGACTTGGTATTGCAGTTTTGTTACATCCAATGGCATCGGCAATTTGATCGTCTGTTAAATCTTCATAAAATCGCAATATAATGGCTATTCTTTGCTTTCTTGGAAGTTTTTTTATGAACTCAGCCAAATCATTCGTGTGAAGCGGTTCGTCTAAAGTCAATTTGGCAAGCCTGGGAGCAAATATCTTTTCAATTCTTTTGTGCCGAAAATATGAGTTGCAAGAGTGAACTATTGCCTTTCTCGTATATGCAATTGGAAATTCGATACTTCCCCAATTATTGCCTACCTTAAAAAACGTGTCCTGCACGATGTCTTCAGCAATTTCCTTCGACTGGACTACTAGATAGGCCATCTTAATGAATGCATCAAAATTAACTTCGTAACATTGGATAAAGGAAATAGGCCACTCTGGGCTTGCTCGATCGCCAGTTGAAGACATTTCATAACTGTCAACCAATTTGCCACTCCATTTCCCAGTAAAATCCGACTTTATTAGAACCATCACTACTTGTGACGCCCGAACCCATAAAAACCGAGCAAAAAACTTTTAAAAATATTGGTTTTTATTAATCCTATCGGGAGAATTACTGTAAAAATGATTTACCCCCTCACTAATGCCAATCTAATCGCTTAATGCGCAGTGGCACTCTCCAATTCGACTCAGGTCCTTTGTCGTCCATTTCCCCATCGCACGTGCTGAATACCTAATATATAGAGAACGCTCCTTGCAAATAGACAACTGAACTTACCTCGAACAAATGACTTCACTTTAAAGTTACAAATTCCCAACTGAAATTCTTCAGCCGAAATAACCGCCACAATATTGCTTAATTGATCTCAGGACATACTATCATTTTAAAGCTTGTAAATTGAGTGTCGAAGATTACAGAAACTAAAATCATCTTATGGCAGGCGTCTTTTCCTCGTCCAGTATGAACGTTTAACTAAGCTCCACGTGACGACGACTGATTCTTAACTCAGCGCCTGCAAAATCTCTACGTTTTTTTAAGTAACAAAGGGGCCGCTCTGCGTGAGAATGGACCTTGCCTTTTCAATTGACCTCACTGCACGTGAAATTCGCTTCTCCTCTTTTTTAAGTTCGTCAATTCGGAGAAGAAGCTCCTCATTGCTTTCGTCAGTTTTCTCTTTGTTGGCTTTAAATCGTGTTGATTCCACTGCGTCGCGCAAAATGGACATGGTCAGATCTGAAAGTATCTCAATTGCTCTTTCAAGCAACTCTATAGCTTCGTCCTTTGGACCTGAATCTGCCTCCATTTTAAACGAGCACTAGATTCTATTTCAATTCGGCCTTGTCGAGAATTGTGACATCAAGCTCGCCTGAGGCATATTTTGCCCTAATGACTTTCTTGTCAAATTTTCCGACTGAAGTCTTGGGAAGTTCGCTAATCTGACTCCAGCGCTCGGGCAGCCACCATTTGGCCACTTTAGGAGCTAGCCAAGTTGCAATCTCCTGAGGCGATGCAGTCTCGCCCGGCTTTAAAACTATACAAGCAAGTGGTCGCTCATCCCATTTTTCATCCGGCACTCCAACTACTGCAGCTTCAAATACTTTAGGATGTGCCATAAGGACATTTTCTAGCTCGACACTTGATATCCACTCGCCACCCGTTTTGATCACATCTTTAGATCTGTCACTTATTTGCATGTGGCCATGCGCATCCAAGGTGCCAACATCTCCGGTTTTTAGCCACCCGTCATGGAACCGATCAGGATCGGCATTTTTGAAATAAGATCCTGTGATCCATGGACCCCGAACTTCAAACTCGCCTACCTGAATGCCGTCTTCTTCTAAAACTGCACCACTGTCGTCAGTGATCCTTATCTCAACGCCAGGTACAAGTGTCCCGGTTTTAGCCAGCCAAGAGACTTCTTCAGCTGGATCGGAGCCTTTGGGAGGGAACGACAAAGCACATAGCGGCGAAGTCTCAGTCATGCCCCAGCCTTGAAGCAATCTGACATTGTAACGATCTTTAAATGCTTCAATTAGCTTCCGCGGCACTGCGGATCCACCTGCGACAATCTGTTTGACATTAGACATATCAATTGGATTGTCTTCTCCGTATGCCAAAAGATCATTCCAAATTGTCGGGACTCCGGCAGATCTCGTCGGGCGCTCTGTATTAAACATTGCCGCAATGGGTGCTGCTTGCAAATACTGCTTAGGCATCAACATGTCGGATCCGCTCATCCAGCAGGCATAAGGAGTGCCCCAGGCATTGACGTGGAACATTGGGACAATAATAAGTGCCTTGTCGCTTGATGTGAACCCAAGAGCTGCGCCGGCTGAAACCATAAGAGTGTGGAGGTAAATGCTTCTGTGGCTATAAACAACTCCTTTTGGATTTCCCGTGGTGCCAGAGGTATAACACATGGAAGCTGCTTCAAATTCGCTAAATTCGGGCCACTCAAATTTTTCGCTTTGATCACGGATTAAATCCTCATAGTCAATAGCATCTGGAAACGCACTTGTATCTCCCTGGCCTACTTTGACTAAATGCTTTACTCCCCCCAAATGCTCTTTCACTTTAGCCAAAGCAGGAGCCAAAAGGGCATCAAAAATAATGATTTGGTCTTCGGCATCTCTTATGATGTATTCGAGTTGCTCGGGGAAAAGGCGCACATTCAAAGTGTGGAGCACCGCTCCCATGGAAGGAACGGCTAAGTATGCCTCAACGTGCTCTTGGTGGTTCATGCAAAATGTCGCCACTCGATCCCCTGACTTGATGCCAAGTCCTTTTAATGCGTTTGCCAACTGGTGGGCTCTTTTGCCTACAGTCTCGAAGGATGCCCGTCTGGCATGATCTCCTTCCCAGGTAATAACCTCGCTGTTTGGATAAACTTTCATGCCATAATCGGTCAATAGACTGATTAAAAGTGGCCTTTCCTGCATCGTGCTTTCCATCAAACTGCCTTTCTAGAGCTCACCAATTTAACACCGGCTCAGTCTATTGAAACCTCAATATCTTGAACCTGTACACCTGACCAAATAACTTTAATTCACGGATCAACATAAAATGGCAAATTAATTATTTCAGGGCCATTTGGAGGGGATAAATAGGTGATTTTAGTAATGAACTACCTGCAAGAAAGGAATCAATAGCTTTGGCGGCCGATCTGCCTTCAGCAATTGCCCAAACAATCAAAGACTGCCCTCTGACCATATCTCCACAAGCAAACACGCCCTTGGCAGATGTCATCCAGGAGCTATCTACCGTGACATTTCCCCTTGAATCTAGCTCAATTGACAATTCGCCAACCGGACCCTTTTTTTCAGGTCCAATAAATCCCATGGCAAGGAATACCAAATCCGCGGATATTTCACGCTCGCTATTTTCGATCGGGACAAAGGTGGGACGTCCACTTTCAATCTTCGTCTCAACCTCCTGTAAAACCAGCGAGGACACTTTCTTGCCGTCAGAAGAGCCAAACTTAACAGCTGTTACTGAGAACTCACGTTTGCCACCTTCTTCATGTGCAGATGAAGTCCTAAATATTAGAGGCCAAGTCGGCCAGGGATTGTCAAAATCACGTTTCTCGGGAGGCTTGGGCATGATCTCAAGCTGAAGCACGGACTTGGCACCCTGTCTGAGTGCAGTCCCCAGGCAGTCCGCTCCCGTGTCACCTCCGCCAATAATGATTACATCCTTGCCATTGGCATCAATTGGACTGGTTTCAAGCTCGCCTTCCTGCACCAAGTTCGAAGGCTTAAGATACTCCATGGCAAAAAACACGCCGTCGAGTTCTCGTCCGGGAATTGAGAGATCGCGCCCGACCGTGGCTCCGCCGCTCAATAAAATCGCATCAAAGCTGTCGATCAATTCCTTGGCGGATTTCACCTTGACATCTCTTGGGAGGCTTCCTGGAGGTACTCCGAATTCAAGTTCCCTTGACGGGCCGATCAAAGTGGAAGATTCAAAAGTCACGCCTTCTTGTTTCATTTGCGACAATCTGCGATCCAGAACCCATTTTTCCATTTTGAACTCTGGGATCCCATAACGCAAAAGTCCTCCTGGTTTCTCCGCTCGTTCAAAAACGACCACCTTATGGCCTGCCCTACAAAGCTGTTGTGCCGCTGCAAGACCTGCCGGGCCTGAACCAACTACGGCCACGGACTTGCCGGTTTTATGTTCCACCTTTATAGGAGTAAGGCCGCTTAATGATGCTTTATGTTCAACTATTCCAACTTCAATTTGCTTGATCGAAACAGGATCGGCATTAATCCCCAACACGCAGGAGCCCTCACATGGGGCCGGACATAGCCTTCCCGTGAACTCCGGAAAGTTGTTTGTGGCATGTAATCTGTCAAATGCCAAGTCCCACTCCCCTTTGAAGACAAAGTCGTTCCACTCGGGAATAAGATTGCCAAGTGGACAACCCTCGTGGCAAAAAGGAATCCCGCAGTCCATGCACCTCGCGCCTTGGATCGAAAGTTCCTCCCCCGAAAAAGGCTCGTAGACTTCTCTCCAGTCTTTTAGTCTCAGCCCAACCGGACGTCTTTTCGCGCTTTTACGTTCGTATCTCAAAAATCCCGTTGGTTCACCCATGAGCCACCGCCATTATTGCCTCCTCAACAGGCTCGCCCCTTTCGAGGGCTTCTCTAGTCGCGTCCAAAACTCGACGATAGTCTCTTGGCATCACCTTCTTAAACTGATGAATTGAATACTCCCAAGAATGAAGCAACTTTGCTGCCACGGTTGAATTAGTTTGAGCAAAGTGCTCAGAAATTATATCTCTGAGAAAACTTAAGTCATCCTCATCGAGGGGTTCAATCGAAACCATTTCCATATTGAGCCTGTTCACAAAAGTTGAATCTTCGTCGAGAACATAAGCTATCCCGCCTGACATGCCAGCTCCAAAATTTCTCCCGGTCTTTCCCAATATGACAATTTTGCCACCGGTCATGTACTCTCCGCCGTGGTCTCCCACGCCTTCAACCACAGCAATAGCGCCTGAATTTCTCACGGCAAATCTCTCCCCTACAATGCCTCTTAAGAACGCTTTCCCGCCGGTTGCACCATATAAAATCACGTTCCCGGCCACGATCTGCTCTTCTGGTTTAAAAGGAGATTCGGGATGAGGAGAAACTATTATTTTTCCTCCCGACAGGCCCTTTCCGAGGTAATCATTGGCGTCTCCTATAAGCCGCATAGTTATTCCATTTGGCACAAAGGCACCAAAACTCTGACCAGCCGAGCCTGTAAAGGTAATTGAAATTGTGTCGTCGCTCAATCCTTTGCCGCCGAATTTCCTGGTCACTTCGGCTCCAAGCATCGTCCCAACCGTGCGGTTCACGTTCCTGATGGGAAGTTCAATTTCAACTTTGGAGCCGTCTTGAAGTGTCTGGCGACACGCGTCAATCAACTTCTTGTCTAGAGCTTTATCCAAGCCGTGGTCTTGACTGGCCTTGCAGGATAAAACCGGCTCTTGGTCGTGCAAGCCACGAGGCATCTCAAGTATTGGGGAAAGATCCAAATTGGAGGCTTTCCAGTGAGGATGTTCACTCTCAATTTCCAAAAGGTCTACTCGTCCGATTATCTCTTCCACCGACCTAAATCCAAGTTCACTTAAGTACTCACGGATTTCCTGTGCAATAAATTGGAAAAAGTTCACTACAAATTCCGGCTTTCCGCTAAACCTTTTTCTCAGTTCAGGATTTTGGGTAGCTATTCCAACAGGACAGGTGTCTAGATGACACACTCTCATCATCACGCAGCCTGAAACCACAAGAGGCGCACTTGCAAAACCGTACTCCTCGGCTCCCAGTATCGCTGCAATTACAACATCTCTACCTGTTTTCATCTGGCCGTCAACTTGCACAACAATTCGGTCACGAAGTCCATTTGACACTAATGTCTGTTGGGTCTCAGCCAATCCCAACTCCCACGGTGCCCCTGCATGTTTAATTGACGAAAGTGGACTGGCTCCGGTGCCGCCGTCATGACCGCTAATTAAAACTACGTCCGCGTGGGCTTTTGCCACACCTGCGGCCACCGTTCCGACTCCCATCTCTGCAACTAACTTGACATGAACTCTTGCTTTGTCATTGGAGTTCTTTAGGTCGTGGATGAGTTGCGCCAAGTCTTCAATTGAATATATGTCGTGGTGAGGTGGTGGTGATATCAAGCCCACACCAGGAGTGGAATGGCGGGTTTTAGCAATCCAGGGATAAACCTTGTGTCCCGGAAGTTGTCCACCTTCTCCAGGTTTTGCACCTTGAGCCATTTTGATCTGTATGTCGTCCGCGTTTACCAAGTACTCACTGGTCACTCCAAAACGACCAGATGCGACTTGTTTAATAGCACTTCTTCTAAGATCGCCGTTAGCATCTGCACTAAAGCGCACTGAGTCTTCTCCGCCTTCGCCAGTATTAGACCTTGCTCCAAGGCGGTTCATTGCTATAGCCAAAGTCTCATGGGCCTCGGCTGAAATGGAACCGTAAGACATGGCTCCAGTTGAAAACCGCTTCACGATTTCTTCAACTGGTTCAACTTCTTCAATTGGGACTTTGGGCCGCTCGCCCTTTTTGAACTTCATCAGGCCGCGCAATGTAGCTAAATTCTCGCTTTGATTGTCGACCAGCGTCGTGTATTCCTTGAAGACGTCATATCGCTTAGCTCTTGTAGAGTGCTGCAGCTTGAATACGGTCGTAGGATTAAAGAGGTGATACTCCCCCTCACGTCTCCACTGGTACTCCCCACCAATTTCAAGTTTTCTATGCGAGAGTTCCTCTTCACGATCTTGATAGGCAAGATTATGCCTTTCTAAAACTTCTTTGGCAACAATATCAAGCGTCACGCCTTTTATTCTCGACACAGTTCCGGGGAAAGCAATCTCAATGACATCTGGTCCCAGGCCAATAGCTTCAAAAACATGTGCGCCCGTATATGATGCAACGGTAGAAATACCCATTTTAGACATCACTTTTAGCACGCCTTTAGAGAGAGCCTTGACATAGTTCTTAGAAGCGCTCCTAGCTGTAATGTTAGAAACAGTGCCGTTGGCAATAAGATCACTTAAGGCTCCGATTGCCACGTAAGGACAAACAGCAGTGGCCCCATAACCAAGCAAAAGGGCAATGTGGTGAACTTCTCTGGCGTCGCCTGATTCGACAACAATGCCAACCTTTGTCCGCGTTTTGACTTTCACCAAGTGATGGTGGATAGCTCCTGTTAAAAGAAGCGAAGGAATCGGGGCCATTTCTCTGCTGGCCAATCTGTCTGAGAGCACCAGGATATTGGCACCTTTTTCTATCTCTTTGTCCACTTGGTCACAGAGTGACTTAAGCGCCCCCAAAAGGGATTCACCGCCACCATTGGGGTCAAATAGGCCGTCAATTACAGAAGTTCTAAATCCACCTGGCCCGCCGGGCTCATTTATGTTTAGGATCTGTGAGAGTTCGTGTTCTGTTATCACAGGTCTTGGCAGAAGTATCTTCTTGCACGATTGCGAACTGGGTTCAAGTAAATTCAGCTCAGGTCCCAATAGAGATTGAAGCGAGGTAACCAACTCTTCTCTGATGGCATCTAGCGGAGGATTTGTGACCTGGGCGAATAGCTGGACAAAGTAGTCAAACAGAAGTCTTGACTTATCTGACAGTGCCGCTATTGGAGTATCGGTTCCCATGGACCCGATGGGCTCTACACCAGTCCTTGCCATAGGCGCCACAAGGATGCGAAGCTCTTCTTCGGTATAGCCAAATAACCTTTGCTCGACTAGGTGGCTTGCGCGTTGAGGAGTTAATGACTCATTTTCAGGCAGGTCTTCCAATCTGGTTACACTTTCGCTTAACCACTCATCGTAAGGATGCTCGCCTCCTAAAGCTGATTTAATCTCGTCATCTTCAACTATTCTTCCGAGATTTGTGTCAACCAAGAACATCCTCCCGGGTGTAAGCCGTCCTTTTTGGACCACATTTTTTGGCTCAATGTCCAATACTCCGACTTCAGATGCCATGATCACATTTCCGTCTCCCGTGACCCAGTAACGAGCGGGCCTAAGTCCGTTCCTGTCGAGAACAGCTCCTATTACTGTTCCATCGGTAAATGTGACAGATGCTGGTCCATCCCAGGCTTCCATCAGGCACGCGTGATATTCGTAAAATGCCCTTCGTTTCATCGACATTGACTCGTGGTTTTCCCAAGCCTCGGGAATCATCATTAATACTGCATGAGGAAGCGACCTGCCGCCCATATGAAGAAGCTCCAAGACTTCGTCAAACGAGGCAGAATCGCTCCCGCCGGGAGAGCAAATCGGACTGAGGCGGCTAAGATCCCCTGGAATGTGAGCACTTGATAGCATTGCCTCTCTGGCAATCATCCAGTTTCTGTTTCCTGCAACCGTGTTTATCTCACCATTATGGGCAATATAGCGATAGGGATGGGCAAGGGGCCACGCGGGGAAGGTGTTAGTGGAAAATCTGGAGTGTACAAGCCCTAAGGCGCTTTCCATTCTCTTGTCGGCGAGATCACTGTAAAACTTTCGTAACTGCGAAGCAATCAGCATGCCTTTGTAAACAAGCACCCGAGTGGAAAGGGAAGGGAAATAAATGCCCTCAATTTCTCTTTCGGCTCTTACCCTAGTCACATAACTCTTGACCTCAAGAGCAGAAACTCCATTTTTTGGATTTATGCTGTTTGGGCCAACTCCCACTAATACCACTTGTTTTAAATTTGGCATAGCCACGAGCGCGGTTTCACCCAGCATTGAGTCATCAACGGGAACTTCTCTCCACCCGAGAACCTCCAGACCCTCTTCATGAGCAATTTCGCCGAAAGATTTCATGGCAAAAGCACTGTCGCCTTTTGGCAAGAATGCCATTCCCACCACGTACTGGCCAAGGGGGGGCAGTTTTTGGTCAAAACCTGAGGCCACTACTTCTCTGATAAAAGTATCCGGCATTTGAATGAGTATCCCTGCACCGTCACCAGTGTTGGGCTCAGCCCCGCTTGCTCCTCTGTGCTCAAGGTTTTCAAGCACCTGAAGCGCATTATCGATTATCTCGAAGCTTTTTATTCCGGACATGTTGGCCACGAAGCCAACTCCGCATGCATCATGTTCAAATCGTGGGTCATAAAGACCAGGACTATCAGTTTTCATCCATAACCTCGTCATCTCGCAATATTAAAGGGCAGATCAGCTCTGCCAAGTTTTGCTTGCATATCGGGACGACGTTGGCCCTGCTGCCGCTATATCTAGAATAGCTTATATGAACCAGGTATCTAGCACCACTTTTGGCTTAGTCGCTCAAGATGCAAAATTCGAGGTCATCGTGGTGGGGGCTGGGATTATTGGACTTTCAATTGCATATGAACTGATTGCAAAGGGCTTCAGGGTAGCTCTGGTTGATCCTACTCCGGGAGAGAAAACATCCCATGTTGGGGCCGGCATGATAGCTCCGGTTTCAGAAACTGCCTTTGGCGAAGACGATTTGACCCAATTTAATTTGCTCGCGGCCGCTTCATGGCCCGATTTTCGTCAAAGGCTTGAGGCCGATTCGAACTGTGATCTTGAATTTGTTCAACGTGGAACAATCGCAGTTGCATTCAACGCGGATGACCGCCGATTTTTGATGGATCTATTGAACTATCAGCTCAATCTTGGCCTAAAGGCATCACCATTGACCAACGGCCAGTGTCTGGAATTGGAACCTTCTTTGAATCCGAGAGTTGCCGGGGGAATACTGGCAGAAAATGACTGTCACGTCAATCCAAGGATGTGCGTAAATGCGCTCCTTTCAACTCTTAATCAGCGAGGCGCAACCTTGGTGAAAAGTGAAGTTCAAGATATCGGAGTCAAACAACATGGCTCAAATCAGAATGCGAACTCGGTGATACTTGAAAACGGAACCGAGATTTTTGGCGACTTTATTGTATTGGCAACCGGAGTACTGGGAGCAGATTTTCCCTCAATTCCGAAGAGATTCTCACCGCCCCTCAGAGCAATAAAGGGCCAAATTCTAAGGCTTGAGGCAAACGAATCCACGGTTTCGCCAACTCATGTTGTGAGGGGGATGGTTCAGGCAAGACCAATCTACGTAGTTCCTCGACCAAGCGGGGAACTTGTTGTCGGAGCAACCGTTGAGGAGAAAAGCGAAGACTTCTTGCCAAGTGCCGGCGGAGTAGAAAACCTGTTGCACGACGCTTTCATGTTGGTCCCGGGGCTACGGGAGGCCAATTTAAGAGAAATTGGGGTTGGTTTTCGCCCGGGCACGCGAGACAATGCACCTTATATCGGGAAAAGCGGGATTGAGTCTTTATACTACGCATTTGGACACTTTAGGCATGGAATAATGCAAGCTCCAATAACTGCCAAGATCATTTCTAACTTTATAACCGGACAGACCCCTCCAAAAGCCGCAATTGTCTCAGATCCTCTTCGTGACGGTATTGTTTAAAAGTAGTGATTAATGTGACAATAAATGGTTCGCCGACTGAATTGGAAAATGGCACAACGGTGCTTGCAGTTGTTAGCCTGTGGGCTGTCGAACACAGAAAAGACAGTTCTAAAATATCGGGAATAGCTGTGGCTAGAAACGGCGATGTGGTATCCAAATCTAATTGGGCCGCGACCGAGATCATTTCCGGTGACGCAATTGAAATACTTTCGGCAGCCTCTGGTGGCTGATACCTTCACAATTGCAGGCAAGGTTTTAAAATCCAGACTTCTTTTGGGAACTGGCGGTCTTTCAAGCATCTCAAAATTAAGCGAGATAATAAAAGCAGGCCAAATAGAAGTTGCCACAGTTGCTCTGAGGCGAATAGACCCGGACTCAAAAGAAAGCATTTACAAAGAGCTAGTAGCTAACAAAGTTGAGATTCTTCCCAATACTGCCGGCTGCTTCACTGCCCAAGAAGCAGTCCTAACTGCAAAAATGGCAAGAGAAGCCTTTGAAACTAATTGGGTGAAATTGGAAGTGATTGGAGATGAACACACACTTTGGCCAGATGTAGTCGAGCTGCTTAAAGCATGTGAAACGCTTGTAAATGACGGCATCAATGTTCTTGCTTACACTACAGATGATCCCATCGTGGCTGAAAGACTTGTCAATCTGGGAGCCAGTGCGGTAATGCCACTGGGATCTCCGATTGGTTCGGGACTAGGCATTAGTCATCCCCATGCGATTGAATTGATTGTCGAAGCCGTGAATGCCCGGGTCCCGGTAATTCTTGATGCCGGAATAGGGACTTCATCTGATGCCTGCCACGCCATGGAAATTGGCTGCGATGCCGTTCTTGCTGCATCTGCAATTACAAGAGCCAAATACCCTCAACAGATGGCTAGAGCTATCAAAAAAGCTGTTGAAGCCGGTTATTTAGCCAGAAAAGCGGGAAGAATTCCAAAGAATTTTCATGGAGTGGCATCCAGCCCAACCGAAGGACTGGCCACTTGGTAGTTAAAGATATTAAAACTAACCCGCATGTGGCATTGACCGTGGGAGGAATCGATACCGGAGGAGGAGCCGGTGTAGTTGTAGATCTCCGTACGTTTTTTGCCTATGGAGTTTTTGGAACTCTTTGCGTTAGTGCAATCACTGCGCAGAATACTTTTGAAATTACCGGCATCCAAAGTGTGGACGAAGCATTCTTGATGCAACAAATTGACACCGTAACCAAAGACTTTAAAGTAAAGGCACTTAAAAGTGGAATGCTAGCTAATGCTTCCCTTATCCAAGCATTGGAATATGGTCTCAAGTCAGGTCCATTGGCTGGAATTCCCTTTATATGTGATCCCGTCTTAGTTGCATCAAATGGAACGCCTCTTTGTGGAGATGGCTCAAGGGATGCATATATTTCACTTTTGCCCCATATAACTCTTCTCACTCCCAATATTGGAGAAGCGCAGATTCTCTCCGGAATTGAAATTAATAGCATCAGTGACATGAAGATAGCTGCAAAGTCTTTGGTCTCACTTGGCGCGCACTCTGTTCTTATTAAAGGAGGCCATCTAAAAGGGGAAAGTTCCACGGATATCTTTTTCGACGGATCGGAATTCGTTGTCTTTGATGCGCCTAGGGTAAAAACAGAAAATACTCACGGAACAGGATGCACATTATCTGCTGCAATTACAGCACTTGTGGCCAAGGGCGTTAATCTAACCGAAGCTATTTCACAGGCAAAGCATTACGTCCATAATGCTCTGATAGGAGCCAAAGAATGGAATTTAGGAGTAGGGCACGGACCCTTAGACCATTGGCAAAGCACATGACAATAGAAGAATCTACGAAAATTAATGAAGGATTTAGCAATGAAAATCCTTATAGAGGACCTGCAGTTAAACCGGCCCTTATATTTTTAATCGTGGTTGCCCTAATCACCACGGCAGGTCTCGTGGCAACTGCACTGGCAGATTCAAACCCGCCTCCTACCCAGGTCTATGCCAAGCTGCCACTTAAGGCAACTCCTGCACAGCAGTTTTTAAAAGCCATTTCAAGTAGCTCTAATCCTCCACAAGATCTTGTACTTTCACTGGAATTTCCTTCCAATACCAAAGTATATGGCTCGACAAACTATTCGATTGACAACTATGACCGTGCAATTCAATGCTCAGCTTCAAATTCGACTCCTGATCAATTAGCCAGCTTCTTTCTCTTGGATCTAAAAGTCGGGGGCTGGCAAGTTACATCGAACACCACGACCGATCGCAACACGGAGCGGCAGCTATTGGCCAAGTTTGCTAGCAACGACGGATATTACTGGCAAATAGGAATTACTATCAGGATATCTTCTGTTATAACTTTTAATCCCGCCACCACTGATCAGGTTCCAAGTCCACCTAACGGAGCAATTGGATACACAGTCAGGCTTTACGAACTTCCGGACCCAGATTAACTTAGAGATTCCATCTCGCCACTCCAACACTAGTTGCCACTGGTTTAGTATAAATTTGCTACCTTGACTTGGTTTTCACTTGGGACAGCAATTCTTATAGACACCTGATTGGCCAACATTTCGTGATTGAAAAGCATCAATGGATTGCTCTTATTGTCATATGATTCTAAAGTGGACGCTTTCGATCGATCAGCCACTAAAGCTCAAAATATTATAAATGCCAAGAGCTATGAGTGCACCTAACTACTGTGCACATATTGGTAATAAACATTGCTTGAGATTGCCAAAGCAATTAAAGAATCTCCAAGTTTTTAAACAATGGAATTTTTCAAGACCTTTTTTGGACTCAGATTTGTCACATGCAGTTCTAAATGTGAGAGTTAGATAGTCAGTTGCCGCTTCTTAATCGAGTTATAGATCATTTAGGCTCGAAAAAGAAGCGCTACTTTTTCCTTGTTCTTTTAGGATCTGTGCCTCAGGCGATCGCGGGGTTTATTTTCTATCGGCACGCAATACTGTTAAGTGATTCTTCCAATTACTTCAATATTGCACGCAATCTAGCCGCAGGTCGCGGCTTCACCGATAACTTCCCATTGATGAATCCTTTAGTATTGCACCAAAGCGCATGGAGGCCGCCTCTGTACCCGCTATTGCTGTCAGTTGTGCTGTTTGCATTTGGGCCTCACATTATAGTTGCCCAGATTTTTAATGCATCGACTGGTGTTCTTGACATAATTCTCGTCGACATTACGGTCAGGAAAATATTATTTTCACGCTTCAAAGAGGACCAAGATCTTAAATTAAGCTCCACCGCAGGCATCATGGCGAGTCTATTGCTGGCAACTTATCCCCCTTTTTTGTCCGATACCCTGGTTCCTCTCACGGAACCTCTCGAAATTCTTCTAATCCTTTGTACCGCACTTTGGCTGGCAAACAGTCGATATTTGCTGGCTTCATTGGCGGCCGGATTACTCATGCTCACTAAGCCCGGAGCAGAAGCATTTGCACTGATTACCTCTTTATTGACTTTCAAATTTTTGGGATACAGAATTGGTTTTAAATCCCTTGCAGTAGTGATCCTTGTAATTTTGCCATGGTTAACAAGAAACTACGTCGTATTGGGAGCTCCAGTCCTTGAAACCTCCGACGGCTTCAACCTCGCGTCTGAGTACTCGCAATATTCCGAGCAATCAAAGGGCTTTGTCGACCCGGTTTTTGACCCACGATTCAAATCCTATTGGCCCTTAGAAGACAATGAAGTCAAGTGGGACCAAACTCTTGCTTCTTTAGGCCTCGACAACATAAAGAGTCATCCAGTTGTTGTGTTTGATGTCTTCAAGAGGAATGTGGAAACCATGTTCCAATTTAGACCGATTATGTCAAATCCGGCGGAGAACTCCGATTTGCGAGACCTCGCGTTTGTAAATAATTCTCGGCAATGGATTTACTTTATTTCCGCAATCGGACTTTACTTCTCCCTGTATTTTATAAAAGATCGACTTATGGTGATTCTCCTTGCCTTGGTGGGTTTGGACACTCTCTCGGGGCTATTTTCAACGGGTGCTCCACGATTAAGATCCTCCTTTGACGTCTTGTCTTGCATCGGATTTGGACTCGGATACTACTTGTATAGGCAATCTATTCACAAACATGCAGAGTCCAAAGGAGCATCAAAACACTTTCTATCTTTTTATTAAGCAAAAACGGGCACCTTGATGCCTTTGGATGAATAAAGAAATTGGCTTTGGACAATCCAGTGGCATCTACTTGCTTGCAATAGCGTATAGGGTTGAAGTATGGCAATTATCGATGTGGCAGGTTACGTGACTGAACTTAAGGATCACGCAGTTGACCATGGATTTCACGTGCATGACGAGCGTCACTTTGTTGAAACCTATTCGTTAAGACAAGTCTGGGAAGTGGATTTACACCCCGAAGAAGGCTGTGGCGGGCCGCTCGATCTTCATCTGGCACTTGAGGTTGATCCAAGGATTCTTCTTTCATTTGAAGATGCGATTCTTGCGTTAGACGATGAAGCCGAACCTCCGGCTGCCTTTGTTTTCCCGCTGATATTTACATGGAGCCTTCCCCCGCTCCCCGAAGGCCCCGACCTGTTGGAACTTGCAATGGATTTAGCAGGAATTGGAGGGCTTGAACTTCCACTTGAAGTATCGGCGATTGACTCGTTTGCATCTGTCACCGACGCACCGGAGAGAAGACTTAATGTAGTGGCAAAAGTACAGGTATCCTTGGCTAGAATATTGGCAGGAGAAGAGATGATGTGTGAAGTATTCGATAGAGCACTAATGGTCTCTCAGTGGCTTCTCGATGCCGCGACCAACTGGTTAGAGAAGTGAAACGTGTTGCCTTTATTATATGTTCAATGGCTCTATTAATGTCACTTTCTGCATGCTCGTCAAGTGATGCCTTGACTTTGGCCAGGCAAGCATGTACGTACGTACAGTCTTCCATCAGCCTATACAATGCTGCATCCAAGAACAAAGATCCTAAAGCTGCAAATGTGCAGTATGCAAATGCATTACAAGATTTAAGAAAAGCAGAGCCTTTGGCTTCTATTGCTGCCGGAGAAGACACACAGTGGCAAGCCCTACAAGCAACTCTTTCAGAGTCCAGTCGAGTTCCTGAAAAAAACCTAATATATTCGTTAACTCAGCAGTGCCAGGCAGCTCAAGCAGGTGGAGTTTAAGGAATTTGAAATTATAATCCGGCTATTTAGTTGTAGTAGTCGGATTAATTGCAATTGTTGGCACCGTTGAATTCGATCCTGGAATCGTCGTTATAGAAACGCCACCGTGCTTCAAATAATATGGATCGGCAATAGGATTTATCTGACTGAAAAGCCACGGCGCCACCATTTCTCCACCAGGAATAGTCATATGCACACCATCGCTTGTTCTAATCTGGATTCCATTTATCACTTGAGTGAACTGATTATTCGGTGAGATATATTTTCCAAACTCCACCACGTGCGCCACGCCATGACTATCATTTGCTACTTGGCGCAATATCTTGTTAAACGCATCTACTCTGGCAGGTTCATCTTCGGGCCACGGAAGGCCGTTTGGTTGGACTCCTTGGTCGAAGTAAGGGGCTGTCAGGAGCACTACAGGGATGCTATTGGCATGCAAAACTGTTATAGCTTCATTCAAGGCAACTACTAGTCGCTTATCAAAATCGCTTTGACCAATGTGTTCCCAACCATTTCCGAAGTTCCTATCCAGACACTCCCATCTTCCAACCAACAGGACCGATACATCTGGTGAGTCAATATAAACTGCTTTAGCGTATTCTTGCTTCCAATCAATGCAAGCGGATGATCCATTTGCTTGTGGACCAATTGATCCACGATCATTTATTATCCCTTGATACATGACCCCACAGCCAATAAGGGCATCGTCGTATACTTTGTAACCGTAACTGGAAGCAACATTTCCCATGCCATAACCCAGAGAAAAGGCAAGCGAGTCACCTGCTATTAAAACTCTAATGGGATTTGCCTTTTGAGCCGGTGAAACTAAAGGATTATACCCAGGTTGTCCTGCATAAGCAGTTGAAACAGGAATATCGCCCACCAATACTGCAACAAGAGCCACAACAAGAATGGCAATTGGTGTCACCACATAAGCTCGCCATTTTCTGATTACAATGCCTCGCCTCACGGGCTGCTCAATAAATCGATAGGACAATGTTGCCATCAGCAGGCCTGCGGCGCTACGAAGCAAAAATAATGGAACACCGGAAACACCGGTATTTGAAGCGTTCATCCACTGATCGATCGGAAACTGCCACAAGTACCATCCATAGGAAATCTCCCCTGCCATTCTAAGGGGCCAAATTGACAGGACTCTTGCGAATATTCCACGTGGCATAATAACCGTTGAAGCAATAACAGTCGCCACGCATAAATCCGTTACGCTAAATGCACCGTGAAATGCCCACGGAGCCGGACCTGATGCCAAGGACCACAGCGTAACAAGCGTTATCGTGCTAAAAGTAGCAAGCGCATTTAATGCCACTTTGCCCTTTTTACTCGAAGCTACTTTCCATTTAGCCAATATAACCGCCAGGGCACATCCAGCCAAAAGGGCTTGAGCTCTTGAATCGGTGCCAAAGTAAGCGTGGTTCACTCCCAAACCGTTGTTGAAAACCACCGACATAGTAATGGCAGAGACAATAAATCCACCTACGCAAACACATAAAAGCGGCCACAGTGACCGTCTGAACCAAAGCACGGTAAATACAACAAGCGGCCAAACTAAATAAAACTGTTCCTCAATTGCCAAGGACCAAGTATGCTGCAAAGGAGATACTCCGGCGGCTGCGCCAAAGTATCCGCTGTGAACCACAATGTAATACCAATTAGAGGCATAAAAAAGTGCGGCAAGTGCATCTCCCCGAATGGTCACGTGGCTATCTGGGGCCCCAAAGATAAGATTTACCACAAGTATTGTTGCTACTAAGACAACAAGAGCCGGCAAAAGCCTTCTAGCTCTCCTAGACCAGAATCTGGCAAAATCAACAGTCCCCAATGATCTCACATCCATTAGGAGAAGAGTGGTGATCAAGTAACCTGAAAGTACAAAGAAACCGTCGAGACTTAAGTAATACCCGCCGGTTCCAGGGAAGCCGCCATGGTAAAAAGTGACGGCAATAACCATAAAGCCACGTACCCCATCCAACGCAGGCATCCGGCCCAATTTGAGTTTCTTTTTCCCTCCCATGGTTGGAGAACTAATATCTACACCACTCTCGGGTTTCCTATCCTCGCTATCTGATATTTCGTTATCCATTCAGCTATCGATGTCAAAGCCCTATTTTAATTACCGGAAAAACTAGTACTTTGCCCTCCTATCACTTCTTATTAAATTGGTTTCGAGCATTTACCAGTCCGTCGATTCTGTAAATATACTCCGAGTAACGACTAATTGGGACTCATGTAAGAAATTAAGCCCTTTACCTGAACTTTTTATAAGAGGCCAGATGCTACAGCAGTTAAATTCCCTATGGAATAAGTTGACGCAGAATGACAATTCTGAGTTGTAGCAGCTATATATTCTTAAACTACCCGTTATAAATATTCTAAACCGAGTCAGCCCAATTTAAATCCGCCTTCTTTGGAGTAACCTCGCTATAGAGTTTCAGCCCTCAAGGCTTGGATAAGAAATAGCGCCGCACAAAGCAGAATTGATATCGGTTAACTACTATTTGACCGATGTGGAATAACACTATTAAGTGCGATGCCTCTAATGCCCTAAAAACGAACAATAGTGTTTCGATTGCTTTGCATTAAAGTCACTGTTATTTTTTGGCGGATTAATTAAAATATTCAGGAGAATTCAAAATTCGAAAACCTGTACTCCATTAATCGGAAGAGTTCTGGAATCATAAAATCCCTGAAATTCATATTTCACTCTAAAAAGCACTCAATCTTCACCCAGCTTTGCCAAACTCTTCCCGGATCTAGAGTTACCAAAGATTCCCCTGTATTGAAGGAATTTGGAGGACACGACATTGGTTCTATCGCCAATGATTTTCTTCGGCGAAACGAATCGCCGACCGTGTCACCTGAATAAAGCTGCACGTAATTGAAATGCTCAGAGGCCGAAACGATAACGCGTCTTAATGGCGATTTTAATGTTGCTAATTGGTTGTTTGCTCCGATGGATTTTTTCAAGCAGGTATCTAGAACAGTGGAACTTATTTTTCTGAATTCTCTAAAATCAAATCTACTTGCATCTACGCTTTTCCATGAAATTGGGATGCTTCTTGAATTAACCTCCAAATAATCTTCTGCATTTATTTTGAGCTCCCAGGAATCTATCCCTTGTCCATCAATCCTCAAATATGGATGCAAACCAAGTCCTATAGGCATAGGTTCAATTCCAAGATTTGCCACCTCGAAAGCGATTTTCACGCCACTATCTATAATCTTGTAGCTAACTTTAATCGCAAATTCAAAGGGATACCCGGGCTGTGGCCCAATCTGAGAGTTCAAGACAAGTAAATCTGGAAGTATCCGGTCTGCAGAAAAAGTCATATTTCTGACAAAACCATGTATTGCATTTCCGGTTGCAACTTCGTTAATTGGAAGTTGATACTCAATTCCCATAAAGTTGTACCGCCCCCCGTCGATTCTATTTGGCCACGGGAAAAGTAATTGCCCTCTTGCAGAAGAAACAGGATCATCTGGTTCATCTCCGTCCAAAAAATTGAATCCATGAGCAGTAAGTGACAAAATAGTTCCACCATATTTGCTTATTACAGCACTCAAGGAACCATCATGTGAGTGAATCTCGAAGTGACTAGCGGGCTTTTGTGTTAGATCCATGTTCGCCAAGAGATTAGCTTAATATGTGTGAGAGTTCTTGTAACAAATGATGATGGAGTATACGCACCTGGCTTAAGTGCCCTGGTAGTGGCACTTTTGGAGGTGGGACACGACGTAATAGTAGTTGCTCCCCTAGGTGAAGCCAGCGGTGCTGGAGCTGGAGTCGGCCCTGTCCACGACATGGGAGATGGCATAGCTTTTGAACCGGCCACAATAGAAGCGGCACCATCGGTTCCCGCATACGGAGTGAATGCGCTCCCGGCACTTGCCGTATTAACTTCTTGTTTAGGAGGATTTGGTCCAAGACCTGATGCGGTGGTCTCAGGAATCAATCGGGGATTAAATACCGGGCGCTCGGTAATGCACTCAGGGACAGTCGGGGCAGCCTTAACAGCGCAACATTTCAAAATCCCCGCGTTAGCCGTAAGCTGCGAATGGAGCCTTGATCCTATATGGGAAGCCTCTGCACTACTTGGAGCGCAACTAATTGGAGAAATGGGAAGCCTCCCATCGGGGACCGTGCTTAATCTGAATGTGCCATCAAGAAAACTCGCCGATATTCGAGGTGTTCGCATTGGATCCTTGGGGTCAACCGGGCTCATACGCACAGCGACAGCCGAGCATGAACAAAGAACAGTAAGTCTTGATGTAACTAGCGAGCAACCTCCTCCCGGATCTAAAACCGACGTCGGTTTAGTGGAAGCCGGCTATGCATCGGTTACGGCAATAGTTGGGGTTAGGCAGGACGAGAATCCTGATTTACAGGCAAGTTTGATGCCAGTTTTACAAGATACATGGCTCAAGTCCAAGTTGAGGGTTTGAAGGAATTAATTAGCCGTTTATCTGGTATTATTTAGTTTGTTGAGAGTTTAAAAACGTATTCTTTCAACTTTTTTTTTAAGCAATTTGCACTTTAGTGGAAACCATTTGCTAAAGTGGTTGGCGGAGAGAAAATAGGCGTTAATAGCGAACTATCTTGCTGAATCTTTCGGGCGAAAGACTAAGCGCGGTGGGTATATCAGTTTCAAAGCTGATATTTAGCTAACGTGAGATACACGTAATAGCGCCCCGACAACTAGGAGCGTAACTTTCTTAGTCAAAAGTTATAAAGGGTAACAGCGTTAGCACCTCGTAAGGATATCTACGAGTCCAGGATTACACATCCCTTCCGGATGTAGTCTGCGAGTTGAATGCTACAAAAACGCTAGCCCGCATTCTGAAAGCCACCAGAAGCCCTACGGTTTCACCGCGACTAAAGGAGGCACAAAGATGCGTAAGCAACGCTTTGTGACAATTACTGTTTTTGCCCTGCTTTTGTGCTGGGTACTAATCTCTACAACGAGTAGTTATGCTAGAAATCAGGCTAAATTAGCCAGTAGCAATACTCATAAAATCCAAATAGTGACACTGAAGTCAGTGCCCTCAAAAGATATTTTTGATGCAACCGATGTTGGGACAGCCATTGAGCTGACTGCATTTGTAACCCCAACTACTTTGCCCCAAAAACCTCTTATTGTGCCATCACCTCCCGTGGTGAAAGCTCCAAGCGTCACTGTTCCAAAACCCCCCGTTACACCCGCAACAGTCCCACCAACTACTCAGGAGCCGCCGCCGCCGACACCGGCTCCGGCCGTGGCGCCTCCGGCGCCATCAGGAGGTGTTTGGTTGGAACTTAGGACTTGTGAATCAAGCAATAATTATGCCGACAACACTGGGAACGGTTACTACGGCGCGTACCAGTTCTCATTGCCAACCTGGGAATCACTTGGTTTCACTGGACTGCCATCGTCGGCAGCTCCATATGTCCAAGATGAAGCAGCCCAGATGCTTCAGGCCAGAAGTGGATGGGGACAGTGGCCCGCTTGTTCTGCGAGATTGGGCTTATAAAGCTAGCAAATAGCTTTCAAGGGTTCCAAACCCACAAAAACCTGGTAGCCTGCCACCGAGGCCTTATATGAAGGTCTCATGTGGTGGGCTATTTTGACCTCAGCACGAATTTGGATTTAAGTTGCACAATTCGGCAAATAAATCATGAACTTTGAAGAACAGAAGTTTCAAAATGACAACTCACTTTTAGACTCTTTCCATTCCCGACAACTTTTCTATAGGCGGCTACTGTGCACTTTTGAAGCTACACTCCACAGATGTCATTCATTTGATTCCGAAATTTACATATTTAGCCGAACTTCTCCTGCTAAATACCATTTAACCCTACAAATTCCAAGAAATTCAATTACAATGATTTGCAACAAATGTCAAGCGAAAGCGTAAAGATAATTGAAGGTGACCGAAGCAAAGGAATTGATTGTAGGGCTGATTGATGAGGACCTAAAAGTTACCAATTCATCAGTGGTATTAGATGCAACGTCTCCTGATGGGGATCCGGGCAAATTCCTTTTGGCAGGAAAACCAGCCAGAGCTATTCATCACTTCGATGGCTGGTTCGTTCCGATTGAACTTAGCTGGTTTGAAAATAGCTTTGTCCAACCAAAAATTAATTCTCAAGAATTTTATTGGTATGCGTTTGCAATTCCCCGCCGATCTCGTTATCTAAAGGATCATTATTTTATCTGTGATTATTTGCAAATGAGAGAATGGGTACTTTCTTTTGCAGCACCTTTAGGCAATAATCATAGAAGCCATAAAAACTGGAGAGCAGATTTGCGACTTTACCAAGATGCAAATTTTGAGAGAAATGGCTATTTTCGATGGGGAGATGAACCTCCAGGTGCTGACAATTTGCCAGGGCGCGTCTTTTCTACAGACAATATATCGTCAATCGAAATTCCCGGTATCGTGTCAAAATATTCTGGCATTTTCGGATCAGGAGGCGAATCGGCAGCTCATAAATGCCTGAAGTTATATGTTGCTGATCACCCGACGGAATTTGGATTGAGCTCCAATGCCCGACCCAATGTTGAATATGCTTTTCCAACCGGTGATCGAGTGGATGTTATGTTTGAAAATCACAGCCCGGATCGAACAGTCGTCGAGGTAGAAGTGGAAGGAGAAGATAACGTATGCGTCGGGATTCAACAGGCAATCAAATATCGCGCCCTCGCTGCTGTTGATGCAAGTTATCCTCTCTTTACCCAGCGAGTGAGATCTCTCGTGGTTGCCTACTCTGTGGATTATCCTAAAGCTAGGGACTTGTCGGAACGTTACGAGGTCGAATTAGCATCAGTAGACATGGATTTAGTTCTAAGTCGAGCAATTTGAAGGTTTCCGTACCTATCCCAAAAAGAATTTTGCCTGGCATTTTCCACCTTTTTGGTGATGGAAAAGTCGATTTTAAATGCAAGACAGAATATGTGTTCGTGACCTTAAAATCCGCGTCGTTGGAAAACTTATCTTTTTTTCAGAGATCGGTTAGCTAAATCTCAATGAGGGTAAGCCATTCATTGTCAAGTTATCGCACAATCTGGCGTACTTAGGCAGCCGGTATTAACAATATAAATTTGTTTCTTTTGTGAGAAACTACTATTGAAACAATAAAACTTCTTTAGGAAAGAAAATGAGAGATACCAGCAGCGAAATTGAATTAGAGATAAAAGATCACATTGGAATAGTCACCATGTCAAGGCCTCCTCATAACTTCACCGATCTCGATTTTATGACTTCTTTAGCCGACACTCTTTGGAACTTGTCGCTTGACAGAGAGGTATGGATAGTGGTGTTGGCTGCAAGAGGCAAGAGCTTTTCAGCCGGAGCCGATTTTGCACAAGGAGGGGTAGCTCCTGAAACCCCAGATGTCCACCCTGTCGAATCTTTCAGATTAGGAACCAGAAAATTTTATGATCAAGCTGTTCGCATTCTAAGAGCACCTCTTCCAATTGTTGGAGCGATTAACGGGGCTGCCGTAGGTGCGGGTCTTGGATTGGTGCTTGCCTGTGATTTCAAGGTCGCCTCTAAAGAAGCTTGGTTTTGTGCGCCCTTTGTCAAACTCGGAATTCACCCTGGGTTTGGTATTTCCTCCTTGCTTCCAAAACTTATTGGAGCCAAAAATGCCAACGACATGCTTCTATCTGGCAGAAGAGTAAAGTCAAATGAAGCCCTCGAATTTCAACTTGTGGATGAAGTCGTTGAAAAAGAAGATGTTCTTAGCAGGGCTGTAGAGGTGGCCGGCAGTATTATTCAATCATCTCCGATGGCACTTAGATCTACAAGAAAGACCTTGAGGGATACCTACATAGGTGCTATAGAAGATGTGTTAGTTCATGAGCTCGACAGGCAGTGCGAACTTATCGGCACAAAGGATGCAAAAGAAGGCGTAGCTGCTTCGCTTGAAAAAAGACAAGCAAACTACACAAATAGTTGACTTATAAACTAAGCCCTTTAGCCTCCGTTAGTAATGGCTATGGCTACTGGAAAATGTCCGAGGCCTATTGGTTTGCTTGAAAGCCCTGTCTTTAAATTTAAAGGAATAAATAGCCCATTTTCTCTGTCAAGCAGATATGCCGATTCACCGTTTGGGGATATCCCAATTGCATCTAAATACTCGTTTACTCCTCCCCCAACTTCAAAAGGAGTTCCTCCGCTTCTCCCAGGAATGTTCAGTCCTCCGGATATATCGACAGGAACAACTAAGTTCCCGGCACCCGTTCCGCCATTGGCTACATACGCAGTCTTTCCGTCCGGAGACAAACAAATTGCAAGTGGACCGCCGCCAACATTAATTACATCTCCACTTGCACCACCTGGAATTGAAAGCGGAGTTATAGTCCCATTGCCATATCCACCGTCAACAACCCAGGCAATAGATCCATTTGCACTAATTGCCACGGCATCGGGAAACGAACCCGGATCTTGTGAAATTATTGCGTTTGCAATAACTGATCCTGACGGCAAACTAACTATTAAAGCTCGATTTCCGGCACCCTCTCCACCGTCATCAACTACGACTGCGTAATTTCCGTTTGGTGAAATTGCTATAGCATTCAAATAAGCATCGGGGTTGTTCAATATTTGACGGATCACAGATACGCTCCTCGATGCTAGGTCAACAGATGCCAGCTCCCCTGTGGCTCCGCTCACCCAAGCAAACGAACCGCTGGGATCGAGCGCAACTGCCACGGGCTGAAAAGGAAGGGGAATCGGAGAACCGACGAGAGACGAAGCAAAATCAACCGGGACAAGTGAGTTCCCGGCCTTTCCTGGAGCGTTCGAGACAATTACGCCGTGTCCGCCCCCGGGTGTAACGGCAAGTGTGTATGGATTCTGTGGTGGCGCGGCATTTGTGGAGAATGATTCAATTACTTGGTTGTTGGCGAGATTTATTTGAGCCACATATCCGTCGCTTCCGACAATGTCGGCATAGGAACCCGAAATTGTCGGAACTTCGCCAATTGGAGTACCTGGAGCCACCGTGACAGGACCCGGCGCATTATTTGGCGAGTTGGCGGCGGCGACTGTTCCAGCTTTTGGATTGAGCTGGGTTGTACTGGATTCGGGATTTACGCTTCCGGATTTGCCAGAACATGAAGCTAGCAAAAGAAGCACAAAAAAGAGTCCTGAGAATAAACGAAAATCAATTCGAAGTTTCATCTATTATTTTCGTCTCTTGCTCGCGTTTTTCTTCATTTATAGATTCATCTAGACTATTCGATACCCAATTCCTAATATGGTCAAAAAGTAATGTTCCATCAGCATCTTCGGCAGTTACTGTACCACCGATCAAAGTCGAAGGAGTGTTTTTTGACCTCAATCTAAATGATTTTATTGCCTTTCTAAGTGATTTTAGGGATTTGACTTTCGTATTTGCCTCAGGAATCCTTAATCCAATCATTACTAACGACTGCAAAATGCCAGCTACAGCCGGGAAAAGCCAAATCCATTTGTATTGGTGGTTCATGTGATCGACTAGTACCGAAGCCATAAAACCTGTGACCACCGAGACAAAAGTAAAGGGTGACAACAGTACGCCGAACCTCTCACCTAATCCTCCCGACGAAGGCAAAAGGCGAGCCATTAGAGGTCCTATAGCGATCAGGTAAGCCATAAGCAATGGAGCGCCAATGGCTGAGAGCCCTACCGATTGCCAAATACTTGTTATGAAAAACTGGCTTCCCAATAGAACCGTGCCTCCAATGGGCGCAAGAATGGCGATTGTTCTTCTTTTAACCCGTCTTGCAATCCAATATCCGATGGGGATTCCAAGAAATACCGCAGCCAAACCTCCCAATACGCCGGCCACAGTTTGAGCAGATGCAGATGCGTGGCATTCTTTTTCGTAAAAGAGTGCACTCAAGCTTATAGTGCCTCCGATTCCGGCCCAAAAGATAAATGCTCCAGCGGCCAAAACCGATGCCCCGGGCTGTTTAAAAATGACTTTAATATCATCTCTTAAGTGCTTACTTTCCTTCTTGTCCCGTTGGGCAACTTCAAGTGCGGCAGTGGCTTCTCTAACCGTGAAAAGAACCAGCAATCCGGCAATAACCATCAACAATCCGGCCAAATGAAATGGAGCCGACCACGTGGAAACTTTGGACTGATCCCAAGTCTCAAGAACTGTCCCTTTTATCGCTACTGAAACCATTACCGCGCCAATTACCATTACCAAAATGGTCTTAATCCATCGTGATCTCCCCACAGTCTCAGGGACCACTGCAACGCCTGTGATGGTGAGAACTGCGTTAGCCTGCCTCACTATCACGATCAGTCCAACAAGAGCCCAATATGAAGGTGCACTGGGAAATAATGCTACGCAGATTCCCATCACTATCAAAGAGATCCCCATAAAAGGAGCTCTTCTGCCAATCTTGCCTCCGCCTTTGTCACTAAGTCTTCCAATTAAAGGATACGTGATCCAGTTAAGCAACCTTCCGGAGGTAATTGCAAAAGTGACCCCGAGTGCGGATTTTTGATGCGAACCCACCAAGAGCGTCAAGAGCAAGCCATTTATTGCCGCATATGCTCTTGGCCCCAGTTGACCTGCCGTTAATCCAATAAGACTCTTTAACCTTTTGGCATCAATTTCTTGGGTCTCCAAGGCCTCATCGGTCATTGTTAGATACTACTTAAAAACTTCGAGGCTTAACAATCGCAATTCCTTCTGGGAAAGCGGACGGTAATTCCCTGGTTCCAAAGTATTGTCTGATATAGGACCTATTCGCACTCTGACTAGGCGTTCTACTTGCATTCCCAAGGCTTCTATCATTCTTCGAATCTGCCTATTTCTCCCTTCATGAATTGCAATTCGCAACAGTCTCTCTCCTAAAACTCCCACTTCTGCAGGTGCGGTGAGACCATCATCAAGTGCAATTCCATTACGGAGGCTTGAAATGGCCGATTTTGAAACACTTCTTGAAACTCTTACTAAGTACTCCTTTTTAAGCCCGAAAGAAGGATGCATTATGTGGTGGGCCAAAGTCCCGTCATTGGTCAGCAGTATCAGTCCCTCAGTATCGATATCTAATCTTCCAACCGGAAAGACTCTCGGATCATTTGGAACGAAGTCCACTACGGTTTTTCGACCTAGATTGTCTGAAGCGCTGGAAACAACTCCTTTAGGCTTGTTCAACAGATATGCAACGAAGTCAGGTTGAACTCCTAATCGAACTCCATCTACTTCCACAAGATCTTCATTTACATCTACCCTAGAACCAAGAACAGCTACGACACCATTTATGCTGACCCGTCCCTCTGAAATTAAGTCTTCACAAACCCGCCTTGACCCGAATCCAAGTCGAGCCAATATTTTTTGCAACCGCTCCCCGTCACGGCCTTGAATCTCGCTGTCAGTCATCCACTGTTGGTCTAAGAATCTGTTCCAAGGTCTCGACCTCTTCGGCGCTAGGAATAAACTCGCTCAACGCAGGCAGATCTGAAATATGTGCAAAACCCATTTTCTCCAAGAATAAATCTGTAGTCCCAAATAAGACCGCTTGCCCTGGACCTTCATCTTTTCCAGAT
>JAJYDO010000102.1 GCA_021777355.1 Actinomycetes bacterium | reverse complement strand
GAGCATCGAGATCTTATTTTCAAGTGCAGTGTTGGCAGCTCGCAAAAGAGTGTTCTCAGCTAAGAGGGCTTGCATATCTTGTCCGTGATCCGTCACGTATACCAGTTCAGCAGGTTCATTTACAAATCGCGAGCACCTATCCAATACAAACGCGCTGGTAGCGCGGAGACCATGAAAATTCTTGTGTAAACGCCCGAATTGTTTGGTCGGTTTTTACTTCGGTATCTCTATCATAACCTCCCTTCAAAATGTATGGCTAACTGGTTTAAAATCAGCTGCCATTCTGCTCGTTGTTTGCCCCATTTAGATGATGCTGTCTTAGCAGCCAAGTATGCAACTTTAAGCAGTGAATCTTCAGTGGGGAATGACTTTCTATTCCTTGTGTACTTACGAAGAATGGAATTGTAGGATTCGATTGGATTGGTCGTATAGATCATTTTCCTAACAGGAGGCGTGAAGTCAAAATAGAGGCTTAACTCTTCCCAGTTGTCAAACCAGACTCTTAGAGCCATCGGATACTTGTCGCCCCAGACCTTTGACAATTGCTCTAATTTGGCATATGCTTCCAGACGGGTTGTTGCCTTGTAAATGGGTTTGAGACCTTCCATAAAAGCCTTCCTGTCTTTCATTGTGACGTATTTCAGTGAGTTACGAATTGCATGAATTACACACCTTTGAATCAAAGTATCTGGGAATACTGATTCTATTGCTTCTTTGAACCCATTAAGGCCATCCACTGAGATAATCAGGATGTCATTGACCCCACGATTTTTAAGGTCTGTTAGCACTGAGAGCCAGAATTTAGCCCCTTCCCCAACATGTGATAGATAGTGACCTAACACCTCTTTGCGTCCTTCTAGATCGTAAGCTAATACCACGTGAAGAGCCCTTTTACCTACCTTGCCATCTATCCTGGTTGCTACGTGAACCGCATCCAAATAAGCAAATGCATAGGTCTCCTGAAGCTCTCTTGACTGCCACTCCTTTTGCAGGTCTAAGACCTTATCGGTAATGTCAGATACAAAGCTCTCAGATATGGATACTCCATAGGTTTCCTCCACGAAATCGGCAATATCCTTAGTAGTGGCACCCCTTGCATAAAGGGCCATTATCTTGGCTTCAAACTCAGGAGAGTTCCTCTTAAAGGCATCCAGGAGATGGGGTTTGAACTCTCCGTTTCTATCCCTTGGAACCAGTATTTCAACTTGACCCTCCGAGGTATTTAAATTCCTGTTATAGGACCCATTCCTCGAGTTTCCAGAGTTGTATCCATCTGTTGAATGCTTTTCATAACCCAGGTGCTCACTTAGCTCTGCTTTTGAAATTTCCCAAGGTAAAAGGCTTCAACAACTGGGCAGCTATTCCATCCTTTCCAACCAAGTCATCCAGTGATTTCGGATTGGATTTCTTCATAATTTGCTTGCCTATTTCAGAGTTAAACATAGCTCTGAACAGCTCAACCAAATCGAGCTCCTCCACATCGTCCTGTGGGTCTATTTTTGCAATTGATTTTTGTGTCATTAACACTCCTTTTCTAAGATTTTACTGAGGGGTGTTTACACATAAATCTTCATAATCCCGTAGCGCGAATATTTAAAAACTTTTTCTAAAGAGCGACCTTAAAGTGACCTGAAATGGATGTTAGAACGAACCCGTAGCACGTGAATGGTTACATTATTTGGATTACTAATACCTAAAATAAAGGCTGGAGATGGCGTTGTTCGCGTTAAAGGCAGTTCAGGGCACCCACGGATATGTTAGGAGAGCCTCCTTGTTTAGTTGTAATGCGTGCACAACTTGATAAAGGATCGAAAAACAAAGCGGAATCTATGGTTCGTACACTAAGTGACAATAATTGGTCCTCCAAAAATCCTTCGCATCAGACTTGTGGCGCGCATAAAATGTTGCAAGAAGTGACCGATGACCATCGAGTTGTACACATAACAATCATTTCATCTAAATTGGTGGAGGCCTAAATCCATGGTGACTTGTGGTATTTCCGGTCAAATGGATAGCCCGCTTTAGAAATGTAAGAAGTCAAGCTAAATTCAAGTCGTCCGGCTTCGCTTTTTCTATTACTTTTCGAGAAATAAAGTATATTGCGAACCCAATTCCAATGCAAGCAGTTAAATCAAAAGTGGCTCTAAGTCTTGGAGCCCCCGTTGAAAAGAGCCCCGAAAACGTATCCCAACCAACGATCAAAATGAGATACTTGAGGTAATCCACCTTTCTCATTCTTATGACAAATATCCAACCAACTACCGACACCAATGCATACCAAGGCAAAGTGTCATTTATCAATCTAATGTGCCTAAGATCAGAGGCTTCAGCTGGTTCCGCCATTGATGGACGCAGCTGGAACATTATCTCAATATTCCTCTTTACAGTTTTCAACACCACTATCGGATGAGCGACTATATTTGATATGCCTAGTGCTGCCAATTGATGATCCCAGCGCACTTCGTTACTCTCTAACGGCCAGTATTTCCGAAATTCAGGATCAAATACTGGATCAACAAATGAGTTAGACCGTTGTGAAATAGCCGAGTACTCACTCGCCAAATTGAACCCATCTGAAGTCTCCAGCACCGGTGCGCCTAATACTATGTAATTCCGTGTTATCCAAGGCAATATAATCAACAAAGTTAGCGATAAACATTTGGCGGCCTTTTTAAATCCAACTCTCTTAAATATCAATATTAAAGAGATGAGCAATACCATTTCGGTTCCAGGCTTTGTTAAAATAAGTAGTCCGCAGGTTACCGCAGTCAGGTAATATCGTTTCTTTGAAAAGAACATGACCGAAGATAAAATAAGGAGAATCAATAGTGGCTCAGAAAGAGGAACGAAGAAATTCGAAAATAGTGGTGGATAGGTAATGAAAGTTAAAGAGGCCGCCGCTCCACTCAGTTTGATATTATTTTTAGATTTTCCTGTTCCATACTTTTCAGTCAGTGCATTGACAACAAGTGAAAATATAAGCACCGAATCAATTGCGGAAATACCACAATTAACTATTTGTGCTACAAGTATGTGTGAACCAAATACTATGAAGGCTGCGGCGAGAATCAAAGGGTACAGAGGTGGTCGCCAGGCAGTAGCGTGAACTAAAGTGGAATGTATGTCGGGGAAGTGGTCACTGAAGCCTCTTCCATTTGCAATGTTGCTGGCAATTCGAAAGTAATTAGAAGCATCACTACCGAGCTTCACATGACGATAAGACCTAAGGCCAACCACTGCCTCTATAGCCGCAGAGAATAACGCTACAAATGACTTCCTGATCAATTTCTAAATAAACACCCTAATTTATTTTCCTATTTGCACACTGGAAGCCGGCCAGTTTGGCACCCTTGGAAGCCAGTGATATGGAACAGTTGGATTTAGCGTAGTGGCTGGCTGCGGGTTTGATTTAATTATTTTGGAAGCAGACAAACTACTTCCCGAACTTGTGGTCGCGCAAGTGGAATTAGAGGGATCATATTCCGATGTTGTTCCAAACTCGTCAACTCTATTGTTTGGCGGCCCATTATGCCAAACCATAAAATTATTTGCAGGTGAATTATCAGTTATAACTGAAGCACCCCCTGGACCCCAGGAGGTCGAATCACCGTTTAACAACGGCATTATTTCGCCTCCGCAACTAGCGATGCAATTGCTATTAACGGATAAACAAGGTACTTCGACAGTTTCATATCCCTGCGTGTTCCAACTACCAATTGAAACCGTTAAATCAAATAGGTTATAGTCGTCAGGCGTCATTGACGGATTTTCAATGAAGGAGTTGGGTCCGGGCTGAGAAACTAAATAAGATAACTGATTATAATTCACAAGTAGGTACGGTGGACCAACTGCTGAAAGTCCGTCCGATGAAAGTTGCTGTATATCGATTTCAGATCCTCCACCTGGCGATGACTGCAAACTATATAACAGCCATACCTGTCCTGAATTAACAAATATCGAAGGATCCAGTACCCCGACGGCCGGGTTGGGGTCACAGAGCTGAAATGAAGCCTGAGAAAATGTCTCTCCATATTGCGAAGTGGCAGCGGCCACGCAGTTTGCCCTACCGGCTACGCTAACAGATACCATCATTAAAAATCTGCCGCCTACGTACCTCACAGCGGGAGCCCAGTAATTGCCCGATGACCAACTGATTCCATTAGGCAGGGAGTCATGTAATCCTAAAGTGGAATAACTTGTAGTGTTTACGAAATAGGAAGGAATCTTATAAGATACTCCATTGATAACGGAATCCGTGGCAAATATTTCTGCAACTTTCGGATAAATTAATACTCCTGCTGGATCCGGAGCATCATAGGAACTGGATCCGTTAATAAGCAATACGTTATTTGGCGGAGGCACTAAACAATTGTTTAAGAAGATGGAAACTAGTACCATTACTGGTATCATTTTTAAATATTTCATATTGCTGTTAACGCTATCACAGTGACTTTACCTGTCATTGTGTACTTGTATTCTACCACGAGATACACATTTTATACCGGATTGATTGTTCGTTGAAAACTATAAGTGTTTGTGGCGGGTATCAACCCGAGTAGCCCTTCAGCTTGTCATTTATTGACTCTACTTAACCTGAATCCACCGAAAAATGGTTGACTCTGAGATTTCCAACAAGGTTTTGTATTTTTAGTCCTCAGGTACTGGTTCGCAGTGAGAGGTTTTGAATTTTGGGCGCAGTGATGTAAGGCCTTGAGTTTAGTTAGTAATGGAGGTTGCTAGCTACGATAAGGGGCAACCTCTAAGAGCCAGATTGCTAGGTGAATCCAGGTAGGAGGGCTAAGGCATTTAGGGTTTTGACCCAAGCTTTTGCATATGGCCACTTCTCGGGTAAGTGAAGTATGTAAGTTCTGGCCCTTGTAGTTATTCTGGCTGCAAATACAATGAATCTCTTTCTGAATGATTTTGCAGTAATCCTCTTGGTTTGGTTGTCTCCGATTGAATTGAGCCATCTCATCATATTGTGGGCCAGTGTTGCAATTACACACCATGCCCCATTGGCATTAAATTTGCCACTGGGCATATGACTAAGCCCCACCCCTTCTTTTAGATCTCTAATGTCAAGTTCAACTGTTGCGTGATTTCTGTGGAATGCATCTAATTTCACTTGGTCTCCTTCACAACTTGTTACAAAAGCGTGGTAGGAGTAGTTTGGGAATAAGTCAGCTTGCTCACCAATTATCCTTGTTCTTCTCACAATGAGTCTCTGACCATTTTTGTATGGAGCTTCTCCTACCTGGGCCTCACCATTTAAGGTGTAGTCAATCCCTACCCAGGAATCTTCCTCAATTGGTAACCATTCACGTGCTACGGGTTCGTTCTAACATCCATTTCAGGTCACTTTAAGGTCGCTCTTTAGAAAAAGTTTTCAAATATTCGCGCTACCAGCGCGTTTGTATTGGATAGGTGCTCGCGATTTGTAAATGAACCTGCTGAACTGGTATACGTGACGGATCACGGACAAGATATGCAAGCCCTCTTAGCTGAGAACACTCTGTTGCGAGCTGCCAACACTGCACTTGAAAATAAGATCTCGATGCTCAATGACACCATGGAGGGAATGACCCGCAAGATTGCCGAACTTGAGAAGAAACTCGGACGTAATTCACAGAATTCATCCATGCCTCCTTCCTCAGATACCTTTGGAACCGCCTTTAAGCCAGAAAGTCCGAATCGAAAGGCCCGTCGTGCATTGGGACGCAAGCCCGGTAAACAACCTGGTTCTCCTGGGGCACACCTCGCTCAAGTGGAAGTCCCCGACCATATTGTCTCTCACCGCCCTGAGATGTGTTCATGCTGTGGTGCAGACCTTTTTGAGGCCGAGATAGTTGGTGAAGAGGTCCGTCAGGTCTTTGACATCCCAGAGCCCAAGGTAGAAGTCACTGAACATCGTGTCTTTAAGCTGCGCTGTTTGTGTGGCCAGCTCAATGAGGGTACCTTTCCCAAAGAGGCTAGAGCACAGGCTGGTTACGGTCCCAGGGTACGTGCCTTCGGTCTTTACCTCTTGGCCCGCCAGCATCTACCATTTGAGCGGGCAGCTGAGGCAATGGAGGACCTGCTTGGCCTGTCATGCTCAACTGGATTCTTAGATGATTGCTACGAAGAAGGTGCCTCGGGACTTGATGCCTTCATGGAAGAGGTGACCAGTCAACTTCGCACATCTCCGGTAGTGCACTTTGACGAAACACCGACTCGGGTAGGAAAGGCCAAGTACTACCTCCA